>JBMOQZ010000235.1:0-13652 GCA_049322475.1 Myxococcota bacterium | reverse complement strand
ACGACGACACCACCGTCGACACAGCCACGCTGTCGAGCTTCTACGCGGACGCCGACGGGGATGGGTACGGGACCGGCGGCGCCGTGTACGCTTGCGATGCCCCGGCCGGCCATGCCGCGACCGCCGGCGACTGCGACGACGCCCGTGGCTGGGTCAGCCCTGGTGTGGCGGCCGAGGATTGCGCCACTACCTACGATGACGACTGCGACGGTATCTCGAACGAGACCGACGCCGCCGGCTGCACCGCCTTCTATGCGGACGCGGACCTCGACGGCTACGGCGCCGCCACTTCCTCCTGCCTCTGCAGCGCGACGGCGGCCTTCCCTGCGTCGGGAGCCACCGACTGCGACGACGCGGCCGCCTCCGTCAACCCCTCGGCCACCGAGGCGTGCGACGGCGTCGACGACGACTGCGACGGCGATGTCGACGAGGGCGGATCGACGGGCGAAACAACCTGGTACCTGGACGGGGACGGAGACGGCTACGGGGAGTCGGGGAGCACGGTGTCGGCATGCGAGTCGCCGTCCGGCTATGCGTCCACCCCGGGGGACTGCGAGGACGGGGACAACGCGGTGAACCCGGCGGCGACGGAGGTCTGCAACGACGGGGTGGACAATGACTGTTCGGGAGAGGCCGTGGCCTGCCGGCCCTCGGGCTCGAACCCGAGCAACTATGTCGCCTGGCGGGGCGTGACCTCGGGGGACTGGTCGTCCTGGTCGGTCGACGGAGCCGGAGATGTCGACGGCGACGGCGACGGGGAGTTCGTGGTCGGCGCCTACGGCGAGGACTCCGCCGGGAGCGGCGCGGGCGCAGTGTACCTCGTCTCCGGCCCGGCGGACTCGGGCGGCGTGTTGTCTTCGGCGACGATGACGGTGCTGGGTGAGTCGGCGAGCGACCACTTGGGGTACGCGGTGGCCGGTGGCGCCGACCTCACCGGAGATTCGGTCCTCGACATCCTGGTGGGGGGCAGCGCCTGGAGCTTCGGTGGGGCGGAGGTCGGGGCGGCGGCTGTGTTCTCCGCGGACGCCAGCGGCTCGGTGTCCGCCACGGCGGCCGAGGCCACCTTGATCGGTGCGGCCTTCGATGATGCGGCTGGCGCCTCCGTCGACGTCGGGGACCTCGACGGCGACAGCGCGTGGGACGCCATCATGGGCGCCACGGGGCCGGATCACGCTGGGAGCGGGTCAGGCGCTGTGTATGTGTTCCTCGGCCCGCTATCCGGCGACATCGACGCCTCGGGCGCGGACGTCCGCCTCACCGGCGAAAGTACCTACGCCGCCGCGGGGTACTCCGTCGCGAGCGGGGGCGACGTCGACGGGGACGGACTCGCGGACCTGGTGGTGGGGGCCATCGGAGACACCTCCCTGGGGCCGGGGAGCGGGGCGGCCTACCTCTGCCTGGGTGCCTCGCTCGCCACGGGCAGCCTCGCGGACGCGGACGGCGTGTTCCGTGCGGACCGCGGCGCGACGGTGGGCATCAGCGTGGCCATGTCCGGCGACGCGGATGGAGACGGCCTCGCGGACGTCCTGATCGCCGCCGAAGACGCGAACAACGGCGGTCGTGGTCGCGCTTTCCTGTTCCACGACGGCTTCACGGGAGCGGTGGACGATGGAGACGCAGACGCGGCCTTCACGTCGCCCGTGTCGAACGGATATCTCTACGACCTCGACTGGATCGGGGACTTTGACGGGGACGGCAGCGACGACTTCGCGCTCGGCGTGATGGGCGCGGACTACAACGGCACCGAGTCGGGCGCGGTGTACCTATTCTATTCTCCCGTGTCAGGATCCTTGACCTCGGCGGACGCGGACGCCTATTGGTACGGGAGTTCTGCGGACGACCGGCTTGGCACGACCGTCAGCGGCCTCGGCGACATCGATGGGGATGGGTATCCCGATTTCGCAATGGGTTCCTTCTACCGGGATGGGTCCCGTGGGGAGACCCTCGTCGCCTTCGGAGGTGGCCTGTGATCGCGCCCAGGCCAACAAGGCGGACGACGAACAGGGGTAGACCACGGCAAGAGCTGTGAAATGAGGCAGTGGCGGGCTCGGTGGTCTGTGGTAAGAAAGCTAAACCTTGGAGGCGGAATTGAAGTCCTTTCTCCCATTCGCCAAAGCGAGCGCTCCCGCCATCGGCGCGTCGGCACCTGGGGAAAAAGACGTCGCATCACACGGTGGTTGGCTGGCGCGGGGCAACGCCTTCATGCAGGAGCGGCTGGCGGGGCTTACGCAAAAGGGCGCTGACGCGAACGGCACCTCCGGCAGTCTGCTCTCGGTCGCCCCGGCCACCGGGGCCTTTGCCCCCAACGGCGCCCCCTCAACTTCTGCCGTCAACACAACGGGCCCATCGGACACGCAGCTGTCCGCCGCCCCGTCGAACGCGAAGCCGGCCTCGAACGTTGACATCGCCAACGCAGCTTTCCAGGAGTCCTTGCGGGACGGGAGCACGAACCTTGGTGCCCTCTGGGACGCGACAAAGGCCTCGCCGAAGGGTGTAGGAAGGCTCTTCCTCGAAGCCTTCGTCGACAGCAAGCTCGAGCCGCTGACGGCCCCCATGCATCTGGGTAGTACGATCGCCGGCATGTCTCCCGACCCCGGGTTGCAGCTCGGAAGCTCGATCCTCGGCTACTCTGCCAACGCAGTCGACGCTTCGGTTGGCCTCATCACCGGTGACGAGCAGAAGACCGCCTGCGCCGCTAGCGACATCCTCACCAGCGCGGTGCTCGACGGTTCGGGAATCAAGACGCAGGACGGGAGGGTCTCCCCGACCTACCTCAACGGGGACGGCGGGATCAGCGAGGCTGGCCAGGAGGTGTTGACCAACAACCTGGCCATCACCGCGGGCGGAGAGGCGGCGGGGGCGGTCGGCGGCTGTGGCACGACGGTCGACAATGCGAAGACCACCTGGGAGAGCCTGACGGGCATCACGGAGCTCTTCGAGCGCCCGTACGCAAAGCAGGATCGGTAGGCCGTCCGGTATTTGCGCTCTCGGCTTACGGAAGATGCAGGCGCGTTGCCGTCACCGCTCCGCTAAGGTCGATAGGGGATGCTCGAGGGACGAACCCGGACGACTGCGGGGTCGTACCCGCTCGCCACAAGCACGGCCTCGACCTCGGCCTTGGCGGCCGCCGGATCGAGGGCGGGTCCCGTGACGACCTCCGCAAGAGGGAGGCGCCCGTCTCGACGCAGCTGCAGCTCGAAGTAGGGAATACGTCGAGGACCGCGGACCTTCGCATCCGCTGCGAACCGAGGGGTGGGCATCGCGGCGTCGATCCCCGCTTCTACCACGATGCGCCACTCCTCCTCGGAGCGGAAGCCTCGGTCCTTGAACACGGCCTGGGGCACTGGCGCGAAGCCGAACAGGACGCCAGCCGCACCGGACATCAGCGCCCAAGCGGTGTCGGAGCTAACCGCGAGCCCGCTCCACTCGCTCGAAAGGCGGTTTGCGGCGACGTCGAGCATCGCGCGGACGACGTCACGCTGCATGTCGACGTCGTACTCCACGCGTTCGACGAGGATCCGCTCGTCAAGCTCCATCTTCGCCGTGTCGAACCCAAGCGCGAATCCGCTCCCGTTCGCTCCGTAGCCCCGCCACTGCGGGAGGTCGTCGTCGAGAACGGTGAGCGACACGACGTGGGGGATGACCGGAAAAGCGCTGGGATCAGCGCGAATAAGCATCAATGCCGCATACCGCACGCCCGTCCGCCATTCATCCGCGCTCCTCGGCACCTCGACAAAGTCCGGCAATCCGTCGCAGAGCACGGCCTGGAAGAGCGCATCTCCGTGAACTCCCTCGCGGGTGTCGTTCAGGAACCGGTGGTGGGATGCCCACACGATGCCGCTCCCGATGATGCCGCGCAGGCCGTTGAGGTCGGTGTAGTGGTAGAGCACGGGCGGGGGTGGATGCCGAAGACGAGCGTGCAACGCGTGGGTCACGGCGTCGGCGATGTCGACGAACGCGCTCTCTGCGAGTTCGGCCGGGGAACTCACCGGTCATCGCCCGGGACGAGAATGTGAGCCAGTGCGAAGACCGCGGCGATGGCCGCGTAGCTCTCCTCCGTCTCCACGGGGGTGAGCGCACCCCGGATGTGGACCCGGGCTCCCTGGTGGCCCAGCGCGTGCTCGACCTTCACGATGGTCTTCAGCGCCACGAGCCGAGGCTGGCCCGGCAGGAAGCCCGAGGGGAGAGCGGAGGACCGGTTGACCGGCGTGAGCGTGATGGCGTCGGTGGCGGAGGTGGACATCGTCGGCGTGATGGTCGGTCGAGGAGCGTAGCCTGAAGAGGCCTCCAAGGCCCTCGTAGGCCTGCACCCTCTCCCGGTCCGGCATTGCCTGCTCGATCTTGTCCCGCCCCGTGCGCGTGCCCTCCGCTGCGAGGCCGAGCAGGTGACGCCGAACATGCCGGTCGCACGCGCCAACGAGCACGGCTTCCCGCCGGCTCGCCGACGCGACCTCCATGCTCGCCATGCCGACGTCCCGGCCGCCCGCGTCGCAACCCAATCCGTTCGCACTGTGACCACTCCGTGACCACAGCCAGCTCCCTCAGGCCAAGCACGCCAAGCTGGACAAGGACCGAACCAAGGTGTATACGGGTACTTAGGTCCGGCCAAGAATCCTGGGTCTCGCTCATAACCCGAAGGTCGCAGGTTCAAATCCTGCCCCCGCAACCAGCTCGGAAGCCGGCTTTTCGATGGATCGGGAAGCCGGCTTCCCGCGTTTTGGGCCCGGGCTTTGCGGGGGGGCCGCCTCACCCCTCCCAGCGCAAGAGCACGAGCTCCGCGCAGAACCCCGGCCCCATCGCGAAGAGGAGCCCGTGCGCCCCGGCCGGAGGGGTCGGCCCGGCGAGCACGTCGGCGAGCACGCAGAGGACCGACGCGCTCGACAGGTTCCCGAGCGAGCGGAGGCTCGCCCATGCCGGCGCGAGGGCGTCGCGCGGCAGCGCGAACGCGGACTCGAGGGCCTCGAGCACCTTCGGACCGCCCGGGTGCGCGATCCACCGGTGCACGCGGTCGAGCCGCACGCCGTGGTCGGCGAGGAAGCGCTCGACGTCGGCGCGCACGTGCTCGGTCACCATCCGCGGCACCCCGCCGGTGAGCTGGACGTGGAACCCGCGCTCGTCCACCTTCCAGCCCATCACGCGTTCGGTGTCGGGGTAGAAGCAGCTCCGGGTCGCGACGATGCGCGGCCCGCGCGGGCCCGCGCGCTCGGGCCCGCCGATCAGCGCGCACGCGGCCCCGTCCCCGAACAGCGCCGCGGCGACCATCGCGGCGACCGACGTGTCGTCGCGCTGGACCGTCAGCGAGTTGAGCTCGACGCACAACACGGCGGCGAGCCGGCCGGGCCACGCGCGGACGAGCTCGGACGCCCGCGCGATCCCCGCGGCGCCGGCGACGCACCCGAGCCCGACGAGGGGGACCCGCACGAGATCGCGGCGGAGCCCCAGCTGGTTGACCAGGCGGGCGTCGAGCGTCGGTACCGCGAACCCGGTGGCGCTCGCGCACAGGAGCACGTCGAGGTCGGCGAGGGCGAGCCCCACGCGCGACAACGCGTCGGAGAGCGCGGCCGCGCCGAGCCCGGTGCCGATGTGGGTCCACGCCTCGTTCGCGTCGCCGAAGCTCCGCAACGTGTCGTACGCTTCGATCGGCAACGCGAGGTGGCGCCCCCGGACCTGGACGTGCTCGAAGATGTCCGCGACGCGGGAGGACGCGCCGCGCTGGCCCCACCGGCGGCGCATCAGCCCGAGGATCTCCCGCTGCTCGGCGTACGTAGGCGGAAAGGCGCGTCCGACGCCGAGGAGGTTCATCGCGGGAGGTTAGGGACGGGCGGGGGGCCGTCAACGTGCCCGCACGCGGACGGGCCCGCACCCCTCGATCTACTCGACGACGACGGTCGTTCGGAAGCTCGCGTCCCCGAGCTCGAGGCACTCGCCCGACCAGATCCACCACGCGCCCATCGAGAGCAGATCCGCCGGGTTGCCGCCCCACCAGCCCGTCGCGGAGGAGGTCTCGCACGAGGTGCCCATGTCCCAGCCGCTGTCGTCGAAGCCGGGATCCTGCCAGCCGCGCTCGCCGTGGCCGGGGGTCACGCGCCAGGTGCCGTCGCCCGTGACGCGGGTGGGCTCGCCGTCGACCTCGAACACCGCGATGAAGCCGCTGATCGCCTGGTGCAGGTCGGTCGCGTAGACGGACACGACGTGCTCGCCGCAGGAGAGCTCCATCTCGTACCAGGCGGCCTCCCACCAGTGCTCGGCCGACCCGAACGCGACGCCGTCCACCCAGCCCTCCCAGTAGTCGTCCGCGGCGAGCCCGATGCGGACGCGCTTCGTGCCGACGCAGGGCTCGTCCGTGGTCTCGTCGTCGTCCGGCTCGGTGACGGTGCCGCCACCGACGTCGTCGCCGGTGTCGCCCTCGCCTTCGTCGTCGGGGCCGAGCGGGACGCGCTCGTCCCCGGCGCCGTGGTCCGGCTTGGCGGAGACCTCGTACTCGGAGCAGGCGGTCAGGAGCGCGATCAGCATGCGGGCCAGCGGATGCAAGCCGTGTGCCGACGCGGAGAGGCCCATTTCCGGGGCGCCTGGGGCGCGCGTGCCCGAGGCGCGCGTGCCTCAGTCGAGGCCGAACTCCTCGCTCGCGGACTTGAGCGCGAGCTTCGGCTGGTCGGGCTTGCGCATCAGGAAGGGGCCGGCGACGAGCACGTCCATCTCGGTGCGCATGAAGCAGAGGTAGGCGTCCTCGGGCGAGCAGACCATCGGCTCGCCGCGGACGTTCATGCTCGTGTTGATGAGCACGGGCACGCCGGTGCGCCGGTCGAACGCGGAGATCAGGTCGTAGTACATCGCGTCCTGATCGCGGTTGATCGTCTGGATGCGCGCGGAGTTGTCGACGTGGGTGATCGCCGGCAGCGGCGTCTTGCCGGGCTTCACGGGCGCGACGAGCAGCATGTAGGGGGAGGGGCGGTCGATCTCGAACCACTCCGAGACCTTCTCCTCGAGCACGCTCGGGGCGAACGGCCGGAAGCCCTCGCGGAACTTGATCTTCATGTTGATGATCGTCCGCATGTCGGGGTGCCGCGGATCGCCGAGGATGGTCCGGTGCCCCAGCGCGCGCGGCCCCCACTCCATGCGGCCCTGGAACCAGCCCACGACCTTGCCGTCCGTGATCTGGTCGACCGTGGCCTCGAGCAAAGGCTCGCGCTCGTGGCGCGTGTAGACCGCGCCGTAGCGATCGAGCACCGCCCGGATCGCGGCCTCGTCGTAGTCGGGGCCGAGGTACGCGCTCTCGAGCCGCGGCAGGCGGGGCTTGTTCAGGAGCCCGTTCCAGGCGAGCAGCGCGGCGCCCATCGCGCCACCCGCGTCGCCCGCGGCGGGCTGCACGAAGATGTCCTCGACCGGCGCGCGCCTGAGGATCTCGCCGTTGGCGACGCAGTTGAGCGCGACGCCGCCGGCGAGGCACAGGCGGGGGACCCCGGTGGTCTTCACGATGTGCGTCGCGAGCTTCACCATCACCTCGTCGACGACGGCCTGCAGGCTTCGCGCGACGTCCTTGTGCCACTGCTCGAGCGGCGGGTTGCCCTCGAGCGGGCGCGTGGGGCGACCCATGTGCGCCTCGAACGCCTCGTTGAACATGCGCTCGCCCTTGTCGAACTCGAAGAAGCGCATGTCGAGGCGGAAGCTGCCGTCGTCCGCGACGTGGATCATCTCCTTGATCTTGTCGACGTGGAGCGGCTGCCCGTAGGGGGCGAGCCCCATGACCTTGTACTCGGCCGAGTTCACCTTGAAGCCGAGGTAGAACGTGAAGGCGCTGTAGAGCAGGCCGAGCGAGTGGGGGAAGCGGGTCTCGCCCATGAGCTCGATCTTCCCGCCGCGCCCGACGCCCCAGCTCGACGTGGTCCACTCGCCGACGCCGTCGACCGTCAGGATCGACGCCTCCTCCCACCCGGAGCAGTAAAAAGCGCTCGCGGCGTGGGAGAGGTGGTGCTCGCTGTAGAGCACGGGCCCGGTGTAGCCGAGCTCGTCCTTGAGCACCTTCGGGATGCGGAGCTCGGTGGAGACGACGTGCGGCATCTTCCGGATGAACGCGCGGATGCCCTTCGGGAAGTTCACGAGGTGGCTGCGCACGACCCGGTCGAACTTGCGCATCGGCTTGTCGTAGTAGACGACCGCGGAGACGTCCTTCACCCCGATCCCACCCTCCCGGAGCGCGAACTCGATCGCGTTGCGGGGGAATCCGGAGTCGTGCTTCTTCCTCGTGAAGCTCTCTTCGGACGCGGCCGCGACGATGCGCCCGTCCGAGACGAGGCAGGCAGCCGCGTCGTGGTAGAAGCAGGAGACCCCGAGGATGTGCATCGGCGAGGATTATCTCGCACGTGTCAGAACGGGATGCCCAACCGTACCGTCGCGGCCTTCTTCTCCGTGTCGTAGCCGAACAGCACCTGCACGCCCTTGTGCTGCACGCCGATCTCCGGCCGGATGCCCTTGCTGCCGCTGTCGAGGTCCTTGTGGAGACCGATCCCGGCGATGCCGGCGGTGTCCTTGTCGAAGAAGTACGCGCCGTGGGCGGACAGATCGAGGTGACGGCCGCTGCCGCCCCACTGCATCTGGCCCTGGTAGCGCACGAACACCGGCCCCAGCTTGTCCTGCAGCATCCCGCGGAACTGGCTGTCGTCCATCTTCGAGTCGTAGCGGTACTCGGCGAGCCACGCGCGGAACGAGTTGGGATCCTTGAACCCGTAGAAGGCGCCGACCTGCAGCAGGTTCTGGTCGCCCAGCAGCGCGTCGATCGAGCCACCCGCGCTGTAGCCGCCGCCGAGGTCCTTCGTCGCGCTGCCCTTCACCTTCGCGCGGTTGATCCCGTTCGCGTTGGAGAGCTCGGCGTCGAGCGAGGCCTTGAGCGACTCGCGGTCGTACTTCAGCCCGAGCTTGAGCTTCTGCTCCTCGGTCAGGCCGTAGGCGCCCTCGCGCGCGGTGAAGCTCGCGCTGCCCTCGAGGCCCTGCTGCTTCACGGACATGCCCGCGGTGAGCTCGCTGCTGCCGTCGCTGCCCTTGCGCCAGCCCTGGTGGGTGCTGATGCCCTCGCCCATGTCGGTGACGACGTCGCGCCCGAGCGTGAGCACGCCCGTCCCGGAGTTGTACCAGAAGCCCTCGGTGAGGGTGCGTGCGCCGTCCTTGTGCTCGAGCGACAACGACGTGATGGGCCCCTCCTTGCCGCGCTCCTGCGAGATCCCGGCGCCGAGCTTGCCCACGTCCGTCTGCAACACGCCCTTCAGGCCGCCGACCTTGAGCCCGTCCTTGTCGAACTTGCCGTCGGCGACGACCTGGTTGCCGCCCTCCGCGCCGACCTTGAGGCTCGCGTCCTTCACGCCGTCCTTCTCCACCACCTCGACCGCGGCGAGCAGCGCGCCGGAGGAGTCGGTCAGCTTGGCGCGCACCTTCTGCAGCGCGAGCGACCGCACCTTGCCCAGCTCCGCCTCGACCTCGCCCTTGTAGCCCTCGCCGATGGAGAACTTCTGCTTGAGGGTGGGGAGGTCGACGTTGGCGATCACCGCGCCGACGGCGGCGAGGAGCGCGACGGTCGCGACCGTCTTCGGGTGCGCGCCGGCCCACTTCGCGAGCTTCTCCTGCAGGTCCTTTCCGTCCTGCTCGAGCCACTTCTCCACGAGCGGGTCGGCGAGGTCGCCGAGGATCTTCGCGAGCGCGTCGAGCGCCTTCGGGTCGGCCTGGAGCTGCTCCCAGCCGCCCGCCTGCTTCACGAGGGCCTTCAGCGCGCCGTCGACCGCGCTGTTCGCCATCTTCGAGAACTTGTCGTAGGTCAGCGCGCCGCTGACGGCCTTGTGCAGCTCGCCGCCGAGGAAGTCGCCGAGGGCCGCCTCGTAGTTGGCGAGCCCCGCGTCGCCGCCGCCCGCGTCGCCCCCGACCCGCTCCTGCTCGGCCGCGTTCCCGTACTTTTGCGCGTTGGCGGGCCCGCCCCCCGCCTGCGCCGTGCTGGTCGTGATCTCCGAGGACCCGTGCTTCCGTTGTTGGGCAGGCATCCTGAGAGTCTACAGGCCTACGCGCGCGCGCACCACCTGCCGACGAGCGGATGTCTTGCCCCGTGAGCGGATTCGAGGCACATTCAGCGGCCCCTGTCCGGAGAATTCATGCGTTTCTCGATCCTCGCCCTCCTCGTCGCCTGCCCCGGGTCCGAGGAGTCGGCCCCCTGGTCCAAGGAGACGGAGCCGACGATCACGCGCGACGTCGACACCGGCTCGCCCGACAGCGGGGACACCGGCGAGACCGGCGAGACCGGCGAGACCGGCGAGACCGGCGAGACCGGGGAGACGGGAGAGACCGGGGAGACGGGAGAGACCGGCGACACCGCGACCGCGCCCCCGTCGGTGAGCATCACCTCGCCGGCCTCGGGCGACGACCTGTACGGCTCCGTGACGCTCACCTACACGGTCGGCGGCGTCGAGATGCGCGAGCCGCCCGAGGGCGCCACCGAGGCGGAGGCCGGCTACGGCCACGTCCACATCTACGTCGACAACGAGTACTACGACTACACGGCCGACACGACCTTCACGGTGAGCGGCCTCACCTCCGACACGCACACATTCGAGGTCCGGCTCGTCGACGACCTCCACACCGAGATCGGCGTGCTCGACTCCGTGACCGCCGACGTGCTCGCCTCGTCCATCACGATCGTCGACCCGAGCGACGGCGCCACGCTCGACGGCAGCTCGACCGACGTCACGGTCGCCGTGTCGGACTTCACGCTGACCGACTCGGAGGCCGCCACCTTCGGCGAGGGCCACTACCACATCTACGTCGACGGCACCTACTACGGGTACAGCCACGAGGACACCGCCTCGGTCACGCGCCTCGCGGAGGGCTCCCACACCGTCGAGGTGCGGCTCGCCGAGGCGGACCACACCGAGGTCGGCATCTCGGACAGCATCACGGTGGACGTGCCCGTGGGCTCGCCGTTCGTGTCGGTCGACACGAGCGCCTTCACCGGGGACTGGGACTCCGCCACCGTGCCTTTCTCGCTCACGCTCGCCAACTTCGACCTCTCCGAGGACGTCGACGGCGCGCCCGTCACGGGCGAGGGCCACGTGCACGTCTACGTCGACGGGGCGTACGAGGCCTACGAGACGACCGACCTGTTCGACCTCGAGCACGTCGCCGCGGGCGACCACGTCTTCGAGGTGGTGCTCGCCGAGAACGACCACACCGAGCTGGGCGTGCGCGACTGGTTCGAGCTCACCGTCACGGCGGACCGCCCGGACGTCGAGGCCTCGGCGGTCTCGGTGCTCGGCGAGGTGGCGCTGACGGTCACCACCGAGAACTTCACGCTCGACTCGAGCGCGATCGGCGGCACCAGCGTCGAGGACCAGGGCCACTACCACGTGTACGTCGACGGCGTGTACAACACCGCCAGCGGCGACACCGTCACCGCGATCAGCGGCCTGTCCGCCGGCGAGCACGAGATCGGCGTGCGCCTCGCCGAGAACGACCACACCGAGCTCGACCCCGTGGTCCAGACGACGGTCACCGTCACCGTGGAGTGAGCATGCGCCTCGGTCCCGTCCTCGCGCTGTGCCTCGCCTGCGCGCTCGCGTGCGCGGGCGGGGGCGAGGAGGACGAGGACGAGCCCGAGGCGGACGCCGACACGGACACGGACACGGACACGGACACGGACGCCGACGCGGACACCGACACCGACACCGACACCGACGCGGACACGGGCATCCCGAGCGACTTCCCGGCCGACCCGTCCCCGTTCACCGTCACGGTCACCGGGGACATCCGCGAGGACCTGCTCTTCGACCAGCCGACCTGCATCCACGAGCGCGGCCAGTTCCGGATGTTCTGGCGCAACTCCTCCGACCAGCACGAGTTCGTGCTCATCGCCGAGGTGCTCCAGGAGTTCGCCGGCGCGGGGAGCTACGACCAGACGCACCCCCGCGCGGCGGTCAAGCTCCAGGAGGAGGCGGGCGGGTCCCTGTCCTACTTCTACACGGACGCGGCCGAGGGTGACACCTTCGTCATCGCGATCGCGTTCGCGAACGAGACGGTGGGGTGGGGAGAGCTCGAGGTCTCCTCGCTCTCCGGAGGGGGCGCGAGCGCGTCGCTCTCGCCGCAGCCCATCCCCATTTGGTGCCCCGCTTTCGATTGATCGCCCAATTGCCAAACGACCGCCCGGGGGGAACATTTGCCCCCGTACAGGGGGGGAAACATGCGTTTGGCGATCCCGTTGTTGCTCGCCGCCTGCGGCGTGCGCGACGACGGCGACCCGGTCGATCGGATCGGGGACGTACCCGACGGGGGTGACGGCGGGACCGTCGAGCCCGCGGAGCCGTCGGTGACGATCGTGGCGCCGGCGGACACGTCCGGCGTCTACGGCACGACCACGCTGCGCTGGGAGGTCGAGAACTTCACGCTCGACGGAGCGGGCATGGGGCTCGAGGACGTCGAGGGCCGCGGGCACGTCCACTACTACCTGGACGGCGTGCTGCAGTCCGAGAGCGCGGACACCGAGCTCCCGATCGCGCTCGCGACCGGCGAGCACACGCTCGAGGTCCGGCTCGCCCGCAACGACCACGAGGAGCTGGAGTACACCGACTGGGTCTGGGTGGAGACGCTCAACCCCACGATCACGCTGACGCCGCCGTGGAACGCCGCCGCGCTCCCGGGCAGCTCCGCCGACGTCGAGATCGCCATCACCGAGTTCGAGATGGACGCGAGCGAGGCCGTCGCCGACTTCGGCGAGGGCTACTACGCCATCTACGTCGACGGGGTGCTCACCAACATCGGGACGGATCCCCTCGTCGCGCCCGTCACGCGCATCCCCGAGGGACCGCACACCGTACGCGCGGAGCTCCTCCACGCGGACGGATCGCCGCTCGTCCCGCCCGTCACCAGCAACGTCATCGACGTCAACGTGGTCGCCGGGGCGCCCTACGTCGCGATGGACCCGACGCCGTTCACCGGCGAGGTGCCCTCGGCGAGCGCCATCGTCGACGTGACGACGACCAACTTCGCGCTCGGGCCGGGCGACGGCAGCTACCATGTCTACGTCGACGGGGCCTACTTCACCGACGCGTGGGAGCCTTCGTTCCTGCTGACCCACCTCTCGGCCGGCCGGCACCTCGTCGAGGTGCGGCTGGCCGACGGCGGCGAGATCGGCGTGCGCGACGTGATGCCGATCGTCGTGGCCGAGGCGCGCCCGGACGTGGACATCACCTACCCGGGCGACTCCTGGGGCCTCTCGGACGGGTTCGAGCTGTCGTTCTACACCGAGAACTTCGAGCTGAACCCGACGTGGCCGAGCGCGAACGTGGAGGGGCAGGGGCACGTCCAGATCTACGTGGACGACGTCCTGTTCGCGTCGACGGCGTCGGCGACCGCCCCGATGACGGGGCTGGCTGCGGGCGAACGCCGCATCCGCGTCGTGCTCGTGAACAACGACGAGACGCCGCTCGATCCCCCGGTGCTGGACCAGATCCGCGTCGACGTGGAGTGACGCGGGGGAGGCACGGTTAAGCCCGGCGAGACCGTGCCTTCCACCCTCGCTCCGCGGATCGCAGCCGCGGTCGTCGCCCTCGGGGCGTCGGCCGCGGCGACCGCCGTCGGGTGGCACGCCGTCGCCGTCGCCGCCGTGCTCCTCGGGGCCGCGGCGA
>JBMOQZ010000234.1:0-13751 GCA_049322475.1 Myxococcota bacterium | reverse complement strand
GGCGGTGTCGGTGTCGGTGTCGGTGTCGGTGTCCGCGTCGGTGTCGGTGTCCGCGTCGGTGTCCGAGGTGTCGGTGTCGGAGGTGTCGGCGACGTCGGCGTCGACGGGCTCGGGCTTGTCGCCCGGGTACGGGGCGCGGCAGGCGACGAGGGCGAACAGCAGCATGGACGCCAGCTTGCCACACGGACGGGCGAGGGGGGCCGGCCGGGTGGCGGACCTGGCGGCGCGAGCCGCCCGCGGGGAGCAGAGCCCCCTCGAACGGGACGAATTCCGAACAGAGCCGCGCCGAGCGGGACTCATGTCCCTCGAAGGCGCCCCTTCCGGCCACGCGCGGACGAACGAACGCGCGTTTTCCGCGAGGCGCGCCGACCGGAGTCCTGTTCGCTCCGGCTCTGCTCCGGAAGCGTCCCAGTCGGGCGGGCTCTGGTCCTCGCCACGGGGTCCGGGTCGGGCGCCGGCCCGCCGGACCCCCATCGGATCGCCCCCGCGCCGAGGCACGGTCGCGAAATGGTCAAAAGTAGAGTCCTGACCCCTACTCCTACTCCTTCCCCGGCCCCACCCCCGGCACGGCGTGGCACGAGGGCTCGGTCGCCCACTCGGTCTGGTGGCGGCCGTCGAGGATCATGGCGGCGACCACCTCGGCGATGGCGCGGTACCCCGCCGCGCTCGGGTGGAACGGGTCCTCGAAGCTCCAGCAGGCCCGCTCGACGAGGCCGTGGCCCGCCATCGGCACGTCCAGCGCGGTCCACTCGGGCTCGGGCGGGAAGCGGCCCGAGAGCGCGCTCCGACGCTCCTGCGGGAAGGGCACGAACCAGACGGCGAGGCCCATGCCGCGCACCTCCGCGACGAGGTCGCGTACGATCGCGACCTCGTCCGCGATCGTCGGCCCGTTCGCCCGCGGCGGCGTGTCCCAGGTGTAGGGGGCGATCCAGAGGCGCAGCGCCCGGTAGATCGCCACGGGCGGCGGCCCCGCCGGCGGCGGCCCCCCCTTCCCCGGCCCGTTGTGCGGCTGCCCGATCAACACGCCGGCGAGCCCCCGGAGACGGCGCAGGTGCCCGTGCGCCCGCCGCGCGATCACCCCCGCGGACGCCCCCGGGACGCCGGCGTTCACGACCTCCACCTTCGGCGCTCCCAGCTTCCCCGCGAGCAGGACCTCGAGCTGGTCGGGAAGGGTGTCGCCCTCGTCGGCGGCGTGGCCGAAGATCCACGAGTCGCCGACCGCGAGGATGCGCGTCGTTTCCGCCGGCGCCTCGGGGCGTACGCGCCCGCCCTCGCGCAGCCCGTCGCGGTCGAGCCCGCTCGTCCAGCTGTACGGGCCGTCCTGCCGCGTGATCCCCGCCGACCCCTCGAGCCCCGCCACCGGCTGCAGGCTCGAGGGCTGCTCGTAGGCGAACAGCAGCGCGTCCAGCCCGACGGCCACGCGCAGCGCGACCTCCACGGCGCCCACGATCGCGGCCGCGACGAGGAGCGCGAGCAGCGGACGCCTCATCCGGCGCCCGGGTTGGTCCCCTCCGGGTCGGGGAGGCTGTGCCGCCCGGTGAGGCGCCACGTGGTCGCGAAGCCGAGCGGCACCAGCACGAAGCCCGCGATGGTCACCGCCATCTCGCCGAGCAACACGAGCAGCCCGAGCGAGCGGATGCCCTGCGAGCTCGCGAGCGACAGCGCGGCGAAGGCGACCACCGTGGTCGACGTGCCGAGCGCGCTCGCCCAGCCCGTCGTCGACAGCGACTTCATGATCCGCCCCGGTCCCTCCTGCTGGAGCCGGTGGATGAGGTGGATCATCACGTCGATCCCGATGCCGAGCACGATCGGGATGCCGACGAAGTTCACGATCGAGATGCGGATGTTGGAGAGCACGAGCAGCGCCCCCCACCAGGCCATGCCGGCGACGAGCACGGCGATCGCGCCGGCCGTCGCGCGCGGGCGGCGCAGGTCGAGCCAGGTGAACAGGAACACCAGCGCGAACGCGATGGCGGCGATCACCGGCGCGTCGCGCTGCATGAGCTTGTAGAGGACGCCGAGCGTGAGGTACTCGCCGGCCACGGTGAGGCCGGGGAGCTCGCGCTCCACCGCCTCGGCGAGGCGCGCCGCCTCGCGCATGTCCCACATGTTCCCGGCCGGGATGAGCAGGAGCCGGTGCCGGTCGTCGTTGGCGCCGAGCACGTGCTGCACCGGGACGGGGAGGTCCGCGGCGCCGAGCGGGCGCACCTGCTCGCGCGAGAGGCGCTCGAGGTTCGTGCGGACGGCCGGCGGCAAGTAGACCGCGCTCGGATCGCGCCCGAGGGCCTGGATCTCCTCGAGGATCGAGACGCGCTCGGCCTGATCGGCGGGGAGCACCGTGCGCACGGAGAGCACGCGGGCGATCTCCGGGAAGCGCCCGTCGTCGACCCGCTTCTTCAGGCGGGCGTAGGCCTCGTCGAGCTGGGCCTCCGTGCCGAACGACACCACCAGCGGCGCGTAGCTGTCGCGGGCGAGCGCCTTCTCGTCCTCCGACAGGTCCTCGTACGCGAGGCCCGCGCGGCGGAGCTCGGAGAGGTCGTACTCGAACTCGATGCGCGAGATGAGGAGCCCGCTCACCAGCGTGAACGAGCCGATGATCATCAGGCTCATCGGCGCGAGCCGGTAGGTCGCCGGCGCGCGGCGGCGGTGGCGGCGGTGGCGGTGGTGGGCGTGGACGTGCGGCGCGTCGCGCTCGAGCCAGTGGATGACCAGCGGCATGAGCGCGATCTCGGCCACGAGGCACATGAGCAGCCCGAGCGAGAGCAGCCAGCCGAGCTGGCGGAACCCGGCGAAGTGCGCCGCGATGAGCGCGGCGAACCCCGCCGCCGACGTGAGCGCGGCCGAGGTGCAGGCGCCCCCCACGAAGTCCCACGCGCGGACGATGGCGTCGTCGACGTTGTGGCCGGCGACGCGCTGCTCGCGGTAACGCGCGTAGAGGTGCACGCCGAACTCGACGCCGAGCCCGATGAGCACGGCGTTCACGAAGCTCGTGAACGTGTTGAGCGCGCCGACGGTGCCCCCCGCGACGCCGAGCGTCCACAGGTTCGACAACACGAGCGGCGCGAAGATGGCGGCGAGGGCGCGGGGCGTGCGGAACGCCGCGGCGATGATGGCGAGCACCATCAGGAAGCTGGCGCCCGTGATCCAGCCGATGTCGTGGACGATGCCCTCGTAGTCCTCGACGTTGTGGCGGTAGGCGCCGCCGATCCACCGCACGGTCACGCCGCTGGCGGCGGGGTCGGCCGCGGCGATCTCGCGGTTGACCTCGGCCATGAAGCGCCGGGCGAACGGGATGTCGTGCGCGGAGCCCCGCGGCCGCACGATCATCCGCGCGGTCCCGCCCTCGGACGTGAGCGAGAACCCCTTGCCCGCCTCCTGCAGCTTCGCGGTGAGCGGCCCCAGATCGAGCAGGCGCGCGGCGATGAACGGGTTGGCGATCGCCGGCCCGAGCGTGAGCGCCGCCTTGAGGCGATCGCGGATGGTGGCGAGGTCCTCGACCGGGATCTGCAGGAGCCCGAGCCGCCAGGCGACGTCGGGGTCCAGCGACCACAACACGTACTCGACCTCGTCGAGCCCCTCGAGGCGCCGCGACAGGTCCCGCATGAAGGCGTCGCGCTTGTCGGCGTCGTCGGCGTCGACCGCGATGGTGAGGAAGTTGATGCCGCCTTCCTCCTGGTCGAGCGCCTTGAGCGCCTTCGTCGACGCCTCCTCCTGGGGCATGAGCGCGAGGATGTCGCTGTCCACGCGCAGTCGCGACGCGAACACCCCCATGATGACGGTCACGAGGAGGGTCGCCGCCAGCACCATCCGCTTGTGCGCGAGCACGAACCGCGCGAGGCGACCGTAGAAGCCGGGGGGGTGCATGGGGGCGCCTGCATAACCGCGGGGCTAGGAGGCGGGCATGCGCGTTCAGCTGCTCGGCTCCAGCCGGTTGTCCCGCGTCGTCCTGCCCTACCTGCTCGAGCGCCGGGGCGCGCGGATCTCCGCCGTCGACCTCGGGGAGGAGCACGAGGCCCGCCCGTGGTTCGCGCCCATGCGCGGGATGCTGCACGACGAGGGCATCCCCGCGGGGCGACTCCCCGCCGACCGCGTGATCGACTGCGATCCCGACGCGCGCCCCGCCGCGCCCGAGGGCATCGGGCTCCGCGTGCTCGCCCCGCCGGGCGCGCGCAGCGCCGATCCGAACCGCGCGCTCCTCGACGGGGGCGCTTGGGAGGTGGTGGTGACCGACGGGCGCGGCGCGTGGGCCCGCCGGCCGCTCGAGGTCGAGCCCGAGGACGACGCCGCCACGGTGCTCGACCGCGCCGTGCTCCGCATGGTCGAGGCGCTCGACGAGGCGTGGGAGCGCCTCGGCGATCCGCCCGACCCGCTCCCCCGCGCGCTCCTCGCCGGGCGGTGGCGCGACGCGGAGACGCACGTCCTCTGGGAGCAGCCAGCGCCGCGGGTGGTCGCGCGCATTCGCGCGTCGGCGGGCCCGTGGGGCGGCGCGCGCGCCCTGCTCGGCGAGACCGCCGTCCGGCTCCTCGACGCGCGGATCGACGCCGCGGAGTCGCCGCCCGGCTTCACCGCCGGCACGATCGTGGCGGTGGACCGCGGAATCGTCGTCGCGACCGGCCGGGGCACCGTCCGGGTGGAGCGGCTGCGCCCTGGATGGCGCCCCGCGCGCGAGGCGGGGGCGTTCGTCACGGAGTCCGGACTCTCGCCCGGCTACCAATTCTCGTAGGGGGCGATATCGTGGGCCGTCGAGGGCCACCGATGCAGGCGAGGGAGCAGCTGAGCGCCGCGGACAGGGAGCGGAAGATCCTCGACCACCACCCGCTCGTCCGCATGATCGCCACGCGGATGGTGCGCCGCTTCCCGAGCCACATCGAGGTGGAGGAGCTCATCAACATCGGGATGCTGGGGCTCATCGACGCGATCGACCGCTTCGAGCCCGGCCGCGGCGTGCCCTTCAAGGCCTACGCCGAGATCCGCATCCGCGGCGCCATCGTCGACGCGCTCCGCGAGGCCGACTGGATCCCGCGCTCAGTCCGCCGCCGCTTCGCGCGCATCGACACCGCCCGCACCTCGCTCCGCGCGCAGCTCGGGCGCGAGCCCACGCGCGAGGAGATGGCGACGACCCTCGAGCTCTCGGTCGAGGAGTACGACGACCTCTGCGGCGGCGCCGAGATCCGCAAGCTCGTCTCGCTGGACGCCCCGGTGGACGAGGACGGCGGCACCACGCTGGTGGAGCAGGTCGCCCCGGCCGAGACCGACTCGGCGCTCGACCTCTGGATGGCCGAGGAGGCCCGGGTCGCCGCCCACTCCGCCGTTCAGAACCTGCCGGACAAGGAGCGCCAGGTCGTCTCGCTCTACTACCAGCGGGGCCTGAACCTGAAGGAGATCGGCGAGATCCTCGGCGTGACCGAGAGCCGCGTGTGCCAGCTGCGGGGGCAGGCGGTCAAGAGGCTGCAGAAGAAGCTGGCCGATCTGCGGTCGGCCTGACGCCTACTCTTCGGGCTCCTCCTCGAGATCGTCGAACCTCGTCGTCTCCTTCGGCTTCGCCCCGCCGAAGCGCAGCTGCACGCCCGCCTGCACGCCGAAGCCGATGGCGCCGGCGGGGAGGAGCGCGTCGCCGTCGAACAGGCTGGTGTCGCCGCTCTCCTCGGCCACGAGCGTCTCGCCCTGCACGAGGAGATCGAGGGGAACGTGCACGAAGACGTCGACCTGGCGGGAGATCCGCGCCTCGCCGCCGGCGAACCCCTCGATCATCACGAGCCAGGAGGCCGGCCACGTCACGAGGTGCTCGCTGACCGCGTAGTAGTCGCCGACGGCCTTGCCGCGGGCGAACACGACGCCGCCCCCGAAGACAGGTCGAATCGCCCGCACCGGCAGCGGCGCGACGAGGAACCGCGGGCCGAAGAACACCGTGGTCGTCTGGCGCAGCTCGGGCTCCACGTCGCCCTCGGGGATGCCGACCTGCACCTGGTCCATGTCGATGCTGTAGGTGCCGCCGACCACCCCCCCGGCGACGCCGACGTCGAGCGACGGCAGGAGCCCGTACCCCACCTGCAGCCCGCCCCCGCCGCCCGGGCCCGTCGTCACCGCCTGCGCGGACGTCGTGCCGACCGGCGTTTCGAGCCCGCCCTCCGAGTCGGGGTCGATCGCGTACCGCCCGTAGTATGCGCCCCAGAAGGGGCCCCGCGCGTAGCCCACCCACGGGCGCACGATCACCGCGCCCTTGCGGCCGATGGCGCGTTCGCGCCACTGCCGCAGGTCCATCCCCGAGTTCTTGTAGCGGAGGTACTCCTCGGCGCTCATGCCGAGGCGCTCCCAGCGCGGCGTCGTGTCCGAGTCGAGCTGCTTCGCGAGGTCCTCGACGGTGTACCTCGGGCGGTCGATCGGCTTGTCGGTGCGCTGCACGATCGCCGTGACGGCGCCGAGCTCCTTCGACAGCTCCGCGAGCTGCCGGGCGACCTCCTCGTTCGTGGCGCCGCCGTCGTCCTCGGGCTCGCCGTCCTCGCGGATGTCGGCCTCGGCGAGCTCGCCGCCGATCGCGGCGACGAGCACCTTCGCGACGCCCTCGGCGAAGGCCTCGTCGCTGCCGGCGTCGAGCTCGGACGAGAACGAGAGCACGACGCGGGTGTCGGCGACGTCGATGACGTCGACGGTGACACGCGTTCCGGCGACGAGCGACTGAACGGTGCCCGTGACCGCGAAGCGCGCGCCGCCGCGCTGGGCGATCACCAGCGTGCAGCCGACGACGTCGCCGGGGGGGCAGCCCTCCATGTAGGTGCGCGCGGGGTAGTCGTCGAAGCCCGGCGTGTCCTCGACGCGCAGCACGTCGAGGTCGGGGTGCTTGTCGAGCTCCTGCGCGAGGAAGCCCTCGACCAGCCCGGCGAGCCCCGTGGCCTCCGCGTTGCGCGGCTGGAACGAGGACACGAGCACCGACGTCTCGGCCGCGAAGGCCGCCTGGAGCAGGAGCAGCACGCGGGCAGCCTACCTCAGCGTCTTGCGGCGGGGCGCCCGGCGGGCCGGCGGGCTGTCGTCCTCGGAGGCGAGCAGGGCGACGCTCTCGACGAACATCGTGTGCGGCGCCACGTCGAACGGCGCGACGCGGCGGAGCCGGAGGCCCCGCTTCGTGAGCGACCGCGCGTCCTGCGCGAGCGCCATCGGGTTCTGTCCGACGAGCGCCACGCGACGGGGGGCCAGCCCGGCGATCGCGTCCAGCACGTCGCCCCCGAGCCCCTTGCGGCCCACGTCGGCGACCACCAGCGGGCGGAGGCCGGCGAGCCGCGCGACGGGGAGCTCGCCCGTGGCGAACTCGGCGGTGACGCCGGACAGGGCGGCGCTCTCGCGGGCGCGGCGCACGAGGTCCTCGCGCTCGTCCACGCCGAGCGCCCAGCCGCCCGCGCGGGCGAGCGCCAGCGCGCGGATGCCGAGGCCCGTGCCGACGTCGAGCACGGCGTCGCCCGCGGCGGGGGCGAGCATCTCGACGAGGGCCTCCACCGCGCGCTCGGCCATCGCCGGCACGGCCGGGAAAGGGTCGAGCGGGCCGATGCGGATGCGCAGGCCGGCGATCGTGTCCTCCACGAACACCCGGCCGGTGAGCGGCGAGGCGGGGATCGCCCCGGACTCGTCGCGGACGACGTGGTCCCAGCCGGGCGCGTCGTTGAAGTGCGCGGCGACGCCCACCACCGCGGCGAGCCCGCCGGCGATGGCCTGGGCCCACTGCCCCGTGAAGTGACCCGCCCGCCCCATGATCAGCGTGACGACGACCTCGCCGGCGCGCGTGCGGCGGGCGTGCAGCGCGCGGACCGAGCCGCGGTGCCCGTCCCACGGGTGCAGCTCGAGCTCGATCATGTGGTGGGCCGCGACGTTCATGAGCGCGCGCAGGTCCGGATGCACGACCGGGCACTCGGGGATGGGCACCACCTTGCCCTCGCGCCCGACGATGCCGAGCCGCGGCCGCCGCTCGTCGCTCCACCCCGCGACGAGGTCGACGGCGTGCAGGACGTCGACGTGCTCGCCGGCGACGACCGGGTCGACCGCGAAGCCCTCGAACGCGTGCGAGATCAACGCGTGTTGCGCGCGACGCTGCCCCTCGGCGGACAGGTGCATGAGCGGGCAGTGGCCGCAGAGGTTCCAGCGCTCGCAGGCGGGCACGACGCGGTCGGGGTGCGGCTTGCCGACCGGGGCGATCGCGCGGGCCCGGTGCACGGGGCCCGTACGGTCGAGGACCCGCACGCGGACGGCCTCGCCGGGGATGCCGCCGTAGACCGCGAGCTGCTTGCCCTCGCCGCGGACGAAGGCCTCGCCGCGGGAGAGCCAGCCCTCCGGCGTGACCACGACCTCGTTGGACGGCTTGCGGGGGCCCGGCTGCCCACGAGGCTGGTTGCGCGGCATCCCGGGTGCCTAACCGAGATCTGGACTTGACGTGTAAAGAGTGATAGGGTCGGGTCCCCCCCGCGCGAATTCTCCCTCGCGCAGCTCCATCCCGGAGTGCCCGATGACCGAAGCGCTCATCCAGTTCGACGACCCCCCGCGCGGCCCCGAGGCCGACGCCGCCGACGCGAGCGTCCGCATCGCCGAGACGCTCAAGAACGCGGGGATCGACGCCCCCGGCTCGCTCTACAACGAGTCGCTCGCCCTCGCCCGCGAGGGTCACCTCGGGCAGGCGCAGGCGCGGCTGCAGATGTTGCTCTGCCTCGACCCCGACGACGCCGACGGCCTGCTTCTCCTCGCGAAGGTGCACGCCGCGCAGGGCCGCCACGCCGACGCGCTCGCGAAGCTCGACGCCGCGGGCGAGGCGGGGGCGCTCGCGCCGGCAGGATTCCGCGAGTACCTCGAGGCCGCGATCCGGGCCGAGCGCAGCCGCGACGAAGAGCGCCGCGTGAAGGTGGCAGCGCGCGAGGAGAGCGAGGTGCGCAGCCTCCGCAACGAGACGCGCATCCTCCGCAGCGACAACGTGCGCCTCGAGACGGAGGCCGCGGAGAGCCGCCAGCGCGAGGTCTACTGGAAGTGGGCCGCGTTGGGGGCGAGCCTGTTCGGGACGGCGGTCATCGTCGCGATCACGATCCTGACCGCCGCCGGCGACGAGAGCGCGCCCGCCGAGGTCGTCGCGTCCACCGCCGCGATCGTGGAGGAGCCGGTGGAGGTGACGGCGCCCCCGCCGGTCGAGGTGGCGCCGGTCCAGGTCACCGCCCCGCCCATCGAGCTCCCCGCCACGCGCACCCACGTCATCGGCGAGGGCGACACCCTCTACAAGCTCGCCGGCCGCTACTACGGCGATCGCTCGCGCTGGAAGGAGATCGCGCGGGCGAACGACGTGACGGAGAAGACGCGGCTGAAGCTGGGGCAGGAGCTGGTCATCCCGTAGCGGAGAGGCAACCGCCAAGACGCCAAGGGGGCGCCAAGGCCGCCAAGGGGGAAGAGGGGGCTTCGCCCTCTGACTCAACTTGGCGTCCTTGGCGGAACTTGGCGTCTTGGCGGTTTCTACTCCTTCAGCAACGCGTCGACCGCCGCGTAGAGCTCCTTCTTCCCCTCCTCCTTCGGGTCCGGGTACGCGCGGATCGTGCCCTTCTTGTCGACGACGACGAAGCGGGTGCCGTGGAGGATGGTCTCGGCCGCGACGGCGCGCTCCATCAGCATCTTGAAGCCGCCCACCACCACCCGCTTCATCTCCTCGATGTCGCCGGTGAGGAAGAGCCAGGTGGGGTGGGTGGCGCCGAAGCGCGCCGCGTAGGTCGCCAGCACGGGGGGTGTGTCCGTCACGGGGTCCACGCTCAAGGAGACGAGCCGGACCGCGTCGTTGCCCGCGTACCTCGCCTGCACCTCCGCCATGTGGGCGGAGAGCACGGGGCAGATGTCCGGGCAGGTCGTGAAGATGAAGTCGGCGACCCACACCTTCCCGAGCAACGTGTCGCGCGTGACCGTCGCGCCCGTCTGGTCCTGCAGCGTGAACGCGGGCACCTCCGCCAGCTGGGGCAAAGGCTCGTCGCCGGAGCAGGCGAGCAGCGCGAGCGCGATCATGGCTTCTGCTTCAGCCGCTCGAGCGCGCGCTTCGCCGCCTCGTTGCCGTTCGTCGCGACGGCCTGCTTGAAGTAGGCCTCCGCCTTGTCCGCCTGCTTCTGCCGGACGTGCAAGGCGCCGAGCCGGTAGTAGGTCTGCCCGCGCGCGTCCTTCGTGAGGTCCTTGAACCCGAGGTAGGTCTCGTAGGCCTTCTGCGCCTCCGGGTAGCGCCCGAGCCGCGCCAGAACGATGCCGCGGTGGTAGTGCGAGCGCTGGTGGTCCTTCTCGTCGGCGAGCACCTCGTCGTACATCCGCAGCGCGTCGTCGTAGCGCCGCATCGAGGTGTAGATGCGGCCGAGCGTCATGTTGTTGATGATGTTGTCGGGGTAGGCGAGCCGGATCTGCAAGGAGCGGTCGAGCGCGCGGCGCAGGTCCCGCTCCTCGATCCAGCTGTAGGCGAGCGCGAGCGTGGCCCCCGGCCCGAGGAACGCCGCCTCGCGCTCGGCCTTCTTCATGAGCTCGAGGCCCTCCTGGCGCTTGTCCGGGAAGTCCGGCAGGACCTTCGAATTCCGGGTGATCGCCGAGCGCCAGTAGAGGTACAGGCCGTCGCCGAGGGCGGCGTCGGCGAAGGTGGGCGCGAGCTTCTTCGTCGTCTCGAGCGCCTTCGTGGCCTCCACGCCGCGGTTGATGGCGGCGAGGAACTCGCCCTTGCGCATGAAGTGGATGGCGTCCATCCCGAGGAGCGCGGCGAGGACGAAGCTCTCGAGGGCCTCGTCGCCGGCGGCCGCGCGGCCCTTCTCGAGCTGGCGCTTCGTGTCGTCGAAGGCGCTCTTGTACTGCTTCTCGTAGCGGAAGTCGAAGTTCTCGAACATCAGCGCCTGGTAGAGCAGCGCGCGCCCGAGCGGGCCCATGCCCGTCGTGGGCCAGGCCTCGGCGACGGCGTCGAACTGCTTCTTCGCGCCCTTGTAGTCGCGGAGGTACACGGCCTCGACGGCCTTGCGGCACTCCTCGATCATCTTCACGTCCGACTTCAGCGCCTCGGCCGCGATGTAGCTCTTGGACTCGTACGGGCGGTTCAGGAAGGCCTCGAGCGCGTCCTGGGAGGCGCCGTCGAGCGTGCCGCCGCCGGCCTGCTGCGTGATCGTGTTCTCGGAGAGGTCGTCCTCCTCCTCGTCCTGGGCGAACGCCGGACCGAAGGCGAGGAACATCGCGAGCAGGAGCTGGGTCATGCGCGGGCCTCCGCGAGGCGCCGGACCGCGGCGTCGAGCACCATCGCCTCGATGCGCACGCCGTCCAGCCGGTTGATCTCCTGGATGCCGGTGGGGCTGGTCACGTTGATCTCGGTCAGGTACCCGCCGATCACGTCGATGCCCACGAAGACGAGGCCCTCGGCCACGAGCCGCGGGCCGATGGAGTCACAGATGCGGCGGTCGGCGTCGTCGAGCGTGGTGGCGTGGACCGTGGCGCCGACGTGCATGTTGCCGCGGTGGTCGGCGCCGCTGGGCACGCGGAGCATGGCGCCGACGGGCTCGCCGTCGACGAGGATCACGCGCTTGTCGCCCTTCACGATCTCGGGCACGTAGCGCTGGGCGAGGATCGCGCGGCGGCCCTCGCCGGTGAGGAGCTCCAGCATGGCGCGGAGGTTCGGGTCGGTCCCGGAGGTGACGAGCACGCCGCGCCCGCCGTTGCCGTCCCAGGGCTTGAGCACGACGCGATCGTGCTCGCGGGCGAAGGCGGCGAGGCGGTTCATGTCGCGGGCGACGAGCGTGGGCGGCTGCAGGTCGCGGTAGAGGAAGGCGTAGAGCTTCTCGTTCAGCGACCGGATCGCCGACGGCCGGTTGAGGACGAGCGCCCGCGTCATGTCGAGCAGGTACGTCGCGAAGATGTACTCCATGTCGAACGGCGGGTCCTTGCGCATCCAGACGAGGTCGTAGTCGTCGAGCGGGCCGTCGCCCCACTCGCCCGTAGCGAAGCCGGCCGGCGTGGTGGCGACGCGCTGGGCGCGCGCGTGGGCTCGCCCGTCCTGCGCGTAGAGATCGCCCGGGGTGCACCACGCGACGTCCCAGCCGCGCGTGGTGCTCTCCTTCATGAGCATGAACGTCGAGTCGCCGCCGAGGTTCAGGCTCGACAGGGGGTCCATCACGTAGAGCGCGCGCATCTCACTTTCCGATGCAGAAGCGGGCGAAGAGCCGGTCCAGCACCGCCTCCCGCGTATCCCGCCCGACGAGCGCATCGAGCTCCGCGAGCGCGGCGTAGACGTGCTCCACGGCGACGGCGGGCCCGCCCGGCCCCAGCTCGGCGGCCGCGGCCTCCGCGTGCGCGGCCACGGCGACGAGGAGGTCCTTCTGACGGAGGCTGGCCACCAGCGCGCCGGCGCCGCCGGGCTCCTCGCCGACGAGCGCCCGGACGATCGCGCGCTTGAGCTCGGCGACGCCCTCGCCCGTGACGGAGGACACGGCGACGTCGACCTCGCGGACGACGCCGAGGTCGGCGTGGGTGCCGACGAGGAGGTCGGGGCCGGCGCGATCGCCGGGGAGGTCGGCGCGCACGACGTGCACCACGAGGTCGGCCTCGCCGGCGGTCGCCCGGGCGAGCCCCATGCCGGCGGCCTCGATCGCGTCGGGCGTCTCGCGCTCGCCGGCGGTGTCGCAGAGCGTGATCCGCGCCGCGTCGAGCGGGAGCGTGGCCTCCACCACGTCGCGCGTGGTCCCCGGCGTCGCCGAGACGAGCGCGCGCGGGCGGCCGAGCAGCGCGTTGAACAGGCTCGACTTCCCGACGTTGACCGCCCCCACGAGCGCGACGCGCGCGCCCTCGACGGCGACCCGCCCGCCGCCGGCGACGGCCGAGCGCGCCCGCCCGGCGACCTGTCCGAGGCGCGCGGAGATGGCGTCGTCCGGCGGCACGAGGAGGTCCTCGCCCGGGTAGTCCAGCGCGGCCTCGAGCTCGGCGGCCACGTCGGTGAGCGCGTCGCGCAGCCCGTCGGCGAGCCCCTCGACCTCGCCGGCGAGCCCCTTGCGCGCGACGGCGAGCCCCGCCGGCGACGTCGCCGCGATCGCCTGCAGGACGGCCTCGGCGCGGGTGAGGTCGACCTTGCCGTTGAGGAAGGCGCGGCGGGTGAACTCGCCGGGGTGGGCGAGCCGGGCGCCGGCGGCGCGGAACGCCTCGAGGAGGCGCTCCACGATCAGCGGGTTGCCGTGGCAGGAGACCTCGGCGACGTCCTCGCCCGTGTAGCTGCGCGGCCCCGGGAAGAAGGCGAGCAGGCCCTCGTCGAAGGGGCCCGCCGCGTCGCGGAGGGTCACGCGGCGGACGGCGCGGGGCGGCGGCACGCGCCCGCACACGCCGCGGAGCAGGGGCGCGAGGTCGTCGCCCGACACGCGGACGACCGAGATCGCGCCGTGCCCCCAGGGCGTGGCGCAGGCGACGATGGGCGTCAGTCCTCGGACCCCGCGTCCGCCATCGCGGCGGGGACGACCTCGATGCGGCGGTCGTGGCCCTCGCCCACCGAGCGCGACGCGACGCCCTTGATCTCGGCGATCTCGACGTGGACGATGCGGCGGTCGAAGCTGTTGAGCTCGCGACGGATGGTCTCGGGCTCGCCCGTCTCCAGCACGCGCTCGGCGATCTTGCGCGCGAGGCGCTTCAAATCGTCGACGTCGGCGTCGGAGCGGCGGGGGCGGTCGTCGCGGTCGCCGCGGTCGCGGCGGGGCCCGCGATCGTCGCGGTCGCGGCGCGGCCCGCGGTCGTCGCGGTCGCGGCGGGCG
>JBMOQZ010000233.1:0-1560 GCA_049322475.1 Myxococcota bacterium | reverse complement strand
GGACGGGAGCGTGCGGTTCTGGCTCGCGGCGATGCCGGTGGCGCTGGCGCTCGGGCCGCTGGCGGTCGTCGCCCACGTCGCGGCGGATCCGCGCTGGGACCTCGCGTTCGGCTGGCTCGCCGTGTGGGGCTGGGCCGGCACGCTCGTGCACGGGATGCTCACGCGCATCGTGCCGTTCCTGACCTGGTACCACCGCTTCTCGTCGAAGCTCGGGAAGGCGCGCGTGCCGGCGATGCGGCAGTTCTACCCCGACGCGCGGGTGCGGGCGGGGTTCGCGATCCACGTCGCCACCACCGTCGCCGGCCTCGCGGGCATCGCCACGGGCGTGGCCTGGCCCGCGGGCGTGGGGCTCGTGGCCACCGGAGGGTGGCTCGGTTGGCACCTCGTGGGGGTGTGGCGGCCGCGCTGAAAATTCCCGAGGGCGGGTCTTCGGGGTCGGCGGCGCCGGATGGCGCACGCGCGCCCGCGGCGACGCCGGCTGACGGATGCGAAAGGCCGATGGGGACGCTATCAGCGAGGCGCCATGAGGTCCGTGGGGGCGCGCAGGCGCGGCGTCGGCGAGCGGGGGACGGAGGGGGTCCCGTGGAGGGTGGACGCCGCCGCGGCGGGGGCCGTCTTCGTGCTGGGGCTCGTGCTCTGGGCGCTGGACCGGGGGCAGGCGCCGGAGCTCTTGCCCGCGGGGGCGCCGTTCTGGGCGCGGTTCGAGGACTACCTGCTCTCCGGGCCCGACGCGGGGGCGTGGGCCCACAACGTGCTCGCCGTGTGGCTCGGCTCGCCCGCCGACCTCCAGCCGCACCGCCTGCCGACGATGCCGCGGCTCGCGGCGCCGCTCGTCGCCGTCACGGGCGACGTCGCCCTCGCCGGGCACCTGCTGAACCACCTCGCCGCGGCGTTGGTGGGGCCGGTCCTGTACCTGTTGGGGCGCGGCTGGATGAGCCGGGGGATGGCGTTCGGCGCTGCGGTCGTCACGGCCTGCCTGCCCTCCGTCGACGTCGCCGGCGACGCCTACGGCGTTGACGCGCTCGTCATGGCGCTGGTCCCCGGCGCGCTCCTGGCCGCGGAGGCCGCCGCGCGGCGCGTCTGGCTCGCGCCCGTCGCGGGGCTCGTGCTCGCGCTCGCCGCGGGCGCCCACCTCACCACGCTCGGGATGCCCGTCGCGGCGACGGCCCTGTACCTCACGCGGAGCCCCTCCGGCCCGATGCGCTGGCCGGGCGCGCTCGGCATCGGCGGCGGCTTCCTCGTCGGCACCGGGCTCCTGTTCCTCGACTACCCGATGTTGAGCTGGGCGCCGTTCCTCGAGTCGATCTCGCAAGGCGTGGTCGCGCCGCACGAGTGGAACGCCGCGAACGTCACGACGGAGCGCGCGGCGGCGGTCGTCGGGGGCGGCGCGACGTGGGCGGCGTACGGCGTGCTGCAATACCTCTCGACGTCGCTGCGCACGCCCTGGCTCGTCTGGCAGGTGGCGGGCGCGATCTGCGTGCTCGGCGTCGTGGGACCGGGGCTCGAGGGGCCGCCGCCGGCGCGGCGCGCGCGGGGCGACCTCGCGCGGTGGGCGATGTC
>JBMOQZ010000232.1:0-13892 GCA_049322475.1 Myxococcota bacterium | reverse complement strand
GGCGCCAATCACGACCTCCGCCACGCCGTCGTCGTCGAGGTCGACGAGGGCGGTGGCGAGTCCAGCGTAGTCGTGGTCCCCTTCGATGGAGGTGCTGGCGATGTCCTCGACGACGAACGCTCCGGATCGCCCGCACCCTGAGGGGCCGACACCATCGCAGTTGTCGTCCACGCCGTCGCAAGCCTCATCCGGTGGTACGCCCGGGTTCACGGAGGCGTCGCTGTCGTCACAATCCTCGAGCCCGTCGTACCCGTCACCGTCCCGATCCGGCGGGGCATCCGTGTCGCTGTCGGCGTCCGTGTCTGCGTCGGAGTCGCTGTCGGCATCGGTGTCCGCGTCGATGTCCGCGTCGCCTTCACCATCGTCGGGTGTGCCCGGCTGATCTCGAGCGTCGTAGATGCGCTTCGTGTGCGTGTCGTCCCCGATCCACAAGCACGCCCCGAACGCCAGTATCCACATGACCCGCATCATACGTCGCCGCTGCCGACGACGCGCGCGTCCGGACCGGCGGGGGTTCCCCGTCCTCCTCCCCCATGCGAAGATGCCCCCGATGCTCCTCCTCCTTGCCCACCTCGCCCTTGCTGCCTGCCCCTCGAAGAGCGTCGACGTCGACACCGCCCTCGACGACGCCGAGGCCGCGTTCACGGCGATGGAGACGGATCGGTTCCGAGCGTCGGTCGACCTCGCGACGGAGGAGGTCGCCTGCCTCACGGACCGGCCCCAGCGAGCCACGGTTGCGCGCCTGCACCGGATGGCCGGGCTCCGCGCGTTCGTGGTGGAAAAGGACAACGCGCGGGCCACCTCCGCGTTCGCCGCAGCCCGGGCGATCGAGTCGGCCTACGCCTTCCCCGTCACCCTCATCCCCGCGAAGCACCCCGTCGCCCAGCTCTACGCCTCCGCCGCGGACCCGGGCACTGTGGACAGCGCGCCGACCCCGGCTTCCGGCCACCTCGAGTTCGACGGTCGCCCGGGTTCCGAACGGCCGATGACGCGGCCGGTGCTGGTGCAGGTGGTGGCCGAGGATGGATCCGTGACCTCGAGCGCCTACCTCTGGCCGGGCACGCCCCTCCCGTACTACGACGTCGCGAGGGCCATCACCAAGACGGTCGCGCCCCCGACCTCGCCGGTGCGCAAGGCCCGAAAGGGCCCCAACGTCCCGCTGGCGATCGTAGCCGGTGCGTCGCTCGTCGGCGCCGGCGTGCTCTACGGGGTCAACTACCAAGTGAACCAGAGCTACTGGGACCCGGCGACGCCCGAGACGGACCTCGATACCCTCAAGGCGAAGAACAACGCCCTCGTGATCGCCGACGTCGGGGTCGGACTCCTCGCGGTCGGCGCGGGGATCGGCGCGGTCGTCGCCGGCCACTGGTAGCGGATGCTTGCCCCGGGGCAAAATCTCGACCGGTACACCGTGCTCGCGGAGCTCGGGTCCGGGGGCATGGCCACGGTCTTCAAGGTCCGCCACAACACGCTGAACAGCCTCCACGCGCTCAAGCTGCTGAAGGTCCAGAGCCCCGTCATCCGCCAGCGCCTGATGCAGGAAGGGCGCACCCAGGCTTCACTGCGCCACCCCAACATCGTGACGGTGACGGACGTGGTCGAAGTGGACGGGGCCAGCGGCCTCGTGATGGAGTTCATCGACGGGCCCACGCTCGAGGCGTGGCTGCGGGACCACCGCCCCTCCCTCGCGGACGCCGAGCGCCTGTTCCTCGGCGTCCTCGCGGGGGTCGCCCGCGCGCACCGTCACGGGCTCGTCCACCGCGACCTCAAGCCCGGGAACGTCCTGCTCGAGGAGGGCGACGACGGCCTCGTCCCGAAGGTCACGGACTTCGGGTTGGTCAAGGCGCTGTCCGACGACGACGCCGCCTCGCACACGCGCTCCGGCATCGCGATGGGAACTCCCGCGTACATGAGCCCGGAGCAGGTGCGGAACGCGAAGAACGTCGACCAGCGCACCGACATCTTCGCCCTCGGGTGCATTCTCTACGAGCTCGTCTGCGGCGAGCAGGCCTTCTCCGGCGAGGACACGTTCTCGGTGCTCAACGCCGTGGTCACGGGCGACTACCGTGCGCCCGAGCGGATCGTGGAAGGGATCCCCGAGCGCGTGCGTGCGGCGATCGCGGGATGCCTGAAGGTCAACCGGGACGAGCGGATCGCGGACTGCGCCCAGCTACGGAAGGTGCTCGCCGGCGAGGTGACGCTCTCCCGTCCCCCGGCGGCGTCCTCCACGATGGCGGGGGAGGACCTGGACGCGGGGCAGGCCCCGGCTGCTGCCGCCGCGCCGGTGCGGAGCGAGACCTGGGCCCACGCGGCGGGTGGTCTGGAAGAGGTGGGCCCGACCCCCGTCGACGACCTGAAGGCGCCTCCTCCGGTGCCCGCCTCCGTCGTGCGTACCCGCCTGCCCGAGGCGCCGCCGACCGATCCGCCGGCGCTCAGCGGCACGCTCGCGGGAGAGTGGTTCGGCGGCGAACCCGACCCGAAACCGAGCGCACCCCGCGCACGCACGCTGTTGATCGCCGCCGCGGTCGCCCTCGTCCTGGGTGTCGGCGGGATCGGAGTCGTCGGCCTGGGGGCGGTTGCCTGGTCCACGGCGAGCCCGAGGGTCGAGCCGGCGATCGCGCCGGCGGTCTCGGAAGCCGAGACGCAGCCCGAGGTTGCGACGGAGATCGTGCCCGCCGAACCGGCCGCGCCCGCCCCTGCTCCGAAGCCGTCCGTGCCGCAGAGGGCAGCGAGCGAGACGAAGCCCGCGGCGGTGTCCGTGGCTGAACCCGCAACTGCCCCCGCGCCTCCCGCGCCCGCGGCCCCGGCTCCGACCGTCGCCGCTCGCCCGGAGCCCACGCCCGCCGCACCGGAGGTGGACGACGGCCCGCCAATGGGGACAGTCCGCGTGACGGGCGATGCCCGGCGTGTCGTGCTCCAGCGCGCGGGCACGCGCCTGTCCCCGGGCCCCGTGTCGGCGGGCGTCTACGAGATCCGCGCGGACTTCGAGGGGAACCCCGACGTTGACGCCGGACGGGTGACGATCCGCGCAGGTGCGACCGTCACGCTGGAGTGCGACTCCGCCTACCTGATGTGCAGGCCGGTGAAGTGATGGGGCTCCTCCTCCTGCAGGCGTGCCTCTGGATCTCCAACGGGGACCACAAGGGGCGAATCGGGGGGGACTCCGCGTCCACGCCCGATAGCGACGTGGACACCGATGTAGACGCTGATACCGACGCGGACGTCGATGCGGACACCGACACGGATACTTCGCTGCCAGAAGACGCCGACGGGGACGGCTACACGAGCGAGCAGGCGGGCGGCGACGACTGCAACGACGGCGACCCGCAGGTGCACCCGAATGCCGGTGAGACGTGCAACACCGACTACGACGACGACTGCGACGGCGTGACGGACGAGCAGGACGCCGAGGGCTGCACCGTGTGGTACCAGGACGGCGACGAGGATGGATACGGAGATGCCGCGGTGGGGCGGTGTGGCTGCGAAGCGAACGGTAGCTTCTCGACCCAGGATGGTTCGGATTGTGATGACACGGACGCCGGCGTTCACCCTTCCCGAACGGAGACGTGCTCGACCTCCCACGACGACGACTGTGACGGCGACACGAACGAGGAGGCGGCGGATGGATGTACGGAGTGGCACCCCGACGCCGATGGGGACGGCTTCGGAGACAGCGCACTCGCGCGGTGCGCGTGTGTTGCTACCCCCGAGTTCTCGGTCGTAGATGCCACGGATTGCGACGACGCCGACGGCGGCGTGAATCCCGATGCGCTCGAGACCTGCGCCACGTCGGGGGACGATGACTGCGACGGGGAGACGAACGAGCAGGATGCCGTGGGCTGCAGTGTCTGGTACCTCGATGCAGACGGCGACTCGTACGGCAACCCGGCCGCCGGGCGGTGCGGCTGCGACGCCTACGGCGCGTTCAGCACGCGCGACACCTCGGATTGCGATGACCTCGACGGGAGCGTGAATCCTTCCGCGACGGAGGTCTGCGACAACGGCATCGACGACGACTGTGACAGTGGCCCGGGAGGGTGCGCGATCGTGTCTGCCTCTCTTGCCGCCTCGGACGCCGAGTACACGGGCGCGAGCGCCGCGGACTGGGCTGGAAGCTCAGTGGCCGCCGCGGGGGACGTCGATGGGGACGGATTCGGGGACTTCGTGGTGGGCTCCCCCTCGCGCAACAGCTCAACCGGGGCTGCGTACCTCGTCGCCGGCGCCGCCACGCCGACGTCGACGTCGCTATCCATGCACCCCACCTTCTCCGGCTCGAGCGTCGACGACAGCGCGGGGTGGTCGGTCGCGGGCGCGGGAGACGTCGATGGCGATGGACTCGATGACCTGCTCGTGGGCTCGCACGGCCGGGGAGACTCCGGTTCCGCCTTCCTGTTGCTCGCCGCCTCGGCTACGTCCTCGCGATCGTTGACGAGCTCGGATGCCGAATACACCGGGGAGTCGCCCGGAGACTACGCTGGTTACGCCGTCGCGGGCGCCGGTGACGTTGACGGAGACGGTTTCGCAGACCTGCTCGTCGGCGCCGTGGACGAGGAGGACGCGGGTGCGGATGCCGGCGCGGCCTACGTCATCCTGGGAAGCACGAGCCCGTGGTCCGGCTCTCTCGCCTACGCCGATTCCAAGCTCACGGCCGAGTCGCCTGCCGACAATGCCGGGGCAGCCGTGGCATCCGCCGGTGACTTCGACGGGGACGGTTGGGACGACCTCGCCGTGGGCGCCACCTACGGTGGTGTGAGCGACGAGGGCGCGGCCTACCTCTTTCTCGGCGGCGCGGTGCCCTCTGCCGCGTCTCTCGGTTCTGCCGACGCCGCCTTCCTGGGCGAGGCGGCGAACGATGCCGCTGGGTCTCGGCTCGCCTCTGGAGACTTCAACGCCGACGGCTACGCCGACCTCCTCGTGGGCGCGTACCTCAACGACGACGGCGGTACTGCGGCCGGAGCAGCCTACCTCGTCCTCGGTCACGCCTCGCCGATGTCGTCCTACTTGGCGTCCGCGGGCGTGCAGCTCACGGGCGAGGCGGCCTACGACTACGCCGGGTTCAGCGTCGCGTGTGCGGGCGACGTGGACGCGGACGGATTCGAAGACATCCTTGTCGGCGCTCATGGCAACGACGACGCCGGCGGCTTCGCCGGCGCGGCCTACCTGGTGCGGGGCAGTACCAGCCCGTCGTCGACGTTGCTGTCGAGCGCTGATGCAGTCTTCAGCGGCGCCGCGACGGACGACTACGCAGGGTACGCCGTCGCGGGTGCGGGCGACGTGGACGCTGACGGGTACATGGACATGCTCGCGGCAGCGCCTGCTGCGGATGACGGGGGCGGAAGTGCGGGGACTGTGTACGTTGTGTTGGGGGGTGGGCTCTGAGGCAGCGGCATTCACAGCTACCGGCCGGACCGAAGTGTCCCTACAGCCCCACCCCAAGCACCAGGTAGGTGGCGCCGGCGTTCGTCCCCCCGTCGTCGTTGTAGCTGGCGCCCACGAGGAAGTCGTCGAGTCCGTCGCCGTTCACGTCGCCGGAGCCCGCGAGCGCGGACCCCGCGCGGTCGCCGAGGGTCTCGCCCGTGAGCTCGACGTCCGCCACGGAGAGGGAGATCGACGCCGGGGCGGTCGAACCGAACACGAGGTACGCCGTGCCCTCGTACCCGTCCCCCAACCGTGCTCCCACGAGGACGTCCGCGTGCCCGTCGGCGTCCACGTCGCCTGCGCCGGCTACGGACAGCCCGGCCCCATCTCCGGCCGTCGCCCCCGTGAACTGGACGTCGGCGGCGTTCAGGTCGCGAGACGCGGGCGCGGTCGATCCGTTGATGAGGTAGGCGGCGCCCGCGGAGGTGCCTCCGTCGTCGTTGTAGGGTGCGCCGACGAGGATGTCCGCGTACCCGTCGTCGTCCACGTCGCCTCCTCCGGCGACCGACAGTCCCGCGTAGTCGTTGGCGGCTTCGCCCGTGTAGGTGGCGTCGGCGGACGAGAGGCGGCTCGAGGCCGGGGACGCGGTGCCCAGGACCAGGTAGGCCGCGCCCGTCCAGGAGCCTGCCGCGTACGCCCCGACGAGGAGGTCGTCGAACCCGTCGCCGTCGACGTCGCCCGCTCCAGCGACCACGCCGACGTAGTCGCTCGCCGCCAGGCCCGTGTACTGCGCGTCGGCCGAGGCGAGGCTTCGACTGGCTGGAGTGCCGGATCCGAGGATGAGGTACGCGGCACCCGAGTCGGTCGCCCAATCGTCGTTCTGAGGAGCTGCCACAGCCAGGTCGTCGTACCCATCGGCATCGACGTCCCCGACGCCCGCCACGTGTTCTCCAGCGTAGTCCCTCGCCGCCTCGCCGGTGTAGGTCGCATCTGCGTCCGCGAAGGTCCGTGACGCGGGGGCCCCCGCTCCCAACAGCAGGTAGGCAGCACCCGTGTACCCGTCCGCCGAGTACGACCCGACGATCAGATCGTCGTGGCCGTCTCCGTCCACGTCGCCCGCGCCGGCTGCCGCAGACACGTTCTCCCCCGTGAACTGGGCGTCCGCCGCCGACAGTGCGCGGGAGGCCGGCGTGCTGGAACCCAGCACGAGGTACGCGCCCGCCGGGCCCGCGGCGAACATGTCGGCGTACCCGTCGTCGTCCACGTCGCCACCGCCCGCGACGTAGCTGCCCGACTGGGTCGTGCCGGTGAACCGGGCGTCCGCCGCGGAGAGGTCGAGGTCGGACAGGACGCAGGTTCCCGCGCCGCCGTCGCAATCGTCGTCCGCGCCGTTGTTGCACACCTCCACGGCATCGGGGTGGGTCGCCGGGTCGCCATCGTCGCAGTCATCACCTCCGGCCTCTTCGCTTGCGTGACCGTCCCCGTCCGCGTCCGTGGGCGAGGCCGTGTCGGCATCGGTGTCCGCGTCGGCGTCCGTGTCCGTGTCGATGTCCGCGTCCGCGTCGGTGTCCGCGTCCGCGTCGGTATCAGTATCGGTGTCGGCGTCGGCGTCGGCGTCGGCGTCAGCATCGGCGTCGGCGTCGGCATCGGCGTCGGCATCGACATCAACGTCGGCATCTGGAACATCGGGCACGAGGACCGAGTCCTGCGCGGTACGATCGTCGTGGTCCTCGGCGGAGATCCACAAGCAGGCAGCGAGGGCGAGGAGGAACATCACTTCCCCGACCGGCACACGAAGTGGACGAGTGGCGAGCGGTCCCTCATGTCGTGCGCGGCGACCAGATTGGCGCTTTAGCCTATGCCTTGTTGGCGCTCGTTGCAATCGACGGGCACGGCCGCCCCCCGTAGGTGCCCGGCGAGGAGGCGACGCAGGCATGGCCGGGACGATCCGTGAGCGCGTCGGCCGCCGCCTCGCCACCATCCGCCAGCGCGCTGGGCTCACCCAGGCCGGCCTCGGGGAGCGCGTCGGCATGGCCGCCGCCGAGATCAGCAAGTACGAGCGGGCTCGCCGCTCGCCGTCCCTGGAGTCGCTCGAGCGGCTGGCCACGGCCCTCGGAGTCACCGTGCGGGAGCTCGTGGGCGACGAAGAGGGGCGCCCGAGCGACGAGGCGGTCGAACAGATCGCGCTGAGGCTGCGCGGACAGCCGGAAGTCACGCGGAGACAGGCTGTCGCGATTGTCGATGCGCTGGTGCGGGCGCGGTAGCCAGGAGGCGAGTGGTACGCTCGCGGGCATGCTCCTCGCCCTCACGTTCCCGGCCCTCGCCGTCGACCTCGAGGTCAGTCTCACGCCGCCCCAGCGCTGGACCCCGGAGGGCTTCACCGAAGGGCCGGAGGTCTCCATGACCTTCCACGACATCGGGAACAAGCACATCCCTGCCTTCCTCGTCCCGATGTCGGACGGCACCCACGTGCGCGTCACCGTCGAGGCGAGCCCCGTCTCCGAGACTCAGTGGACGCTGGACATGCGCCTCGAGCAGCTCGAGCGGCGGGGAAGGAGCGAGCGCGTGACGCTGATCAGCTCACCGCGCATCACCACCCTGACGAACGAGGTGTCCAGCGTGACGCAGGGGATGCGCGGCCCGGTGAACGGCGAGATGCGCGAGGCGTCCTGGAGCGTCGAGTTGGTCGTGAGGGACGAGTAGAGACCCTTCGGCGGCCGAGTGCGCAGCACGGTAACGCCTGCAGGCGTATCCTCCCTTGAATGCTCCGCTTCGAGCACGCCCTCCCGGTCCTCCTCGTCGCGACGGCGTGGCCGTCGAACGCGAACGCGTGCTCGTGCGTCGTGGTTCCGCTGTCGCGCGAGCTGATCCCGGTGACGGAGGGCTTCCCCACGGACGGCGTCCTCCGCGTCGTCCTGCAGGGTGGCTGGCCCGAGGCGCTGCGCGAGCGGATCGCCGAGGAGTACCGCCTGCGTGGCGAGGACGGCGCGCTGGTCCCACTCCGCGCGGAGGTCGAGGGCACGATGATCGCGCTCGCGCCGAGGTCACGGCTGGCCCCGCGCACGCGGTACGTGGTCGAGCGGCTCTTCGCTTACGGCGACGGCGACCTGCTCACGGACGAGGAGCGCTGGTCCATCGCGCGCGGACCGGGCGCCCGGAAGCTCGATGAAGCCCCCTTGAAGGTCGTACGGGCGTGGTTCCCGGAGGTCGAGCTCCGCACGGGCGACGGACCGGGCGATCGCGTCCCACCCACGCCGGCCATCGCGACGGCCCACTACGACAGGAGGAGCGGCGGCGGGGACTGCGGTCCGGGCGAGTCCGTGTCCTTCACGCTGGAGCTGCCCGCCGATCTCGTCGCCGGCGACGTGCTCGGCGTCGAGCTGAAGGGGAGCGGGGTAGTCTGGCGCGCCGCGTACACCCCGTGGCCGGCCGACGCGGACCTCGACCCGCCGGACGCTCGGAGCCGGCGCGGGTGGGTCAGCGACATGCTCTGCGCCGAGCCGAAGGTGCACGTCGACGTGACGCGGCCGGTCCGGGTGCGAGCCGTCGCGTGGTCGGCGTCCGGGCGTGCGTCCGCGCGCTCCTCCTGGGTGATCGCCGAGCCTGCGTGGGAGGCAGGCCGCGAGCCTCGGGTCCCGAAGCCGCACACGGGCGCGTTCGCTCTGCGTGAGGACGAGGCGCGGCCGGCGGCCGAGGCCTTCCTCGCCACCCCGATCATCGAGGCCACACCGGCGCCCGGCCCCGCCGCCTGTCCCGCCGGACCCGCGCCCGCCTCCGGGCCTTACCACGTCACGACGCACCGCTGGATCCAGTCCGGCGAGCAGCTCGTGCGCGCGGGCGATCGCCTGTGGCTGCTCGTGCAGGACGAGGAGAAACGCGACTCCACGGTGTCCGCGCTGCAGATCGGTCCGGACGGCCCCGTCGGCAGCGCCCTCCCCCTCGGTGGGCGCCGCGAGACCTACGTCGCGGTCGGCGGCGAGGTGCCCTTCGTGATCGCGGCCCGGCCGGACTCCGGGGGCATGCGTCTCCGGCGGCCGCGCGCGGACGGGTCCTCGATCTGGGAGCACGCGTTCCCCGACACGGGCCGCGTGATGGCCGGTGATGGACGCCTGCTCGTCCTGTGGGAGCGGGAGCGCGAGACGGACACGCGCCGCGAGCGCTGGCCCGCGTGGGTGGTGCTCGACGCCGCGACGGGCGAGGAGCTCGGTCGCGGCGACCTCGGGCCGCTCGGCCCTGCGACGAGCGTGGAGACCGTCGGGTGGGATGGCTCGGCGTTCGCGATCGCCTGGACCTGGAGCTCCGAGTCGGCGCGGGCGGGCTCCCGTGAGCTCCCCGCGGGCACGGAGGGCACCTGGCTCGCCCGGATCGGAGCAGACGGGACCGTGAACCAGACCTTCGCGCTCCCGGCCCACCCACACGCGATCGTCCGGACCCCCGAAGGGTGGATCGTGTCGCACCGTTCGGAGGTCTGGTGGCTCGACGCGGCGGGCGCCGTCGCCTCCGGGCCCTGGTCGGTGCCGCGCGCGGTGGTGCCGGGCATCGGCGACCTCGCCGCGTGGGGCGATCTCGCCGTCGTGGCGGGCCGGGCGATGACCGGAGGGTCGGCGATCGCGCTGCTCGGCCGCGACGGCGCGCTGTCGCCCGCGCTCGCCCCCGGGGACGGGCGGCCCTCGATCGACGTGTCGGTCGAGACGGTCGGCGACCGGGTGGTCGCCGCGTACGGCGTGAGCCTCGCGCCGGGCGCCGGCTGGTTCGTCGGCGTCGAGCCCCTCCGGTGTGGCGACGAGGCGCCGCTCGGTCCCCCCGCCCGGCTGGCCCGATGATGCTCCTCGCCCTCGCCGCCCTGGCCGCGACGCCCGAGCCGGCCGCGCTGCCCACCGCCGTCGCGGCCGCCGGAGAGGAGGAGATCGTCGTGTGGCGGCGCGGCGAGCGCGCGATCCGGGCCCTCGCGAACGGTGTGTTCCGGGAGACGGCGCCCGCCGCCTGGTCGCTCGCGGGCGGGTGGACGATCGATGGGCCCACGGTCCGCCGGGACGGGCGGGAGGTCGCGACCCTCACCGCCGCCCCCGAGGGGGCCGCGGTCGCCGGCGACACCTTTTGGGTCGACGTGGGCGACGGCCTCGCGCGGGTGCGCGAAGGCGAGGCGCCCGCGCGGGTCGTGACCGGGAAGGTCGGGAGCTTCGCGCCGTTTGCCGGCGGGGTCGCCGTCGCGGGGGGACGCCGCCTGAAGCTGTACGACGCCGGCGGACGCGCGACCTGCGGGAGCGCCGGGCGTCCGCTGGACGTGATCGCGAGCCCCGACGGCCATGCGCTCGTCCTCGTCGACCCCGACGGGCTCGCCGTCCTCGACGACCACTGCCGCCTCGTCGCGGGGGCCCCGATCGGCGGCGAGGCGCTCGGCTTCCTCGACGCGGGCCGCCTCGCCGTCGTCGACCGCGCGGGGGCGATCCACGTGCTCGCCTGGCCGTCGCTCGAGGCCGTCCACCACACACCGCCGACGGTCGACCCGCGCTGGGCGATCGCGCAGGGGCCGAGCGGGCCGGTCCTTGCGAACGGGCGCCACGTGTTCGATCCGCAGACGGGAACGTTCGTGACGCTGCCCCTCGGCGCGCTCGTGCTCCGCGAGGCCGGGCTCGCGCTGGCGAGCGACACCTCCCGCGTCCGCGTCCTCGACCTCGGCGGGACCGAGCTGCGCTCCATCCCGGTCGGGCTCGAGGGCCCGCCGCGCGGCGCCTGGGTCGACGGGTCCCGGGTCGCGGTGACCGACGGCTTCGTCGTCGTCCAGCACCTGCCCGACGGGCGCGTCGACCGCTGGTCGCTCGCCGAGCCGATCGCCCGCGTGCTCCTGCGGCCGGAGGGGGCCGTGGAGCTGCGCACGGCCACCGACGCCCGCAGGCTCCTCCGGCCCGGCGAGCCTTCCCCCGCACCGGCGCCCCGCCTCGCGGACCCGGAGGCCCTCACCCTCCCCAACGGCGACCCGCTGCGCCTCGCGTGGGGCGACGTCGCCTCCGTGCGCGCCGTCCACGCGGCGTCCGGGCCGGCGCGCGTGTTCGACGTCGCCACGCTGCGCACGCTCGGGGCGGAGGTCCCGGTGTTCCTCGAGCAGATGTCGCTCGCGCCGGACGCGCGTTGGCTCGTCGGGATCGCGGAGGGGCGGGCGCGCGCCTTCGAGGTCGCAACGGGCTGGGAGCTGTGGTCCGTGCAGGTCGAGCGGAGCGCGCGGGTGGTCGCGTTCTCCACCTTCGTGGCCGTCGAAGGAGGGCGGCGCACGCGCCTGCTGGACCCGCGCACGGGCGCGGAGGTGTGGTCGGTGGGGGCGCCCGACGAACGTCGCGACGGGGAGCTGGTCGTCGTCTCGCGCGACGGCGTCTGGAAGAGCGACGCAATCGGGGGCGCGACGGCGCGGCCGGTCTGGTCGGGCGCGCTACCGGAGGTCGCCACGCCCGCCCTCGGCGAGCCCCTCGCCGCGCGTCCCGAGCCGGCGGTCGCGGAGGGCACGTCGCCCGCGCCGGTGGCGCCGCTCTCGTGGCCCGACGCGACGGTCGGTGGAGACATGGCTCGCCTGCGGCCGCTCCGAAGAGGGCGATCCGTCGCGACGGACGCGGGACGCTTCGCCATCCCCTACGAGGGCGAGCCCACCGTGGTCCTCTACGGGCAGGGGGCCGCGATGCCGGCGTCCGCGCCTCCCGGCGTGACCCTGCTCGCCGTCGTGACCGACGCGGACCGGGTGGACGGGAAGTACCCCCGGGTCGTGTCCACGCCCGAGCTCGCGCGTCGCCTCCGCCTCGGGCCCGGGCCCGGCGCGCTGCTCGTGAGCGCCGACGGGCGCGAGCTCGCCCGCGGGAGCGCGGAGGAGGTGCTCGCCGTCGCCGAACGGGCGGGGCTCGAGGAGCGGCGGTGGCGGATCCGCCGTGCGCTCGAGCCGGCCTGGACGCTGCGGGCGCCGGCGCTCGTCGAGACCGTCTCGATGCTGCGCAACGGCGTCGTCATTGGCACCGCCGGCGGCTTCGCGGTGCTCTCGCTCGACGGGCAGTCGCGCTGGACCGGCGAGGGCACCCCCGCGATCGCCGCCGGCGACACCGTCGTCGAGGTCACCGACCACGTCGAGGCCCGCGCGGCGGCGGACGGCGTGCTCCGATGGCGCGCGCCGACGAGCAAGGTCGAGCTCGCCGGCGACCGCGTGCGCCTCCGCGAGGCGGGGTCAGGCGGGGAGCGCATGGTGGACCTCGACACGGGCGCCCTGATCGACGTGCCCACGCGGCCGCGCGTCGCGGAGATGCCGGGCGAGCCCTGGTTCGCCGTCCCGGGCGGGTGGTGCCGGACGGCGGGGCCGTGCGTGCGCCGGGACCCCGCGCGGTCGGTGACCATCGGCGCGCACCGCTACTGGGTTGAAGACCGGCGCCTGCGGTGCGGGAAGGGCGGCACCCCCGGCGTCGTCCGCGTGCTGCAGCTCGACCCCACGCGGGCCATCGTGCAGCTCGGCAACGAGGCGGGACCCTGGGTCGTGGTGCAGGCGGACGGGCGGCTGGGGCCGCTGCTCGGCTACGGGGCGGTCGCGGCGGCGGGCGAGGGCGTCGTGGTGGTGGCGCGGGGGGCGGAGGTGCGGGGGTATCGGGTGCCGCATCCACACGAACAAGCCGCGGTCGACCAACGATAGTCGACCATCCGTCACTCAAGCGTCGTGAGTCCTTGCACGCGCGAAGCCGTAGGGCGTAGCATCCGTCCCCGAGGATGCCCCTGATGCTGACGCTTTTCGCTTTGACCCTCGGCGCATGCGTAGACGGCCCGGACGAAGCGAAGGACGACGATCACCGGCGAGACGACGCGGATGGGGACGGCTTTGACGCTCGCGAGGCGGGCGGAGGTGACTGCGACGACGACGACGCGGCCGTAAACCCGGACGCCGAGGAGACCTGGTACGACGGAGTCGACCAGAACTGCGACGGCGCCTCCGACTACGACGCAGACGGGGACGGCTTCGACAGCGCGGGGCACGGCGGGGAGGACTGCAACGAGGCCGATGCCGACGCTCATCCTGACGCCGTGGAGGTCTGGTACGACGGCGTCGACCAGGACTGCGACGGCGCCTCCGACTACGACGCGGACGGCGACGGATTCGCCAGCGCCGCGCATGGGGGCGACGACTGCGACGACACCGAACCTGAGACGAATCCCGACGCCCAGGACTCCTGGTACGATGGGGTCGACCAAGACTGTGATGGCGCGTCCGATTACGACGCAGACGGGGATGGGTACGACTCGTCCTCGTACGGCGGGGAGGACTGCGACGACAACGCATCGCAGATACACTCCGGCGCCGAGGAGGTCTGGTACGACGGGACCGACCAGGACTGCGACGGCGCCTCCGACTACGACGCGGACGCGGACGGCCACGACAGCGCCGGCCACGGTGGCGACGACTGCGATGAGACCAGCCCGGACGTGAATCCGGACGCCGCCGAGTCCTGGTACGACGGGGTCGATCAGGACTGCGATGGCGCCTCCGATTACGACGCCGACGCGGACGGCCACGA
>JBMOQZ010000231.1:0-13896 GCA_049322475.1 Myxococcota bacterium | reverse complement strand
AACGTCAGGCCTTCGAGGCTGATCATCGTGTCGCGGCCCCAGTCGGTGAACCAGTGGTAGCCCGCGATGACCGAGCGGGCCTCGTCGCCGGCGGCGCGCGCGCGGGCGGCCTCCTCGGCGCGCGCGCCGGGAACCATCAGGAACTGGTCGGCGGCGAGCACGAGCTCCGCGCCCGGCCCCGTCCGCACCGACGGCGGCGCGCGCTCGAGCAGGCGGCGACGGCGCTCGCGCTCGGCGCCCTCGGCGGCCTCGGGCGAGAGCGCGCGGAGGGTGTCCCAGGCCTCGGTCGAGGCCACGAGCGTGACGTCGCGGCCCGGTCGAAGGTCCGCGCGGAACACGCCGGGGCTCCAGAGCTCGCCCGCGGCCTCGTAGCCGCGGCTCTCCTCCACGCGGTAGAGCAGCTCGACGATCCGCTCCTCCTCGAGCGTGAAGCTCCCGCGGTCGCCGTGCAGGAGCACGCGGAGCGGCGGGATCGGCGCCGGCCCGCGGATCTCGTAGCGGGGCCCCACCGCCGTGATGGTGTAGGGGTCGTGGAGGGGCTCGTTGACGGGCGCCTCGTGCGCGCGGAAGTGCACGGCCGGGCGGAGCTTGAGGCGCAAGGTGCCGTCGCCGGCGACGAGCCGCCACGTCACGTGCACCGTGTTCTGCAGGTGCGGGAGCACCACGCGGCGCTCGAGCGCGAAGCCGTCGAGCTCGAAGCGCCACACCGGCAGGCCGGCCTCGAGGCGGAAGTCCACGAGGTGGCCGAGCCCGTGCAGCTCGAGCACGCGCCCTACGCGCTCGAGCCCGCCGAGCACGAAGAGCCGGCCGTCGGGGAGGCGGACCGTCTCGGAGAGGTGGTTGAGCATCGCGACCCGGCCGAGCGGCGCGGGCAACGAGGCCACGAGGTAGCTGTGGTAGCGGCGCGTCACCGCCCCGACGATGGTGCCGGACGCGTAGCCGCCGAGCCCGTTGGCCACGATCCACTCCTTGTGCAGGAGGTCCTCGGGCGCGACCCCGCGGCAGGGCACGACGCGGACGGGCGCGTCGCCGTGCTCGGGGTGGAGGTCGTTCTCATCCATCGGGTCTCCGCGGGTGCAGCAGCACGGCGGCGTGCCCGGGCACGCGCCAGTTCTGCTCGGTGTCGAGCGGGGGCGTCCCGGTCCCGCCGTAGCGAGGGTCCTCGCTCGACCACAGGACCTCCCAGCGCGCGCCCTCGGGCGGCGCGAGGAGCGGCTCGGGCGCCGGGTCGCGCCGAAGCTCGCGCCCGAGGTTGACCACGAGCAGGCGGTCGGCGTGGTCCGGGGCGAACCACCGCAACACGAAGGCCTCCGGGCCCAGCACGGCTCCGTCGAACCCGTGCTCGCCCTGCTCGCGGACGACCGGGTCCTCGCGCCGGATCCGCAGCAGGTCGCGGTGGAGGGCGAGCACGTCGGCGTTGCGGACGCGCTCGCCGGGATCGAGCCGGGAGCGCGCGAACGTGTCCGGGTCCGCGGGGTCGGCGAGGCGGTCCTGCATCTCGGGCGTCGTCAGGCTGCGGAACTGCGAGAGGAAGAGCCGCCGGCCCTCGCGCACGCGCGCGGCGAGCTCGGGGTGGTGGTCGGCGAAGTAGAGGAACGGCGACGAGGCGGCGAACTCCTGCCCCATGAAGAGCGTCGGCGTCGGCGGCGCGAGCAGCAGCACCGCGGTGATCGCTCGCAGGCGCCCGGGCGAGGTCAGCCGGTGCAGGCGCCACCCGTACGCCGAGTTGGCGACCTGATCGTGGTTCTGCAGGTAGTGGACGAACCGCGCGGGGGTCAGCCCGTCGGTGGGCGTGCCCCGGCGCTGCTTCTGCCAGCTGTACCACTGGCCCTGGAAGAGGTACCCGCGCTTCAGCGCGGAGACGATCTCCTGCGGGGAGCCCTCGTAGTCGGTGTAGTAGGACTCCTGCTTCCCCGTGACGGCGACGACGGCGGCGTGATGGAAGTCGTCGTTCCACGCCGCGTCCATGCCCATCCCGCCCTCGGCGCGCGGCCGGATGAAGCGCGCGTGCTGCGGCTCGTTCTCCGCCACGACGAGGGTGTGGCGATCGCCGGCGAGCTCGCGCGTGCGCCGGGTGATCGCGGCGACGACGTGCTCGTCGGAGGCGTCCCAGGTCTGCTGGGTCGCGTCGACCCGGAAGCCGTCGAGGTGGTACTCCTCGATCCAGAGGCGCACGTTGGCGAGCACGGTCTCGCGCACGCCCTCGGAGCCCGGCCCGTCGAAGTTGACCGGGTCGCCCCACTCGTTGGTGTAACGATCGGTGAACCACTCGGGCGAGAACCGCCGGAGGTAGCACCCGTCCGGGCCGAAGTGGTTGTACACGACGTCGAGGATCACGGCGATCCCGCACGCGTGGGCGCGATCCACGAAGCGCCGCATGTCGTCGGGCCGCCCGTAGAGCCGGGTGGGCGCGAAGAGCGCGACGCCGTCGTAGCCCCAGCCGAACCGCCCGGGGAACTCCGCGACGGGCATGAGCTCGATCACGTTGACGCCGAGCTCCGCGAGATCGGGGAGCTGCCGCGCGGCGGCCTCCCAGGTGCCCTCCGGCGTGAACGTGCCGACGTGCAGCTCGTAGAAAACCGCGCCCCGGAGCGGGACGCCGCGCCAGCCGACGTCGGTCCAGCGGAAGGACGGGTCGATCACCTCCGCGGGCCCGTGCGGCCCCTCGGGCAGGAAGCGGGCCGCGGGGTCGGGGAGCGGGTCGCCGTCGACGCGGACGCGGTACCGCGCGCCCGCGCCGACGCCGGGCGCGAAGCCGGACCACCACCCGGGGGCGTCGAGCTCGAGCCGTACGACGCAGGGCTCGGGCCACTCCACCACGACGTCGACGGCGCGCGCGGCCGTCGCCCACGCGCGGAAGTGGGTCCCCGACGCGGACGTCTCCGCGCCGACGGGCAGCCTTCGCCGGGTCACGTGCTCCACCGTCCCGGAGATAGGCACGCGGGTCGGGCGCGGCCCATGCGGTACGCTCGCGCCATGATGCTCGCCCTCGTCCTCGCCGCCTGCGCGCCGCACCCCGCCACGCCCGCGACCCCGCCGCCCGCCGCCGAGGCGGAGGCCTTCGCGCCGCACGTCCACACCCTCGAGGAGCTGCGCGCCGCGTTCCCGCAGGGCACGCGCGTCCGCCTCGCCATCGCGATCCCCGGCCAGCCCGAGATGGAGCAGCGCTGGCAGTTCGTGGCCGTCGACGCCGAGACGTGCACGATCGCCTCGCAGGTCTACACCCCCGCGGGCGAGCTCGTGCAGGACGAAGGGCAGGGGACCTCGACGTGGGCGGAGCTCTACACGCACGCGGACTTCCCGGCGTCGAAGACGACGCGCGAGGAGTCGAGCGTGGACGTGCCCGCCGGCCACTTCGACACGTGGCTCTACACGGTGCGGAAGGCGGGCGAGGACGGCGTCCCCGAGCTCCACCGCTACCACTTCGCGAAGACGCTCCCGGGGCCGCCCGTGCTCTACACCGCCGAGCGCGAGGGGAAGGAGATCTTCCGCATGACGCTGCTCGAGCGCACCCCCCGTTAGACGAGGTCGGCGAACCGGCGACGCGCGTACGCGAACGCGCTCGCCCCGGCGAAGAGCGCCATCGCCGGCGTGATCGTGGCCCACAACATCGCGTTCACGAAGGGCATGTGCTGGTTGAGCATGAGCCCCTGGTACATGCCGATGATCTGCGCCATCGGGTTCGGGTAGAGCAACATCACGAAGGCGCGCGGGTACTCGCTCGCCGGGTAGAACACCGGCGTCATGAACATCCCGAGCATGAGCCCCGCGCTCACCCAGTGGCTCATGTCCCGGAAGTAGACGTTCAGGGTCGCGAAGAGCAGCCCCACGCCCAGCGTGAGGCAGGCCTGCACCGCCACCACGAAGGGCACGACGAGGACGTGCCAGCTGACGCCGTCGCCGATGAGCAGCATGCCGAGCATCAGGATCATCAGGCGGAACACCTGGTTCACCACCGCCGAGAGCACGACGTGCGCGGGCAGGACGACGGCCGGGAAGTTGAGCTTGCGCAACAGGTGCCCGTGGTCGCGAATGCTGGTGGTCGCCCGGGTGAGCCCGTCGGCGAAGGCGTTCCAGGCGACCATGCCGCAGAAGAGGAACAACACGTACTGGCTCGTGCCCTGCGACGGGTGGAACTTCACGCCGATGAGCACGTGGAACACGAAGGTGTAGGTGGCGAGCTCGAGGACCGGCACGAGCACGGTCCAGAAGAAGCCGATGGAGCTCCCGACGTAGCGGCCCTTCAGGTCGTTCCAGGTGAACGCCCACAACAGCCGGCGCGCCTGCCACAACGCCCGCAGCTCCCCGACGGCGGACGGCGTCACGTCCGCGGTGCGCCTCTCCGGCGCCTGCGCCGGTGCCTCACTCGCTCGCCGCCTCGGTTCCACCGAAGTACAGCGTCGCGCCGATGCCCACGAAGGTCAAGTTGGAGGCGAAGTCGCCGTTGCCCACGACCTTGCCCTGGAGCACGCTGGACTCGTAGTCGTTCGCCGCGTCGGTGAAGAGCGCCTGCTGGCGGAAGTCGGAGTCGGTGATGGAGCGGCTCTGGATGAATTGCTTCGCGAAGCTCGCGTCGAGCGTGACCCGCTTCGCGATCGTGACGCCGGCGCCGAGCCCGAAGCCCCACTTGGGCCCGTCCACGAGGTTGACCGCCTGCGTCTGGGGCGGCACGGCGCTCGACTCGTAGTGGACGCCCGCGCTGGCGCGGACGAAGTCCTTGATCTGCCAGTCGCCGCCGAGGCGCGCGGACCAGGCGTCCTGGTAGCCGGTGGCGAACACGACGTCGTCGGTGATGAGCAGGTCCTCCTCGAGCAGGGCCTCGTCCGGGTTGTCCTTCACCACCATGTCGACGTCGGTGATGCGCAGCTCCTCGAGCGCGCCCCACCCGGTCCAGGTGCCGGCGACCTCGACGCGCACCGTCTCCACCGGCTTGACCTGCACCCCGCCGCGGAGGATGAGCGGCACGGTGACGAGGAGCAGCACGTCCTCGTCCTTCGTGGAGAGGCTCGCGAGCTGGTCGGCGAACACGCCGCCGCCGAGCTCCTCGTCGAACGTGGCCTCGAGGCTGCCCGGCGCCTCGTACTTGATCGGCGGCTGCACGGAGAAGCCGATGTCGAGCCACTTCGTGGGCTGGACGAGGATGCCGGCGTTGCCGCTCCACTGCATCGTGTCCCAGGTCTTCAGATCGAGCTGGATGTCGTTCGCGGGGTCGTCGCTGCCCTCCTCGCAGGCCTCCTCGTAGAAGCAGGCGGTCGCGACGAGGCGCTCCTCGACGCGGAGGAACGTGTACTGGAGGCCGGCGCCGAGCGTCAGCCACGGCGTCACGCGCTGCGCGACGCTGGGGCCCGCGTAGATCTGCCAGATCAGCGAGTCGATCAGCGCGTAGCGCTGCGGCCCGTCCTCCGGGAACGCGAGGTACGGCGAGGTGGGCGTGTACATGCCGATCGCGACGGTGGTGTTCTTCAGCAGCGGGTGCACGCCGCCGAGCGGCGTCGCGAACCCGAGGTTCGGCTCGTAGATCGGCGGCGACTCGTTCTCGACCGGCGCGAAGGCGCAGTCGGGGTTGCCGTCCTCGTCGGTGCGGCCGCACTCCTCCTCGTCGGCCCGGTCGAAGAGCACGTACTGGTTGGCCGCCCACCCCTGGAACTGGAGCATGGGGCGCTCGACGTGGGCGAGCGCGGCGGGGTTGTAGTACTGCGCGCTCAGGTCGTCGGCGCCGGCGATGAACGCGCCGCCGCGGCCGATGGCGCGCGTGCCGGAGTCGAGGAAGTAGTACGCGGAGGCGAGCGCGGGCGAGGCGAGGGCGGCGAGCAGCATGGCCGCCGTATAGCATGCGTCCGCCTTCGGACGGCTACTCCCCCGCCGCCTGCCCCGCGTCCTCCGTCCAGGGCGCGTCCTCGCCGGCGAGCTCGGTCGCGACGCCGGTGAGGTCGGAGCGGTAGACGCAGGTGGAGCTGACGGCGAGCGTGCAGGAGGTGTCGCCGTCGCCGCAGTCGGCCACCTCGCGCGCGTTGGTCGCCTCGACGACGGCGCCGGTGTCGTCCGTGACGACGAGCCAGTCGCCGACGGGCATCTCGCCGTTCTCGCCGACGTACGCCGCGGCCTCCTCGGTCCACAGGTCGGACTCGTCCCACGTCCGGTCGTTGCGCGTGGACGTCTCCCAGAGCCCGGTGAACGCGCTGCCCTCGATCGCGCCCTCGACGCGCAGCGTCTCCGTCGTGGCGTGGTCGTACTGGTAGAGGTAGCCGCTGGCGTGGGTGTCGGTCTCCACGCCCTCGGAGGTCGTGTCCCACTGGAAGACCCAGCCGCCGTCCTCGCCCTGCGCGCCGGGCAGCGCGAGCCCGCCGACGATGAGCACCGCGCCCTCGGCGGTCTTCTCGAGGCGCCCGAAGAACACCTCGTCGCTCACGTCGCTCGACGCCTCCTCGACCCAGCCGGTGTCGGTGGCGGCCTCCTCGGGGGTGGTCGCCGTGGTGAAGTTGTGGATCGCGCTGTCCTGGCACTCCGAGCCGTCCGGCGGCGACACCGTCTTCGTGAACATCCAGGTGCCCCAGGCGGGGGCGGCGCAGCCCAGGATCCACAGGAGCAAAGGTCCCCTCGGGAGTGGCCGCGATGCTAACCCGGGCGGCCCCCGATAGACCCCGGGGATGCCGACGCCGACCTACTGGGACTACCTGAAGCTCGACCGCCTGCTCGATCTGCAGGGGGGCCTCGACGACGGGCCCTCCGCCGACGAGCTCCACTTCATCGTGGTGCACCAGGCCTTCGAGCTGTGGTTCAAGCTGGTGTTGTCGCAGCTCCGGCTCGCCCGCGACCACCTCGCCGCGCCGCGCCTCCCCGAGGAGCGCGTGCCCTTCGTGGTCCACCACCTCGGGCGCGTCAACGAGATCCTCCGCCTCTGCGTGCAGCAGTTCGCGGTGATGGAGACGCTCCCGCCGCAGGACTTCCTCGCGTTCCGCGACAAGCTCTCGCCGGCGAGCGGCTTCCAGAGCTTCCAGATGCGCGAGATCGAGATCCTGCTCGGCCTCGGCGACGAGCAGCGCGTCTCCTACGGCAACGTCGACCCGCTCGCGCACATCCGCGAGCTCGCCGCGGCGTCGCCCGGGGGGGCGGCCGCGTGGGCGCGCATCGAGCGCGCGCGCGCCGAGACCTCGCTCCGGTCGGCGCTCCACGCCTGGCTCGCCCGTACGCCCATCCAGGGCTCGCAGCCCGGCGCCCCGGGCGACGGCGAGCGCGTCGACGCCTTCCTCGCCGACTACCTCGCCGCGGTGGAGCGCCACCAGCGCGCCGTCGTCGACCAGCTCTCCGGCGCCCTCGGCGAGCGCGAGCGCCCCGCCGTGACCGCGCGCGTGGAGGCCGGGCTCGCGCAGACCCGCGCGTTCCTCACGCCCGAGGACCCGGCGACGCGGCGCGCGCGCGCGGGGCTCCTGTTCATCGAGAGCTACCGCGAGCTCCCCCTGCTCGCGTGGCCTCGCCTGTTGCTCGACACCACCTGCGAGCTCGAGGAGCAGCTCCTGCTCTTCCGCAACCGGCACGCGCGCATGGTCGAGCGCACGATCGGCCGCCGCGTCGGCACCGGCGGCTCCTCGGGCGTGGAGTACCTCGAGAAGACGACGGCCTACCGCATCTTCCCGGAGCTGTGGGCGGTGCGGACCGCGCTTCTGCCGCGCGATCAGCTGCCGCCTCTGCGCGACGCCGCCCGCTACGGCTTCGTGGCGCCGGCGACGAGCTGAGTCAGGACACCGCCGCCCGCACGGCGAGCACCTGCCGCAACAGCCCCTCGAGATCGTCGAGTCGCACCATGTTCGGCCCGTCCGACAGGGCCTCCTCGGGCCTGTCGTGCACCTCGGCGAAGAGCGCGTCGATGCCGACGGCCGCCGCGGCGCGGGCGAGCGGGGCGACCCACCGGCGATCGCCGCCCGTCGTGGGTCCGCCCGGCATCTGGACGGAGTGCGTGGCGTCGAAGCACACGGGCACGCCGAGCGCGCGCATCGTCGGCAGCGAGCGGAAGTCGACGACGAGGTTGTTGTAGCCGAACGTGGCCCCGCGCTCCGTGAGCATCGCGGCCCCGGGGCGCAGCTTCCCCAGCGCCCCGGCCATGTCCGCGGGCGCGACGAACTGGCCCTTCTTGACGTTCACCGGCCGGCCCGTCTCCGCGCAGGCGACGAGCAGGTCGGTCTGGCGGCAGAGGAACGCGGGCACCTGGAGCAGGTCGGCCACCTCGGCGACGGCCGCGGCCTGGTCGGGCAGGTGCACGTCGGTGGTGACGGGCACGCCGAGGCGCTGCTTCACGCGCGCGAGAACCTCGAGCCCCCGCGCCATTCCGGGCCCGCGGAACGACGAGGCCGAGGAGCGGTTCGCCTTGTCGAAGCTGGCCTTGAAGATCCAGGGCGCGCCCAGCCGCGTACACACCTCCGCGATGCCGTCCGCCACGCGAAAGGTACGTTCTTCCGACTCGATCACGCAGGGGCCGAGGAGGAGGACGAGGGGGCCCGCTCCGATCGTGAGCGGGCCCACCCTCACGGGCCTTGGGGAAACGGACATGGGGCCGATACAATAGCCCGCGGAGGGAGAGCAACGGATGCAGCGGGTCCACACCGCCGCGATGCGAATGAGCCTGCGGATCGTCGACGCGATCGTGGTCGTGCTCTCGTTCGTGGCGGTGGCCGCCGTGCGTCAGGCGTTCGGCCAGTACTGGACGGTCGACCTGCTGCCGGGCGAGCGCGTGCTGCAGACGGTCACGCTGCAGAACCAGCTCCACCTGATGGTGCCGATCCTGCCGGCGTGGCTGGGCTCGCTGCACGTCGCCGGCTGCTACGACGACCTGCGTCGCGTCCGCAAGGACGTCCTGTTCATCAAGCTCGTCCGCGCGGTCGTCTACGCCACGCTCGCGCTGCTCCTGCTCGTCTTCATCTTCCAGCCGTCCACGCCCACGTCCCGCTCGCTCCTGCTCTCGTTCTCGGCGGTGACGGTGGCGGGCCTGTTCGCCGCCCGCCTCTGGATCATCCGCCGCGCCACCGCGCGCGACGAGATGCCCTACAACATCCTCGTGGTGGGCTCCGCCGCGGAGGCCGGGCCGTTCCTCGAGACGCTCGCGCGGCGCCGCGACTGGGGCCTGCGCATCGCCGGCGTCATCCGGCCCGACGACGAGGAGGTGACGAGCGTCAACGGCGTCCGCGTGCTCGGCAAGCTCTCGCAGCTGCACGAGGTGCTCACGCAGAACGCGATCGCGCAGGTGTTCATGACCGGCCGCGCGTGGGACACCGCCACGCTCCGCAAGGTCGCCGACGAGTGCGAGGAGGTGGGCGTCACCTTCTCGATGGACGCGAACTTCCTCGGCCTGTCGGTCTCGCGCGCGGACGTGCAGGACTTCGACGGCTGGAGCGTGCTCTCGTTCGCGTCGACCCCCGACAACGCCGACGCGCTCGTCATCAAGCGCGCGGTCGACGTGCTCGGCGCCACCTTCGCGCTCGCGATCATGGCGCCCGTGCTCGCGCTGATCGCGCTGGCGATCAAGCTCGAGGACGGCGGCCCCGTCTTCTTCGTGCAGGAGCGGTCGGGCCTCTTCGGGCGCAAGTTCCCGATGTTCAAGTTCCGCTCGATGGTGCCGGACGCCGAGGCGCGCAAGGCCGCGCTCGAGGCGATGAACGAGATGTCGGGGCCGGTGTTCAAGATGGCGCGCGACCCGCGGATCACCCGCGTGGGCGCGCTGCTCCGCAAGACCTCGCTGGACGAGTGGCCGCAGTTCTGGAACGTGCTCCGCGGCGACATGAGCCTCGTCGGCCCGCGCCCGCCCATCCCCGCGGAGGTCGCCCGCTACGAGCGCTGGCAGATGCGGCGCCTCTCGATGAAGCCGGGCATCACCTGCATCTGGCAGGTGAGCGGCCGCAACCACGTCGACTTCGACACCTGGATGAAGCTCGATCTGGAGTACATCGACAACTGGAGCCTCTTCCTCGACCTGAAGCTGCTTTTGCGCACCGTCCCCGCCGTGCTGTCAGGGAGCGGCGCCCGGTAGCGGCCGCCCGCAGACGTCCTGCCCCTTCGCGCGCGCCTCCTCCCGGCGCGCGGCCTCGAGGAAGCTGAAGACCGTAGACCCGTCGACCGGCTCGGCGCCCTTGCCCTCGTGCCACAGGAGCGCGCACTCCTCGCACACGGGCTCGCCGTCGCGCAGGCCCTCGCCGCAGCTGCAGCCGCTCGTGCGCAGCGCGCACATCGAGCACGGCGTCTGCACGCAGCAGTCGTAGCGGCCGGCCTCGCCGAGCTCGCCCACGAGCTCGCGCAGCGTGGACTTCAGGGCCTTGCGGCGCGCCTCGAAGTCGCCGTCCGGGGGCGGCTCGCCGGCGCAGGCGAGCAGGAGGGCCGAGAGCATGGGCGTCGCCTAACGTGCCGGGATCGTGTATATGCCTCCCCGGCTCGCGGAGTCGGACATGCGCTTTCTCGTGCTCGCGGTCCTCGCCTCCTGCTCGGACTACGACCTCTCGGGCAACAACGACGACCCGAAGGGCGGCCGCGACCCGCGCGACTCCGCCACGCCCGACAGCGACACGATCGTCGACAGCGGCACGACCGGCACGGGCGGCACCACCGACACCGACGACCCCGACACCGACACGGTCCCCGACGGGAAGATCGACGTGGTCCTGGTGATCGACGTGGCCTACTGGTACGACTGCTACCGGGTCGAGCTGCCCACGCGCACGCAGGAGCTGGTCACCGCGCTCTTCGACAGCGGCGCCAACGTCGGCGTGTCCATCGTCACGTACGACGACTACGCCGTCGACGGCGAGTGGTGGGTCGCCTACGGCGGCGTGCCCTACGTGCTCGACCAGCAGCTCTCCACCTCGAAGGACCAGGTCAACGCGGTCGCCGGCGGCCTCGAGTTCAACTGGGGCGGCGACGGCCCGGGCACCGGCTACGAGGCGATGCTCCAGGTGGCGACCGGCCGCGGCTACGACCAGGACTGCGACGGCAACTTCGACGCCGACAACGACGTCAAGCCCTACAAGGCCGACGCGGGCGACGCGTTCGGCGGCGGCGTCAACGGCGTGCGCGACAGCTCGGTGCCCGGCACCGGCTCCACGCCCGGGGTCGGCTTCCGCGACGACAGCAAACGCGTCGTGGTCGTGCTCGCGGAGAACTCTTTCCGCGACCGCGCCTACGGCAACGACGTCCCGTCGGGCACGTGCGAGTCGGCGGCGAGCCGATCCGACGCGATCGCCGCGCTGAACGACGCCGGCGCGAAGTTCCTCGGCGTGAACGCCTACGAGTACCAGGACGAGGATCCCACGCTGCAGGAGCAGATGGAGGCCGTCGCCGACGGCACGTCCTCGAAGATCGACAAGGACAACGACGGCGCCCGCGACGACGTCGCCGTGCTCAACGGCAGCTGGGACTGGCCGGCCACGCCCGTGATCGTGCGGGCGATCTTCGACCTCGCCGACCGGTGAGGCGCGCGGCCCCTGCGCTCGTCGCGCTCGCCCTCGCGCTCGGCGCCGGAGTCCCGCAGGCGCTGAACGACCTCCGCAGCGACGACTGGACGCTGCTCGCGTGGGGGCGCGCGAGCGAAGGGCTCGGCTTCGTCACGGACCCGCCGCCGTTCCCGTACCTGCGGCCGCTCAACGCGCTCGCGTGGCAGCTCTTGGCGGGGGCGGGCGTGGCGCCGTGGCCGTCGGAGCTGGCCGTCTTCGCGCTCTGGGGGCTCGCGCTCGTGTTGCTCTACGCGATCGCCGCCCGCAGCGCGGGGATCTGGGGCGGCGCCGTCGCCGTGGGGCTCGCCGTCTGCACGCGCGAGGTGCGGGAGATCGTGAACTGGCGGAGCTGGCTCACGACGGCGGGAGGGCTCGCCGGCGTGCTCGGCGCGCTCTGGCTCGCCGGGCGGGGGAGGGGCGCCGGGGCGATCGTGGCGCTGGCGCTCGGCGCGGGGTTCAAGGAGGTGGCGTGGTGGCACGGCGGGTGGGCGCTCGCGGCGTCGCGGCGCTTCGTGCTCGCGGGGGTCGCGCTCGCCGCGTTCGTGGTCCACGTGCGGCTGCTCGCGCCGCCCTTGCCCGAGGACGCCGTCGGGATCGGGTTCGTGGCGCGCAACGCAGCCGCGCTGGGGCGCACGCTCGTGGGCTGGGCGTGGCCGGTGGGGCTCCTGCTCGTGGCGCTCGGGGCGCCGCGCGAGGCCTGGAAGGGACCGTCGGTGCCGCTCCTCGGCGCATCCGCGATGGCGTGTGTCCCTGCGCTCGGCTTCTACCTCTACAACCCGTTCTACTTCGTGGAGGCCGCGATCCTCGGGCTCCTCGCGATCCTGCCAGTCGCCGCCGAGGCGTGGCGGCGCCGTCCGCGCTGGGCGATCGCCGTGGCGATCGCGCTGGGGATCGCGCTCCTGCGCCCCGGCCAGTGGGAGGACTTCCGCGACAACGTGCCCTGGCAGCAGCGGCGCATGCGCGAGGGCCGCGCGCTCCACGAGGTGGGCCGCGGCGCCGCGCAGGTGTGGGCGCCCGCCGGCGACCCCGGCCCGTGCGGGCTCGCCGCCGACCTGCTCGTGTTCGAGGGCGCGGAGCGCGTGGACGTCGCGCCGGCGGACGGGCGCAAGCTCCGGGAGTGCCTCGTCGTCCGTTAGGGCGCGAGCGCGGGCGCGCCCACGGCGAGGCCCGCGGCGTCCACCTCGAGCAGCACCACCGACGCGACGGGGATGGCGTCGCGCGCGGGCGCGGCGGCGTCCGCGAAGGGCGGGAGCGCCTGGTTGCTCACGAGGTCTCCGGTCGTGTCGGTCATCACGACGAACACCGCGATCGTGGTGCCCTCCGCGGGGAGGCCGTCCGGCGCGAGGCTCGCCCAGGGCACCCACGCCTCCATTCCGCCGGCCGTCTCGCCGGTGGGGCCCGCGTCGGGCGCGTCGGCGTCGCCGTACGCGACGTTGCCGTCGTCGAAGGTCACGACGGCGGCCATCCACCAGAGGTCGCCCTCGCTCCCGTGGGGCGGGTGGAAGAGGCGCAGGCCGGCCTCGTCGTAGAGCTCGTCCGCGCGCACGTCGGTGGTGCTGACGTCGATCAGCGCGGCGTCGAAGCCGAGCCCGTCGAGCGCGGGCGACGGCACGAACGTGGAGAGCATCGTGTCCGCGCGCCCGTCCGCGTCCGCGAGCACGAGGTCGGCGCCCACGCCGGTGCCCGCGCCCCAGTCCAGATCGATCCACGCGATCACCGCGTCCGCGTGGTCGTCGAACACGCCGTCGACGCCGACCCAGAGCCCGTCGGCGTCGGCGGCGACCCGCAGCGCGTCGAGCTGGTGGTGGCCGGCGCCGAAGCTCGAGGCGTGGACCTGGGCGACCACCGGCTCTCCGAGGTCGGAGAGCTCGCCGTCGGCGAGCCGCGGGACGTCCGGCGCGACCACGTCGGTCCCGTCGATCGCGGCGGCGAGCACCGCGTGGATCCAGAGGTTGTCGACGCGTTCGCCGGCGAGGGCCGCCGCGCGATCGCCCCAGCCGAAGACGGGCACGTCGGCGTTGGTGTGGTCGCCGAGGCGCCAGCTCGGCTCGCCGGCGTCGCCGACGGTGAGGCCGCCGCACTCGTGGTCGGCGGTGACGAGCACGGTGAGGTCGCGATCGCCCCACTCCCGGGCGAGCACGCGCGCGACGGCCTCGTCGAGCGCGGCCGTCTCGAGGTGGACGCCGTCGAGGTTCGAGTGGCTCGCGTGGTCGATGCGCGCGCTCTCCACGACGAGCACGAAGCCGTCGGGGTCGCCGGCGAGCCGGTCGAGCGCGGCGTCGGTCATCTCCGCGAGCGTGGGCTCCTCGCCGTAGCCGTCGAGGAGGTACGGGAAGATGGTGTCGGCGAAGAGGCCCACGAGCGGGCCGTCGCCGCTCGCCGCGGCGAGCTCGTCCGCGGTGGTGACGAGCTCGACGCTCGGGTC
>JBMOQZ010000230.1:0-13923 GCA_049322475.1 Myxococcota bacterium | reverse complement strand
GCGCGCTCGCAGGGGTGGGCGGGGTCGTCGCCGGCGTCGGCGGTGCGCTCGCCGGAGCGGGTCTCGCGCTGCTGTTCCCTGGCGCGGCGAGCCCGGCGGCTGAGCCCGACCGGCGCGTTCCGTTCGTGGAGCAGGCCGCCGCGGCCGGAATCTCGCCCGAATCGTGGGAGCTCGACGCGGTGCAGACACGGCTTCTCGCCCTCGAGGGGAGGCTCGACGTGGTGCGCGTCCTCACGATCGTCCGCACGCGCGCCGCGGAAGCACGGGCGACCGCCGACCGGGCGGGGGCTGAACTGGCGAGCGCGCGGAACGCGGCGGTCGCGTCGGTGGCCACCTCCGGGCTCGATCCGCGGCTGGTCCCGCTGGCGCTCGCCCAGCAGGCGCACGCGCTGGCGGCCTGGGCGAAGGCCGCGCGCGAGGAGGCCATGGTCCGGGCGCGCCTGGACGAGACGGACCGGCAGGTGGCTGCCGCCACGGACGAGATCTCGAGATGGCTCCGCGAGGTGGGGGTCGCCGACGTTGCCTCCGCGGAAGACTCCCGCGTGCCGCTCGTCGAGGCGGTTCAACGGAGGGTAGCCCGGCTCGCCGAGATCGACCGGGCACTCGCCGACCTGAATCGTCGTGCGGCGGACCTCGACGCGACCATCGCCACCAGCGCGAGCGAGCTTGACGAGATCTGGATCCGCGCAGGCGTCGATCCGGACGACCGGGCCGCGTTGATCGCCCGCCTGGACCAGCGCCGGACGTGGACGCAGCTCCGGGCCGACCGCGCGGGTCTCCAGTCGCGGATCGAGGCCCTGTCAGCCGAGGCGGAGGCTGCGGCCCCGGCCCTCGGGGTCGCGGACCCCGTGCGGCTCGGCGTCGCCGAGGCCGAGGCGCTCGTCGCGCGCCTTCAGGAGGAGGCGGCCGCCCTCCAGTCTCGAGCCTCGGAGGTGGCCAGGATCAAAGCGGACATCGGCGTCGCCGAGGGGGGCACGGCGTGGGCCGACGCGCGCACGAAGCTCGCCGAGGCCGAGGGCGGGCTGGCGCGGGAGCGGGAGTCGCGGACGGAGAAGCTCCTCGCGCGGCTCGTCCTCGAGGATGCGCGCGCCGCGTACCGCACCCAGCACGCCTCGCCTGTCCTCTCGCGTGCCCAGGGGTGGTTCGCCCGGTTCACCCACGGCGGCTGGCGTCTCGACGTGGATCCGGCCGGCCAGGGGGAGCTCTACGCGGTGGACACGCGGCTCGATCGGCGTCGGGCGCTCGGGGAGCTGTCCGACGCCACCCGGGTCCAGCTCCTCCTCGCCGCTCGGCTCGCCGCGATCGAGGAGCAGGAGTCCGGCTCGGGCCCGATCCCGCTCTGCCTCGACGAGGTGCTCTCCACCACGGACCCCGGGCGGTTCCGCGAGGTGGCGACGTCCGCGCTGGAGCTCGTGCGCTCGGGTCGGCAGGTGCTCTACTTCACCGCCGACCCGGCGGAGGCCGACCACTGGCGAGCCGCCTGCGCGGAGGCGGGGGCGGACCAGCCTCGCGTGATCGACCTCGGATCCCCATCCGGGACCGGCGAGGCATGGGGCGAGCGCCACCGCGTCGCGCCGCACCCCGCGGAGGGCGTGCCCGAGCCCCTCGGGGACGACGCCGACGCCTACGCGCAAGCCCTCGGCGTGCCGGCGCCCGACGGATTCAGGCCGCTCTCGGCCTGGCACCTCGTCCACGTCCTGTACGACGATCTGCCCGCGCTCCGCCGGTGCCTGCAGCGGCGGGTCGATCGGGTGGGCCCATGGCGCGAGGCGAGGCGCACTCCCTCAGCGCATCTGCTCGACGAGCCGCTCGCGAAGCGCGTCGACGCCCGCGTGCGCCTACTCGGCGCCGTGCTCGACGCATGGCGAGTGGGCCGCGGGCGGCCCGTCACCGCGGAGGACCTGGGCGCCAGCGTCGTGTCGTCGACCTTTCGGGGGCGAGTGCAGGAGCTCGTCCTCTCCCACGGGCGCGACGCGCGCGCCTTCGCGCGGGCCGTGCGCGACCTGCCTCGGTTCCGATCGGATGCCGCCGATCGACTCGAGGCGCACCTCGAGGAGCAGGGGATCCTAGACCCGGCCGAGCCGCTCGACGCGGACGCGATCGTCCGGCGCGCGGTGGCGGCGGTGGCCGTCGACGTCGACCAGGGGGTAATCACCGCGGAGGAAGCGGTGGCGTTCGTGGACGGCGTGCTCGGTTTGGTGGGGGAGCAGTAGACCAGCACCATGCGCGCGGGTCACCCCATTCGCCCGCGTCCCAGGGGGCGCGCCCTGGGCTCACCTTCCTCGACCACCACGAGCGTGCCGTCCGCACCGCGGATCTCGCCGATGCGGCCGTCCGCGACGAAGCGAATGGATATCCACCCTTCCGTACAGCGAGATGGGGCTGGGATCGGAGTAAGCGTGAGCCCACCCGGCAACGATGTCCCTCGGCCGGTGCCCCGCTCACGCGCGAGCTCCCGCCGGGTACGCCGCGTGAGGGGCGGCACTGGGCCCGCTCCCTCGAACGGCAGGGCCGTCAGAAACACCTCGTCGACGCTGGCGAGGAGCGCGGCGATCCCCTCGCGTTCCTCGAACCGCGGGAGCGATCGCCCGCGGTTCCACGGGGTGATCAGCCAGCATCGACCCCGCCCCCCCTCCACGCCAACCACCTCCTCCGCGAATGCCCCCTTGGAGCCGTGGTGGGCGACCTTGAACGCGTGATGTGCGTGGAGCCGAAGCCCAAGGCGCGCTGCGAGACGCCAACCCACGGCGAGAAGGTCCGATCCGAGGACCAGCCGCACGTCGCGCCACTCCACGAGGAGCGGGGCCGCAAGGCGGTTCGGCTCCATCCGCGCGGCACGTCGATCAGCGAGGGACGAGCTGTCCGGGAAGAGGACCGTGACTCGGCCCTCCCCGACCTCGCGCTGCGATCCGGCCACGAGCTCCCAACGCGCGGCGGGGGCAGATTCCCAACGCGCCCGTATCGCCGCGAGGGCCAGCGAGACGGCGCCACGTCGCAGATGCTCCTCCGCGTCAGGCTCCTCGTCCCACCCACGGGGAACGCCTCCGTCCGGGACGCAGCCGGCGAACGCCGCTGCGTGTGCGTCAAGGAGCTGGGGGATCCCCGCCGCGTGGTCATCGTGAGGATGGGTGAGGACGACGCCCGCGATCTCGCCACCCTCGCGCTCGATCCATGCGAGCGCGGGGACGTTCGCGCTACCAGAGTTCGACGCCGTCAGCGAGTCGACGACCAGCCATTGCCCGGGAGGCACACGTACGGCCACGCTCTCGCCATAGCCAGGCCCGAACACGACGAGGTGGAGTGAGTCGGCGTCCAGTCCGGGAGGTCCTGCCAGGCTCACGCGCGAAGGTGCTCACCCGAAAGGCGCGCATACCGGTCGGGATCGGCGTCGCTCCGCGGTAGGCGTTCGTCGGTCCACGGCTGGCGCGGATGTACCCGGACGTGCATCACCGGCTCACGGCGGGGAGCGACGTAGACGCCAATCTCAAGGAAGGTCCCGGGGACGAGGCGCTTGAATGGTTCGCAGTACCCCCAGCGGGTGAAGGTGTCGAAGTCCACTTCCAACTTGGACACCCGGAGATTTCGCTCCCCTCGGCCGGGCCCCTCCGCGACGCGGAGGTGTAGCCTCTCCCCATCCACCTCGTCGAGCCTGGCGGCCAGCCAGCGCACTCGCTTCCCGGCCCCTTCCACCTCCGGCGGGAGGAGGAACGGACCGCGCTCCCACCACCGCGGGCGCAGCAGGTAACCGGGGACGAACGCCCCCGTGCGTTCCGCCTCCTCCAGCGCCTCCAGGCGCTGCGTCAACGCGGCCACGGTAGGTTCCCGGGTGCGGAGGTCGGCCGGGATTCCCCCGAGCACCTCCCGTGCGAAGGCGGTCTGTCCGAAGTGCAGGAGCAGGCGCGCGACCTTGACGTGGAGGTCCTCGTAGAGGGAGGGCCTGGCGCCGGGGTCGGGGAGCTCCAGCGCGTCGAGCGCACGGTCCCAGGCCAGGTGGGCGTCGCGGACCCTTCCGCGCGCGACGAGGAACCGGATGTACCGCGAGTGCCACCAGGCGTGCTTCGGCTCGATCTCGATGGCTCGCTGGTAGTGGAGCTCGACGAGTCCCGGTTCGATGGCCTGGACGTCCAAGTTGAACGCCAGGTAGTGATGTGCGTAGTCGTCCTCGGGATCCCAGGCGAGCGCCCGCTCAAAGACGCGTACGGCGCCGGCATGATCCCGTGCATCCCTGGATAGCGCCCGACCCAGCCCGTCGAGCTGCTCCACGAAGAATGGCCCGAGGCTCGTGGCGAGTTCGGCGTCCTGGGCCTCGGTCGCGTGATGGAATGCCTCCATCTCCGCTGCGAGCCGTTCGCGCAGAGGACCTCCTTCGACCCCCACGAACTGCTTGGCGTAGGCCTGCGCGAGGTCACGATGGGTGCGCCGCGTGTCCTCGGGGCCCAGCCAATGGGCGCTCTGGCGGGCGTGCGCGCGGAGGATCTCGTGCAGTACGAGCGAGCGGTCCTGCTCGAACAGGAGGCAGTGCTTCAGGATCGCGCGCTGGACTGCGGGGAGCTTCCGCGCACGGAGCGTTACCAGGAGCGCCTCGGGGAAAGGCTGACGCACGAGCGCGATGGCGGCCCAGGCGCGGCGGAGCGGGGACCATCTCGCGTCCGATTCGAGTACCTCCGCGAGCCGACGCACGATCTCCCGCCGGGACGCGGATTCGGTGAACCAGCCACGCACCCACTCCACCGACCCGACGGCCGCGCACGCAACGAGGAGCCGCACCTCGAGCGGGGTCAGCTTCGCCAGCGTGGATCCGAGCGCCCGGCGGAGCGCGCCCACCGAGTGTCCCAGCTCGTCCCAAGATGTAGCGTCGTCCAGCCAGCCTCGCGCCGGGGCCGTGCCTTCGAGGCGAGTGGCGGAGGTGGGCGTCCGGCCCTCGCGCAGCTTCCCTGCGACCACCGTGCGGGCGCGTGCCTCGTCGAGGATCACGTTCACGACGCTCCACGTTCGCGACGAGAAGTGAGCGTCGGCTTCGTCTCCGGTAGCCCAGGCGAGCGGCTCGTCGCAGAGCAGGACCACGCGGCGGCACACCTCGTCATCGTGGAGCCACCGCCTGAACACCTCCAGCTTGTCCTTCCAAGCTCGGTCGCGCGCGAGGACGACACCCTCGAACTCGCCGTTGACGATCCCGCGGTCGTGCAGGGTCGACGCCACCTGAAGGAGCGCGGCCGGGCCAGCGTCCAAGGCGCGACGTGGGGGGTCAACCACGATGGGAACCAGTCCCGCGCTGTCGAGCCGACGGGCGACCATCCCGAGGAGAGTGGTCTTTCCCGCGGAAGACCGGCCCTCCACCTGGTACAACATGCGCGGACCCGGGGACGTGGCGATGAGGTGTTCGGCCACCTCCACGGCCTTCCGCTCGACTTCCGGCAGCGACGGGCTCGGCACGACAAGGCTCCGGGTCACAAAGGGTAGCGCACGGGGCGCTGCCCGACCACCGGCCCGGTGCACGCCATCTCATCGTCAGCCCCGGCCGGACCGGAACGCCAGCCCCCCGGCTGGGAGTCCTCTTCATCCGGATGGCTGTCGTCGAGCCACGCGGCCTCATCTCCGACCCCTTCACGCGCGGAAGCCAGCGGACGTGCGCGTGTGAGGTTCCCGTGGCAGCGGTGAGGCATGCCGGGGCCCCGGGAACCCGCCCGTCGCGAGCACTTCCGTGCTCGCCGTGTCCATTCCGTGTCCACTGACCCCTCTCACGAGGCAAGAATGATGCAGGTGGACAAGGGCTAAGTCCTTGTATACCTTGCCCATGCCGGTCGAGCTGAACTCGAGGGTGGTTCGGGACCAGAAGGTCGTGGGTTCGAATCCCGCCGCCCCGACCACCTGAAAACGAGCGCCTGTCCAGCAGAAATGCTTGGACGGGCGTTCTTGTTTCTGCGATGGGGTTCCGAGCTGTCTGGCAGGTCTGTCTGGCACTGCACTTCTGCATCGCGACGATCGTTTGCGAGTGCTTTTTGAGTGGATTACACTCGCGAGAGATGCAGCTCCTCGACCAGCAGCTTGTCGACCCAACGGGGTCCCCCGAGGCTCGAGCGCTCGCCAACTGGCGGGAGCACGAGGTGCGGCTGCGATCTTCGCGGAAAGTGGAAGTGAAGATACGGCTTCCATCCACGGACGAACTCAAGGCCTGCAGACGGGTCCTCAAAGCCTTTCGCGCCCACGAAACGCTGGCCGACGAACCCGAGCACTTCGTCTGGACCCGCCACAGCCCTTGGTCATGGGCTACGACGTCTTGGTCGGCTGCTTGGCTGAGGGAGACCTACAAGACATACATCATCGACCTTCCCGCTCACTACGTGACCACGGTCTGGTCAGGGGCGGCGACGCGGCGGGCCGAGAGCGTCTCTGCCGCAGTTGAGTTCAACCAGGCGATCGGCAGGCGCATTCTCCGCGGGAGCCGGGAAGCCTCGTCACTGCAGGCGGGCACACCGCCGGCGCTCGCCACCGTTTCGTCCTGCCTCGCGAAGGAGTGGGGCGTCATCCAGCTCAACCAGAACTGGCTGACTCCCTTCAACCTTCACCCTCAGGCAGGCCCATGGCCACCAACCCCGACAACTGGGGCTACCGTTCCCCCTTCTCCGATCGCGATGCCATCGCTCATCCGGGTCCCAAGCAGCCCCGGCATCCCGTCCCCGCGCGCGCGTTCGCCTCGGCTGCGGCGTGCATCGTCCTGGTGGGCGTGCTCGGATTCGCGGCCTACGCGCTGCACATCGGTGAACGGGACGCGGCCGTTCCCCTGGTCACCATCATCGGCTCACTCGCCATCTCGGCGGCCACCTGGGCCTTTGGAAATCGTCCGCCTTGACACCGGAGTACCGGCATGAGCTCCAGCAAGCAGCGCCTCCAGTTGGAGGTCGCCGAACCGGCCTTGCGTCGCCTCGATGAGCTGGTTGAGCAAACCGGCTGTGCGACGCGGGCCGAGCTCGTTCGACGTGCGCTTGAGGTCTACGACTACATCCTCGAGGCTCGTCTGCGGGGCGGTCGCCTCGTCCTCGAACTACCGGACGGTCGCTCGCGGGACGTCGAGGTTGCGCTTCCTCGATACGCGCCGCTGCGCGCCCCCTCGACCTGAACAACAAGACGCACGCCTACTCGTGCGGCGTGCGTGAGTTCCTGTCCTTGCCGATCCCCGACCGGGCCATAACCGCCGCCTTGTGGGCATCGGTCGTGTGGGCGTAGATCTCGTCGAGCATCCGGCCCTCGGTCCAGCCCCCGAGCTCCATGAGCGTGGCGCGGTCGACGCCGGCCATCGCGAGGCGCGACGCCCAGGTGTGGCGCAGGCCGTGCGGGTGCATGACCGGGAGTCCGGCCCGCTTGCAGGCCCGCCGGAGCGCGATCCCGAAGTCCTTCCGCGGGACCGACCGGTCCTTCGGTGAGGGGAAGATCCACCCGGACGCCGGCGCACCGCCGGTAGCGTGCAGCGCGCGGAGCTCGGCCTCTATCTCCGGCGTGAGTGGAATCGCCCGGTCGCGTCGCGTCTTCACCTCGAAGCCGATCACGGGTTTTGCCCGGACGAGCAGCGTACCGTGCGGGCCCTGCGCCCAAAGCACGTCTTCCCATCCGCGCGTGAGGATCTCCGACTTCCGCATGCCGAGGTTGAGCGCCATCAGGACGGCCGCGTAGGTGAGGGGATCCCGAGGGATAGGCGGCTTTCCCCGCGTCACCTTGTGCGGCTGCACCTCGAGCGGCCCCACGGCCTCGAGCAGCTTCCGGCACTCGTCGTCGGTGAAGAACCGATGCGGGCGACGGTCGTTGTTCTTCAGGCGCGGGAATTTCGGGAGGTCCGTCAGGACGCCGCTGTCGACAGCGTGCCGGAGTGCGCTCCGCAGCCACGCCACCTCGATGATCACCGTCTTCGTCTTCCGGCCGAGGTCGCGTCGGCGCGTGATGTACGCGTCGACCTCCCTGTAGTCGATGAGGTTGAGCAGCTTGTCGCCGAGGACCGGTTTGAGCGCGTTCGCGGAGGTCTGCGCGCTCAAGTACGTCTTCTTCGCCTTGTCACGCTTCACGACGGGCAGGTATACCTCGTCGAGGTACCTCCCGAGCGTGGGCACGTCAGGCCTCGCGGCCTCCGGTGCGGAGCCAGTCCCGGTACCCGGCGGATCCAGCGACTCGCCCGCGGCGAGCTTCCCCTCCGCCACCGTCAGGAGCTGCTTCGCCTCGGCGCTCGTCACGAACCCGAGGCCTTTCGTGCGCGTCTTGCCGCCTTCCCGCCACTGGATGGCGAAGTAGGGCTCCTTCTTCCCGGACTCCTTTTTGAGGCGCTTCGCCTCGGTGAGCCAGGCCATGTTGCATCTCCTTCCGGCCGGCGAGGGCATCGACGAGCAGCTCCCGATTGAGCCGCACGGTCCGTCCCACGCGAACGACAGCCGCGTCGAGCGCCCCTTCGGCGAGGAGCCGTCGTAGCAGTCGTTCGCTGACGTGGAGATGGGCGCCGGCCTCCTCGACGGTGAGCCACTCGCCTGTTCGTCCATCGTGAACCGGCGTGGCCGCTTCCAGGGAGGAGGGCTGGCAGTCCCCACGGGCGCTGCTCGCCGCGGCGAGCACCTCGCCCCACCGGTAGACGGGCCGGTCCGCGATCACGCCGAACGGCCGGAGGGTCTCGACCCAGGCGCGGTTCTCGGAGGGTCTGCCCGGGAGCGCGACGCACACCTCCTCGGCGCTCAGGATGGCGGATTCGCCGAGCTGGGCCCGCCAGCAGCGCCGCCACCACCGCGCGGGCGGCGCGGTCAAGCCGACCCTCTGCCGTCCTGCCTGCCCTTTCGCGAGGGGAACACGGTCGACGCTGTCGGCGGGAGTGGTCCCGTGCGTTGCCACCTCGTGCTCGCTCCGCGCGCCGAGACCGCCCGACCGCCCACCCTCCGCTTCGAAGCCCCGGTCGTCAGGCAGTGCCTGTCGCCTGTCCTGCGTCCTTGTGACGGCGTCCGGCAGGAGGCCGGTCGACCGTCGAGATGACGCCAGCGCGGCGAGGCGCCCCGCACAAGCGCGACGGGCGCGCAGGTGAAGAGGGCCACCGACCACGGCATGCCGGCCAACAGGACCCGCGCGTCAACGGGGAGCGAGCGCGTCGGGCGCAAGGGCACGGCACGAACCCCACTGCGGGCGGGTCCGTGAAGCGGAGGGGTGAGCGAGAGCCGGGCTCCTGTGGACGCGGGTGCGGACACGGGACGGCGCAGCACCAGCGGGGTGGCCCCCGCCGACAGCGCGACCGTCTCGACCAGCGCTTGGCCGCCGACGGGCACATCACGGACTACCGAGAGGCACGAGTGCGCTTGCGGAGACGCCACCAGCCGCGCTCCCCTGCGATCGGCTCGCAGTGGCCGCACTGTTGGAGTTCCCGCCGCACCGTCGCCTTCCAGGTGTTCGAGAGCGGTACTCTCGCTGCACGGCGAAGGTTCTCGACCGCCAGGTAGATCTCCCAGAGGTGTGCTCTTCCGCCGAGCTGCTCGAGTGCCTTCATCACGGACTCGCTCCACGTGGGCTTGGACATAGGGCAGTTCGTTAGGGTGGTTCTTCATCATGGGGGCCAGCCCGCGATGAGCCCCGCCGACGTGCCGCAGCCGCGTCCGCGTGTTCGCGTCAACCGTGTGTGCCTGCCGACGTCCTCCTGCTGGATCGAGGGGATACCGGTGGCTCCGAGAGATGCCACCGGGGAAGTTCGCGCCTGCGGGACGTGAGCGGCCGTCCGGCCCTCCTGGACAGGCCCGCCGCGCAGCTCCGCCATTGGCGCATTGAAAGGGGTATCGCGGAGCCAGACGGGGAACCGCCTCGTCGCACCGTGGTCCGCGCAGCCCTCGCCCGCACCGCCCGCACCGTCGCGCGCGGCCTCCGCCATCGACCCCCCGCCTTGCACGTCGGCGTATGCCGAACGGGCGAGGTGCAGGAACGCGGACACCCCGGGATCCCCGACCCTGGGCGCCAGCTCCCCTCTGCGCCTCGACCGTTGTCCGCGTGGCAGGCGTCCCGATCCCCCACCTTTCGAGGGGACGGACGCAGGCGAGCACGGACCCCGAGCCGAGCGCTCCAGGTCGTCCAGGCGCTCCGATTCGGTGCAGACGAGCTGCATTCCGAGCCGAAACCTGCAACGAGCCAGAACGGGCAGCCAGAGGCTGCGCGTGGGGCCGATGGTGGTGGACCGCCACGCGAGGGGCGTGTCGGCATGGACGTGGACACGACGCAGCACACGGACGAGACGCGGGTGGCGCCCCGTCTGGCCCGCGCTCTCCGAAGGCGGGGGCGGGCGAATCAGCGCAGGAGCACGAACAGGGCCGCGAGGCCGAGGGCCATCTGGAACAGCCAGGTGACGGTCTCGGGCCGCACGGCGAAGCTCGGTCCCCACGCGAAGGCGGCACGAGGCCGCCGTCGTCGCGGGAGACGCTGACCGGTCAGCCACAGCCCTGCCCGGAAGCAGAGCGCAGCCAGGGTGCCCGAGGCCCACCACAGCGGCCTGGCCAACGAGGACCAGGGCCACCGGGTGCGCTTCGGGACGATGCAGAACGTACGCATAGGCGAAGGAATGACGAGAGAGCGGGCGCCACCCGCGAGCTCGCACGCCTGCGCTCCATGTCCACGTCCCGCCGACCGGTTCGTGACCTGCGTGTTCGTCGACACCTCCTTCGTCGAGGGGGTTCCGGGCGGCAGGAGTGCCGACCCGGGAGAAGAGAAGCGCCCGACCGCCGCAGCGTCGGGACGCGAAAACGACCGGCAAACGGGTGACCGGGAAATGGGCGGGGACCGGGATCACGGCGCGCTCCGTGCGCCAGAACGTGCATAGCGCGCAGGGGCCACAGGCCCGGGTTGCCTTGAGGATTCCACCGCGAGACCGTCACAACGGTCGTGATGGTCCGTCGTGACCCTCGGGAAGGGCGAAGCCGGCATGAGTGCAACGTCCTCGTTCCCGGGCACCGCGCGGGGCGTGGACCATACGTCCTCAAGCACGGTCTCCGGGTCGAGGTCCGGCAGCGGCAGGAGATAGACGAGGCCCTCCGGGACGCCCGCCCGCCAGAGGGCGGTCGTGACGCGGTGGAGCTGCGCGAGCGTACGCGTGACGATGCACACGGACCACGACGCGCAGCCGAAGAGCGGCCGCCGCTCCGCGAAGTGCTCGCCGTAGACCGTGAGCTTCCTCGCCGCGACCCACTTCGGGTCGTTGGTCCCCGTCTCGATCTCGATGGCGAGCACGTGCGCCCGGCCGTTCCGGTCCTCGAGGTGTACGACCGCGTCGGGCACGAGCGCACCCCCGGGCGCGCCGAGCTCCGCGCGGACCCTCCGCTCGAACCAGTAGTCGGTCAAGCGCCAGATGTTGCAGAGTCCGAGGGCGACCATGAGCGCCACCGCGACGTCTACCCCCATGTCATGGTGCAAGTGCGAGCCTCGGCCGAGGATGCCCGGCGGGATGTCGTCGACCTCCCTGCCCGACTTTTCGGCCACGAGGCGCCTGCCCTCGGTTGTGAGGGTCACCTTGTCAGGCTCGTTCAGGGCGACGACGTGCTTCTTCACGAGCCCGAGGTCGCGCAGGACACGCAGTCGCCGGCGGACCATGTCGCCGCTCATGCCGGCAAGGCGCCCAAGCGCTCCCGACGACGCGTACCCCGCGTCGGCGAGGAAACCGAGGAGGAGCAGGTCGCGCGGGGTCACCTGCGCCCCACGGGGGTCGCGGCGCTCCGTGCGGCGCGGGCAGGCGACGGTCATTCTGGCACCCAGAGCGGCGAGCGCACGGAGAGCCCGCACGCGCAACGGATGGCCGCCGGAGAGCGTCCGCAGTGCGGGCAGAGGAAGCCGTTACCCTCATAGGTGAGGCAGCACATCGGACAGGTCCAGCCTCCCACGAGCCCGACCGGATGGCCGCTTGGGCACACGACGAACGGCGCCGCGAACGCTTCGGCTTCGAGCGCACGTCGGCGACGCGCCGTGAGGGCATCCCACGCGATCGTGAAAGGCAGCGCCAACAGCACGAGGAGCGCCAGCGCGAGCCGCAGCCCGAGACCAACGTGCAGCTCGCCAAGCGCGAGGAGGAGGCGTCGCGTCATGGCTCGAGCCTCAGGCGCCCAGCACGGCCGCGCGGGAACCGGGGCGAAGGCGCCCGCGGGACCGGAGACTCCGCGGGCGCCGGGGCGTCCGCAGTCTCGGCAGGAAAGTTGACCTCCGCCTGCGGCAGCTCGTGCAGGCGGCAGCCGAAGGCGCCCCGCTGCCACGCGTCCTTTTCCGCCTCGGGCAGGCCTGCCCACGCTGCACGCGCCCGCTCGATGGGCAGCGTGAGGGTCGAGAAGAGCTCCGCCTTCCTCCCCGTCCCCTTGTGGTAGAGGATGCCGCGCCTCGGGCCGAGGTGCTGCTCCACGTACCGCTGGAAGCGCCGGCGCTCCTCGTGCTCGGAGAGGAGGCGGTCGGGCCGCTCCAGGTCGATCATGCGCCCGGAGAGCGGCAGCACGCCTTCCCCGAGCGAGGCGAGGTCCGAGACGCTCGGCGCGAGGAAGCATTTGAGGAGGACGTTTGCGACGACGCCGTCGTAGAGCGACGGGGAAACTGACCGAATCTGCGATGAGTACTGGTTGATGAGGCAGAGGGACACCTTCGCAGACCGGGCCCGGGCGAGCACGTCGGCGATGTCATCGGCCGCGCGGACGAGCTCCTGAAACTCGTCGACCACCACGTAGGCGTGGGGCTTCGGGGTGGTGGCGTCCCTCCGGAAGATCGCCGCCGAGACCAAGGTGAAGAGCCACCCCCCGATGAAGCGCGCTACGCGCGTGCCGCCGAGCTCGCCGAGTGCCAGGTTGACGAGCGAGAGGCGGGACTCAAGGAGAAGCGAGGGCGCGATGGAGCCCCGCGCGCAGAGCATCTGCCTACAAGCGTCGTTCGCCAACAAGTTCTCGATCCTGGCCCTGAGCGCCTGCAGCGACTCCGCTCGCTCCTTGTGATACGTGACGGTCAGGTAGTGGCGCACCTCGGCGTTTGGCACCACCTCTGCGACGCGCGCGACAAAGGCGTCGTCGGTGAGGCACCTGTGGACGTCGAGGAGGCTGCCCTCGAGTGCCATGACGGCCCGCACGAGCCACCGCGCGATCGCGGCCATGCGCGGGCCGATGGAGTTCTCCGAGAGACCGTCGAGGAGGTCGACGACGACCGCCGCCTGCGTCCGCTCCGGAAGCCCCTCGATCCTCGCGAGGACGTTGAGGGGCACCCCCCAGCCGAGGCCCGGCGCAATGCTGCAGATCTCCCGCGGCGAAGGGCGGTCTTCCGGTTCGAGGAGCGCGAGGAGCGCAAGGAGTAGCTCGACCATCTCGCCCTTCATGTCAATGACACAGCAGGCAACAGAAGAGCGCTGAAGCCGAAGGAGTTGGATCACGTCGGCAACCACCTTGGCCGTCTTGCCACTCCCACTGGCGGCTAAGACCCAGCTGTGGACGCAGAAATGGGGCAGGTCGAGTTCAATGCCCTCGACGCCCTCGTGCCCGAGCCGCCACCCGAGGCGGAGACGGCTCACCGCCGCCTCCGCGAGCTACCGAACATGCCCAGGTCGTCATCGGTGTCGCGCGCCGGCGAGGGCCGGGCGTTCCCGACCTCGCCCCACGGCGGCGTCTCGGGCTGCGGGGGCGTGACCGGGGTGCGCTCCTTGAGGGGCATCGCCGGCATGGGCGGGCGCCGCACGTCGACCATCGCGGCCTTGCTGGCGAGCACGATGAGCCCCACGACGACGGCGAGGCCGAGGAGGACGCAGAGCGCCCCCTGGACCTCGGGGGTCGCCAGGAGCGCTCGCATCGCCCCGCCGAGCGCCGGTGCGACGAAGGCCACCGCCCCGGCCACGACCGCGGGCCCCATGAGGCGCGACGAGAGCTGGTCCGCCCCCACGATGCGGCAGAAGCAGGCCAGCACGAAGAAGAA
>JBMOQZ010000229.1:0-14051 GCA_049322475.1 Myxococcota bacterium | reverse complement strand
AGCCCGAACACGAGCTCGTAGAACGGCAGCGACGGCGGGAGGAGCAGCAGGAGCCGGTCCTCGGGGGCGAGCCGCGCGCGGAGGCCGCGGGCGAGCCGCTCGCCGGCGTCGGCGAGGGCGTCGAAGGGGGTCTCGCGGCCGTGCCGGTCGACGAGCGCGATCCCCGGACCGCGGGGGAGGCGGTCCGCGAGGTTCACAGCCGTTTCCGGTACAGGGCGTAGCGGCGGATCGCCCGGCCCCCGTGCTTCGTGATCGCGGTCGAGTACGACCCCTCCCACATCAGCGCGTGCAGGCCCTCGGGGACCCCCTGGGCGGCCGCGAAGCCGTGCGCCGCCGCCATGAGCCGCGCGCCGAGCCGCGCGCGCTGCACCTCGGGGTGGACGGCCAGCGTCTTGATGACGAAGCGCTTTCCCTCGGGCCAGGTGAACGAGTACCCGCGGACGCGCCCGTCGCGGTCCTCGGCGAGCCAGACCCAGCGCGGGTCGATGCGGTCCTTCAGCGGGAGGTAGAGCGCGGCGAACACCTCGAAGGGGAGGGCCTCGTAGCGCCACGCGCCGGCGAAGCTCGCGCAGGTGACCTCGTAGAGCGCGCGCACCTCGTCGAGGAGGTGGTCCATGCGGAGGTTGCGGACGGTGAAGTCGGGCGCCGCGCCTTCGCCGTAGGCGATCTGCGCCTCGTTCGGGCAGCTCGTCGTCAGGTAGCGCGCGTCCTCGCGCCAGCCCGCGCCGCGCCAGACGTCGGGCTTGCCGAGGGGCTCGCCGAGGAACGGGGGATCGTCGGTGGGCCCGAGGCTCGCGCGGTACGGGAAGAACGTGTTGCCGTCGAGCGGCCCGATCGCCTCGCGTACGCCGCGCTCGCGGAGGCGGCGCTCCGCGGCGGCGAGCAGCGTGGGCCCGCCGGTGAAGTCGCCGATCGCGCCGTTGGCGAACACGAGGCAGCGGCCGGACGCGTCGACGAGCGGCTCCACGTCGAGGACGCGGCGGTAGAGCCCGAGCCGGTTCGGGTCGCCCCCGGCGGCGATCCAGTCCTTCATGCGCGCATCATCCCCCAGATCACGAGGCCGGCGCACGCGCTCGCGACGAGGCGCCGCCCGGGGATCGGCCCCTTGCGCATCGCCGCGTAGAGGCAGAGGCCGGCGAGCCCCGCGGCGACGAGCAGCGCGACCGGCACGTCCTCGTCGAGGAGCCGCCCCGCCGCGACCGGCACCATCGCGCCCACGAGCCCCGCCGCCGGCACCCACCAGCGCCCCTCGCCGACGAGCGCCAGCGCGTTGGCGCCGTTGGCGGCCGACGCGGCGAGGAACGGGGGGTACCAGTCGCCGCCCTCGTGCGCGAAGGCGAGCAACACGACGATCGAGCCCACCAGCGTGGGGAAGACCTGCTCGAGATCGGCCTCCTCGGCGCGCGGGCGGGCGAGCACGAGGACCGCGACGAGCGCGGCGAGCGGCCAGAACCAGGCCGGCCCGCCGATCGCCCAGGCGAGCGTGCCGAACAGGAAGCCGGCGACCGCGCCCGCCGGCATGAGCCGCGCCCGCCCCCAGGCGGCCACCACCGCGACGAGGCCGACGAGCATCCCGACGATCCAGTCGCCCATCTCCTCGAGCCCGAGCCGCAGCGTGCGGTCGAGCACGACGTACGCGCCGTAGGGGATGAACAGGTTGTCGGCGCCGCGCACGCTGATCGCCTCGATGCAGGTGGTCAGCGTGGCGCCGACCAGCGCGACGAGCAGCACGCCCGGCCACCCGCCGCGCCCGTCGAGCGCGAGCCCGCCGAGGAAGATGGCGAAGGCGATGGCCCAGAAGGTGGCGCTCCCCTCGAGGCTGCGCACGCCGTCCATCACGCGGAAGCGCGTCTCGCCCGCGCGTTTGCCGACGATCGCCGCGCCGGTGTCGGCGACCGCCATCACCGCGAGCGGCACGCAGAACAGGAGCGGATCGCCCTCCGCGAGCCAGTACGTGCCGTACACGGCGAAGGGGTAGAAGTAGGCGCCCCCCGTGGTCCGATCGACGGCGTGGACGCTCCCCAGCTGGCCGGAGATCCGCCCCCCGACGAGCACGCCGAGGAAGGCGAGGCAGAGCACGAGCACGCTCCAGTGGCCGGAGAGCACCCACGGAACCGCCATCACGACGGCGCCGCCGCCGAGGTGGGCCAGCTTGCGCGTGTACTCGACCGGCACGTTCAGGAGCCTGCGGAGCGCTTCTCCCGACCCGAACAGCGTCACGATGGCGACGGAGATGCCCAGCATGCCCGGCCAGTCCTGTCGGGCCGCGTCCGCGATCGCGCCGATGGGGTCCATCCCGTGCGCCGGTAACATGCTCCTTGACCGGACCCGTGCTTCGCGGCTATCACCGGGCCAGATGACGGCGCGCCTCCCGCTCGTGCTCCTGCTCGCCTGCAGCGCCAAGAGCGACGCGCCCCCGCCCGACGACGCGCCGACGCCCCTCGTCCACACCGAGGTGCCCGTGCTGGTCGTGCGGGAGCCCGAGCGCGCCGCGTTCGTCGGCGACGTCGACCGCGTCACGGTCGCCGGCGAGGTCACCCCCGGCTCGGGCGATCTGACCTCGCTCGTCGCCAACGGCCAGACCTTCGACGTCTCGCCCTCCGGCGGCGCCTTCGAGGACACGATCCCGGCGGCGCCGGGGCTCCTCATCGTCGGCACGCGCGTCGAGACCGCCGACGGCGAGCGCGCGGTCGACGGCCGCGCGGTGCTCGCGGGCCCGGTGCACGACCCGGGCGCCACGCTCGAGGAGAGCGTGAAGCTCCAGATCGGCCCCGCGATGCTCGACGACGACGACGACGACCTCGACGACCTCGCCGCCATCGCCGAGATGATGGTCGAGGACGACGCGGTCGCCGACCTGCTCGTGGGCTCCCAGTTCGGCGGCGACTGGTACACGATTACCGTCACGTCGGCGTCGTGGGGCGACGTCGCGGCCGACCTCGTGCCGGGCTCCGGCTCGCTCGCGATCACGCTCGAGATCTCGAACGTGTGGATCGACTACTACGCCGAGATCGACTGGTACCCCGACGGCGAGGGCTCCTGCTGGGCCGACGCCGCGGTCGTCGACCTCGACCTCGACCTCGAGGTCGACCGGGGCGAGGTCGTCGCCTCCGTCACGTCGGTCGCCGTCACGCTCGAGGGCTTCGGGATGACCCAGGAGTACTTCCCCGACTCCTTCGAGGACGAGCTCGCCGGGTACGCCGAGGAGTTCCTCGCGGACGAGATCGCCGCCCAGGTGACCGACATGGTCCCGGGGCTGGTGGAGGAGTACCTCGGCGCCTTCGCGGTCGACACCGAGGTGTCCGGCCTGCGGTTCCAGATGGCGCTCGCGTCGCTGCGGGTCGCGAGCGACGGCCTGCGCCTGACGATGGACGCGGCGACGTCCGGCGACGTCGGCATCGACCTCCCGCCGGGCGCCGGCTCCTTGCGGACCGACGGCGACGGCCCGAGCTTCCCGCTCACGGAGACCGAGCCGTTCGCGATGGCGGCGGACGACGACTTCCTCAACCAGCTCCTGTTCAACATGTGGGCGTCCGGCCTGATGCACGACATCGTGTTCTCCGGGGTGGAGCTCACCGCGCTGGCGGGCGAGATCCCCGCGCCGCTCGGGCCCGTCGCCGAGGCCGAGGTCGACGTCGACCTGCCCCCGGTCTTCTCCGAGGCCACCTACGCCGACCAGCACTTCGACCTCGGCATCGGCGAGATGCGCCTGCGCGCCACGCGCGAGGACGGCGTGCTCAACGACGCCTCCGTCAACGTCCGCACCGGCGGCACGCTCGCGTTCGACGACGCCGGCGAGCTCGCCATGTCGCTGGACGATCGCCCCGGCAACATGACGCTCGAGGTCGGCATGGAGGCGTGGCCCGAGGCCCTCGACCCGGGCGACATGGCCGCGCTCGTGCGGCTGTCCGTGCCGCCGATGCTCGGCACGATGTCGATGTTCCTGCCGGCCTTCCCGGTGCCCACCATCCCGCTCGACAGCTTCGGCCTCCCCGGCCAGGAGCTGCGCGTCGAGGACCCGACGGCGAGCGTGCAGGACGGGTGGCTGGTGATCGAGGGGACGCTGACGGCCGAGTAGGGCGGGCGGACGCCCGCCCTACCGAAGCCCGCCCTACTCCACCGTGACGTCCACCGTCGCCTGCACCATCGGGTCGGTGTAGGTGTGGTCGTTGTTGGCGAGGTACACCGTGAGCGTGTGCTCGCCGGCGGGCACGCCGCTGAGCGTGACCGTGGCGTCGCCGCTGGCGGCCCAGTAGGTGTCGTCCACCCACACGTGGTAGTGGCCGGTGCCGTCCACGTTGGTGCCACCGATCGCGGTGGGATCGAGCGTGAAGTTCGACGTCGCGACCTGCACGTTGAACGACGACGGGAGGACCTCGCCGGCGGTCGGCGAGGAGATGGACACGTCCATCGCCGTGTCGGAGACGTCGACGCGCACGTAGTCGGCGGCCTCGGACTGCGTGTGGTCGTTGCTGGCGAGGACGACCATCACGGTGTGGTCGCCCGGCGCGACGTTCTCGAGGTAGTACGTGTCGGACGAGCCGGCCGCCACGTACACGCCGTCGACGTACACGTGGTAGTGCCCGTGGCCGTCCTCGTTGGTGCCGCCCACGGCGTCGGGATCGAGCGTGAGGTTCGAGATGGTCAGCGCGAGCGGGAGCGTCGCCGAGGCGTAGTCCGGGGTGAAAACGCTGCCGTCGATCGACACCGACGGCACGCCGTCGGGCACCGTCACGTCGATGGAGGCGGAGGCGCCCTGCTCGCTGTGGTCGCTGTGGGTGAGCCGCACCTCGAGGGTGTGGGTGCCCACCGCGAGGTCGGGCACCAGCACGTCGGTGAGGCTGTACCCGTAGTCGACGTAGACCCCGTCGACGTAGACGTGGTAGTGCCCCTCGCCGACGACGTAGGAGCCGCCCTCGGTGAAGCCCTCGACGACGGTGAAGTCGGCGACGGACAGATCGAGGAAGGTCGAGCCGGCGGTGAGCGTCTCGCCGGCGGTCGGGGCGTCGATCGAGACGGTGGGCGCGAGCACGGTGAACGCGGCGGAGGCGGAGGCGCCGTAGACCTGCTCGTCGTGCGAGTTGCTGGCGAGGCGCACCTCGACGGTGTGCTCGCCGGCCTCGAGGCCCTCGAAGGCCCACGACAGGTCGCCGGTGGCGTCGACGTAGTCGAGCGGCTCGCCGCCGCTGCTGAGGTACACGTGGACGTGGCCCTCGCCCTCGACGTCCTCGCCGTCGATGTGGTCGCCGCTCAACGTGATGCCGGCGACCTCCCAGGTCGCGGTCACCTTGTCGTAGGCGACGGCGCCCGGCGTCGGCGCGGTGAGCGTGATCGTCGCGGCCGTCGGGGTGTCGGTGTCGGTGTCGGTGTCGGTGTCCGTGTCGGTGTCGGTGTCCGTGTCGGTGTCGGCGTCCGTGTCGGTGTCGGTGTCCGCGGGCTCGCCGGGCTCCTTGTCGTCGGTCGGCGGGCAGGCGACCAGGAGGGAGAGCGGGAGGAGGAGGAGGGACGTGCGCATGCGAGAAAGCTCCGTGGGGATGCGGGCGCACCTTTTCCCGGACGGGGCTCGCGCGTCAACAGGTTCGATCTCGAAACACCGGAAAATGTCGATCCTTCGAACGACTCACGACCATGTTCGATCCACCATCGGCCGAATGTCGTAGTCTCCCGGCGCGGCTCCACCGGCCGCACAGGAGCGACTCCGAATGAAGCGAATCGACTTGCGCGTGCTGGCGCTCGCGTCCGTCGCGTGGCTCGCGGGATGTCCCCCGGAGGACAAGCCCGCCGACACGCAGCCGGACGGCGACGCGGACACCGACACCGACACCGACACCGACACCGACGCCGACGTGGACACCGACACGGACGCCGACGCGGACACCGACACGGACACCGACACCGACGCCGACGTGTTCGCCGGCTTCGCCGACGGCCCCGACTTCGAGGAGGCCGTCGACGTGATCGCCACCTCGGCGGCCATCTACGCGGTCGGCTTCACCTCCGCGGGCGAGCCGGCGGTCGTGGCGATCGACCCGGACACCGCGACGGTGACCGAGCTCTTCGCCGGCGAGCCCCTCGTGATGCCCAGCGGCCTCTGCGTCTCGGGCGACGGCGCCACGATCTACGTCACCGACGTCGCGTCCGAGACCAGCGACGGCAAGACCAACGGCGGCGTCTACGCGCTGGACGCGGCGGGCGGCACCCCCGTCGAGATCGGCGTGGCCGGCCTCGTCGACATGCCCGGCGACATCACGCTCGCCCACGGCGGCAGCAGCGCGTGGCTCACCGGGTACACCCCGGAGGGCGACCCCGCGATCTTCTCGGTCGTGCTCTCGTCGGGCGCGGTCAGCCAGGAGCTCGTCGGCGACCCGCTCGTCGACCCGCTGCAGCTCGACTCCAACCCGGACGGGGACACCCTCTACGTGCTCGACAGCCTCGCCGCGAGCGGCAAGGGCGCGATCTTCGCGTTCACCACCTCCGGGTGGGCGGAGACCACGCTCCACGGCTGGTTCGACACCAACTTCCCCGGCGGCGTGGGCGTCAACGACGACGACTCCATGCTGTTCTTCAGCGTGACCGGCGACCCCGGCCTGATGTCGATCACGACCGACGGCGCCACGCTCGAGGTCGTCGACACGCTCGCGCTGATGGAGCTGCCCGCGGGCGTCAGCGCGCTCGCCGACGCCGTCTACGTGGCCGAGTCGTCCTCGCTCGAGGCGACCGACCACGACCTCTACGTCCTCACCTACTGAACCCACACCATTTGCGGCGCACCACGCGCCGCGACGAGGTCACCCCATGCTTCTCGCCACGCTCCCTTTCGCGCTCGCGTCTTCCCATCGCGAGGCGCCCGCCATCGCGCTCGACCCGGCGGCGGACATCACCGACTTCTACGCGTTCGTCAGCCCCGAGGACTCCAGCAAGGTCGTGTTCATCATGAACGTGAACCCGCTGGAGATGCCCGGCGGCGGCCCCAACTACCACCGCTTCGCCGACGACGTGATGTACCAGATCCACGTCGACAACGAGGGCGACGGGGAGGAGGACGTCTCCTTCCAGTTCCGCTTCACGACCGAGTACCAGATGCCGGACACGTTCATGTACGCGCTCGGCCCCATCGACGACAGCGCCAACCTCAACATGGTCCAGACCTACACGGTCACCCGCGTGGACGACGGCGTCTCCTCCACCATCCTGTCGAGCGGCACGGTCGCGCCGATCAACGTCGGCACGCAGTCGACCCCCGACGGCGCCTACAACCCGGACGGCACCACGCCCGGCACGGTCACCACCGACCACGTCTCGTCGTCCGGCGACTACCGGTTCTTCGCCGGTCCGCGCCAGGAGGGCTTCTACGTCGACCTCGGCCGCACGTTCGACCTGCTGAACGTCGCGGGCGCCGACGGCACCGACAACACCAACACGTTGCTCGGCTACAACGTGCACACCATCGCGATCGAGCTGCCCATCACCGCGATCACGAAGGACGGGCAGGCGGCGTTGAGCGCGAACGAGAACCACGTCGTCGCGTCGTGGGCCTCGACCTCCCGGCGCGCCGTCACCGTGCGGCGCTCCACTGGCGTCGAGTCCGCCGAGCGCGGCGGCTGGGTGCAGATCGCGCGCCTCGGCAACCCGCTGGTGAACGAGGTGGTGCTCCCGGTGTCGCAGAAGGACGTGTTCAACGCGAGCCACCCCCGCGACGACGTCCAGTTCCTGTCGTACGTGCAGGACTCGCTCCTGGCCGCGTACATCAACGCGCTGCTCGGCGCCTCCTGCTACACCAACCAGGCCGACATGGGGCTGGGCATCGGCGGCCGCGAGGACCTCATCCTCGCGTTCCTCACGGGCGACAGCCGCCTCGGGACGCAGCCGGCGGGCTTCTCGCTCGGCGGGTCGATCCCCGGCGAGTCGGGCAAGACCTTCGCGGCGTTCGAGGCGCTCCGCCTCAACCTCGAGGGCACGGGCTTCGGCCAGTGGCCGGACGGGCGCGGCGTCGGCGACGACGTCGTGGACACGGCGCTCTCCGGCGTGTGCGGCTACCTCGTCGGGCTCGACGCGGCCTACGCGCTCACCGACGGCGTGGGCAGCGACGGGCTCAACTACCTGTCGACGTTCCCGTTCCTCGGCGACCCCTGGCGCGGCGACGACCACCCGATCGGGTACCACGACCTCGCGTCGGGGTTCTAGGCCTCGGAGACCCGCTCCACGAGCCACCACAGGCCCGCGACCGTCACGCCGATCGACGCGGCGGGGACGGCGCGGGCCTGCCACCAGGGCCAGCGGCGGAGCCACAGGAGGAGGGGCAGGACGAGGGCGACGACCGCCGCCTGCCCCAGCTCCACGCCGAGGTTGAACGTCGCGAGGGCGACCGCGAGCTGGCCGCGCGGGAGCCCCAGCTCGGCGAGCGCCCCGGCGAACCCGAAGCCGTGCACGAGCCCGAGCGCGAAGGTCACCAGCGCGCGCCGCTTCGGCGTGGGGTTCCAGAAGTTCTCGATCCCGACGTACGCGATCGAGGCGGCGATGGCGGGTTCGACCAGCGACGGCGGCAGCGTGAGCACGCCCGTCGCCGCGAGCGACAGCGTGATCGAGTGCGCGAGCGTGAACCCCGTGACGACGAGCAGCATCGCGCGGAGGCCCGGCGCCGCGAGCAGGAGCCCGGCGAGGAACAGGAGGTGGTCGTAGCCTGCCCAGATGTGGGCGATCCCCTCGCGGGTGAAGGCGAGGGCGACCTCGCCGGCGTGGGAGGTCCCGTCGAGCGTGGCGGTGGGGTGGGCGACGTCGAGCGTCGCGACCGGTCCCGCGTCGGAGGCGACGACGTGCCGGTGGCCGGGCTCCATCCTGGCGAGGAAGCCGGCGTCGTAGGTGCGCGGGCCGGGCTCGCAGGCGATCGGCGCGGCGATCTCCACGCCGTCGCCCTCGACCGCGCGGAGAGAGGGCTCGCCGATCTCGCAGGGGGTCAGGCGCACCTTCGCGAGCGTGGCGTCGTGCAGGAGCACGCGCGCCGCGGCGAGGTCGTCCATCGGCGCGAAGGCGGCGAGCTCCGGCTTCGCGAACGTGAGCGTGAGCGTGTCGTCGCCGACGTGCGCGTAGGAGAGGCCGGGGCGGTGGGCCCAGGCGGCGCTGATCAGCCACATCATTTCGGGCGCCCCTCACCCGGCCTTCGGCCACCCTCTCCCCGCTGCGCGGGGAGAGGGGCAGTCGTCGAAAGGTGGCGTGCCTCGCTGGGGAGGAGGCCGGGGCCGAGTGACACACCGGATGTGTCACCGAGTATCAGCCCCCCGAAAAGGAGCGCCCGAGGCTCCACGATCCCGGTGGCCAGCGCCGCGCGCGCCTCTTCCTTCACGTCCTCGCCGAGCTTGTGCCGGGCATAGGCGAGCGCGAGTCGGGTCATGGCGTCCTTCCGTACGCCCAGCTCCTCTTCGAGGATCACCTTCGCCGCGGCGGGGTCGCGCTCGACGAGCCAGCACGCGTACCCGCGCGGATCCTGCGCGCGCTGGGCCTCGACGTCGACGGGCTCGATCTCGGCGAGGGCGCGGGCCGCCTCGAGCGACGGCATCGCCGCCCGCAGGTCCTCGGCCGCGCCGGCGCGGTCGCCCGCGAAGAGGCGCACCCGACCCCGGGCGAAGCGCGCGGGCTTGTAGTCGGGCAGGAGCGCGAGCGCGCGGTCGAGCTCCGGGGCGGGCTCGTCGGCGAGGGCGTTGAGCCAGCCGAGCCGCGTGAGCGCCCACGCGTACGGCTCGGGGTCGCCCGGGGTGCCGGCGGCGACGGCCATCTCCGCCATCTCGCGGGCGCCAGCGACGTCGCCCCAGAGCCAGCGGAGCCAGCCGACGCGGTCGTAGGTCTCGAGGCCGGGGCGCAGGTCCACCGCGCGCTGGTAGGCCTCGCCCGCGGCGTCGAGCGAGCCCTGCTCCATGCGGGCGTCGCCGAGGAGCGCCCAGTCGAGCCAGCCTCCGTGTCGCTCCGTGAGCGCGAGCGCGCGCCGCTCGGCGTCGGCGAAGCGGTGGAACTGGACGTCGAGGTGCGCGCGCATCCGCTCGGCCTCGGGGTCGCCGGGCGCGCGAAGGTCGGCGCAGTCGAGCGCCACCTCGGCGAGCGTGTAGAACCCGGGGTCGCCGGTGAGCCGGGCCTCGCGGACGCGCAGGCGCGCGAGCGCGAGGGGCTCGCGCGTGGCGGCGCGCTCGGCGTCGAGCGGGCCGGGCGCGGGGGTGGCCATCACCGCGCAGGCGTCGGGCGGCGCGGGCGGCGGGGGCTCCGCGCAGGCGAAGAGCAGGGCGGCGATCACGGCCCGGTCATGTCGTCCCACCAGCGCGCGAACGCCTCGGTCTCGACGAGGGCGCGGGCGCGCTGGCGGAGCAGATCGCGGACGAGGGCGATGCCGTGGTCCTCGAGCCCGCCCATGAGCGCGCGGACGCTCTTGTCGCCGGCGTCGTCGATGACGGTCGACAGGACCGACTCGAGCTCGCCGGCGAGGTCGTCGCGGGCGACGAACGCGCGCACGACCGCGGCGCCGGTGGACACGAGCGCGTCGGGGTCGAGCTTCTCCACCTCCCCGGCCAGCACGCGCGCGTCGGTGCGCAGCAGCACGTCGAGCCAGTGCGCGCGCCACTCCCCGTACTCCGCGATGAGCTCGGGGTTGCACATGTGGTCGGCCATCTTCTCGACGAGCCGCGCCACGCCGGCCTCGGTGAACTCGCGCGCCTTCTGCTCGACCTGCGCCTCGAGCTCGTGGCCGACGACGCCCATGACGCCCTCGCCGAGGGCCTTGAGCCGGCCGAGCCCGAGCCCGGGGAGCTGCTGGCGCACCTGCTGCGGGACCGGCGGCTTGAGCCGCCGCGCGAAGGCGATCAACAGGTCCTGGAAGAGGTTCTTGAGCAGGAGCCGCGCGGTGTCGTGGTCGAGGAGCTCGCCGACGAGCTTGCGGTCGGGCACGTAGGGCCGGCGCAACACGTCCCGGAGCGGGGCGCGGATCTCGGCGGGCAGCGCCACGGGCCCCGCGGGCACGCGGGCGCGGGCGTCCTGCACGCGGTCGCGGAACCACTGCTCGACGCGGGGGTCGTCCGCCGCGCCGCGGAAGCTCTTCGCGAGCGTCTCGGCGAGCCACCTCGCGTCGACGAGCTCGCGGACCGGGCGCTCGAGCAGGTCGTCGAGCAACAGGTCGACGAGGCGGTCGGTGCCGCCGCCGAGCAGGCGTTCGCGCGCCTCGGGCGTCACGCGAGGTCCCCCAGCAGCGGGCTCGGGCGGCCCACGTACGTGACCCACAGCTGGTGGATCGCGCGCGTCGCCGCCACGTGCAGGCGACGGCGGGCGTACGGGCGATCGGGCCAGCTCGACGCGGAGACGTCCACGAGGATCACGTAGTCGAACTCCAGCCCTTTTACCTGCCCCACGTCCACGACGTCGACCCCCGGGGCAAACGCGAAGGTCTGGTCCTCCACGAGGCGCAACAGCGGCACGTCGGAGTGGCCGAGCCCGTCGAAGTAGAGGCGTGCGGTCGCCGCGTCGGGCGCGATGACCGCGATCGACGCGAGGGGCTGGGCGTGCAGCAGGTCCCGCACGGCCTGGCCGAGGAAGGCGACACACGCGCCGTGCTCGGGGAAGGAGAACACGCTCACCGGCTCGCCCTGCCGCATCGTGACGGGCGGGGCCTCGTCCTCCGCGAGCGCCCCGAGGATGCGGCGCGCGAACCCGGTGATCTCGGCGGTGGAGCGGTAGCTCACCTTCAGGGAGGAGAGCGACGTCGCGGGGATGCCGAGCGCGCCGAGCAGGTCACCCCAGTCGGTGCTGCCGCCCTCGGCGAGGATGTGTTGCTGTGTGTCACCGGCGAGGGTGATGCACTTCCGCGTGTCGGTCGCCCCCAGCAGCACCGCGACCTCCATCGCGGAGAAGTCCTGGACCTCGTCCACGGCGACGTGCGTGAAGCGCACCTGGCCCCCTCCCTTCGCCTTGAGCTCGCCGACGCGGAGCTGCCACGCGCGGAGCAGGACGGCGTCGTCCTCCTCGTCGAGCCAGGGCTCGGCGGTGCGGTCGCGCTCCTCGAGCCGGAGCGAGAGCTGGCCGAGCTGCTCGCGGGTGTGGTTCGCGAGCGTGTCGATCTCGGCGGGCGAGAAGCCGAGCTCGCGGAAGACCTCGCGGTCGGAGACGAGGAGCCGCCAGTCCTCGAAGGCGCTGTCGCCCGTGGGGGGCGCCTTGCGCGAGCGCACGAGGCGCTCGAGCAGGCTCGGGAGCTTCGGGTGCAGCTTCATGCGCGAGACCACCGACGGGGTGTTCGCGTTGTCGTGGCCGGGGAGGCCGGGGAAGTGGCGCTCGACGAGCTTGCGCGACCACTCGCTCCACGTCACCACGCCGACGCCGTTCACGCCGAGGTTCGGCAGCACCTTCGAGACGTAGTCGCGGAGCGCGCGGCCCCACACGACGACGAGCATGCGGTGCGGCGCGAAGCGCTGCGGGTTGGCGTAGGCGAGCCAGGCGATGCGGTGGAGCGCGACGGTGGTCTTGCCCGAGCCGGCGCCGCCGCGGATGACGACCGGGCCGCTGTCGGGCGAGGTGATGAGCTCGAACTGCGCGGGGTCGATGAGCGCCGCGATGTCCGGGAGGTGCTTGTCGGCGCGCAGCGCCTCGCCGTGGCCGAGGCGCGCGTCGCGCGTGTCGCGGCGGACCGCGCCGTCGGTGGGGGCGAGCCGCGGTGACACGTGCTCGTGGGTCGTCCACGTGTCACCGTGTCGGAGGAAGCGCCCCTGGGGCGCGTCCACGCGGTCGAGCCGGCCGTGCGACACGCTGACGGTGCGGCGGGCGAGCACCGTGCCCTCGATGGATCGGTGGCCGAGGTCCTCCTCGTACTCGTCGCCCTCTCGGTAGCGGTAGTAGACGCGGGCGACGGGCGCGTGCCGCCAGTCGACGATGCGCAGCCCGTGGTCGAGGCAGGTCGCGCGGCCGAGCATGACGTCGCTGACGCGGCCCTCCTGCCGGAGCCGGAGGTGCGCGAAGTAGGGGCTCTCGGGGTCGACCGCGCCGTCGGTCTTGCCGCGGCGGATCTGCTCCAGCAGCCGGCACTGGTGCTCGTACTGCTGCTCGAGCGCGGCCTTGTCCTCGGTCTTGGCCGTCCGGATGTCCTCCTGGATGCGGCGCAGGCCCTCGATGATCAGCTCCTCGTCGGCAGTCTCGGGCGGGCCCGCGCGGCCGAGGCGCGCGCGGACGTCGTCGAGCAGATCGAGCTCGTCCGCGACGATGGGGGGGATTCCGGACATCCCGAAGCTATAACGACGCCGTCAAGCGGGGTCAGAGGCGGCGCGCGCGCCGGGGATCCGTCCGCCACACCGCGACGTAGTCCTGCCCGGCGCCGAGGGTGTCGCCGACGGCCGAGCGCGCCCGGTACCGCGCCTCGCGGACGTCCGCGCGGCCCGGGGCGAGCGCCGCGGCCCGATCGAGGTGCGCCAGCCCGCCGTCCGGGTCGCCGAGGCACGCGAAGCGCAGGAGCCCCGCGCCGAGGGCGGCGTCGGGGTCGACGTCGGCGGCGGCCTCGAGCTCCGCGAGCACGGCCGGGGCGGACTCGGGCGAGGCGCGGCACGCGGCGAGCCATTCGGCGGGGGTGGCGCAGACGTCGACGGCGGCGCGGGGCCCGTCGCGGAGGAACAACGCGTAGCCGGCCTCGGCGCGCGCGGGGGTCCACGCGGCGTCGGCGGCGAGGGCGCGGCAGGCGGGCGAGCCCGACGGCGTGACGACCGCGTCCACCGGCCAGCGCGCGAGGAACGCCGCGAGCCCGTCGGCGGAGCGGTGCGCCGCCACGTTCGCGGCCTGCACTTCGGGCGAGTAGGCGAGCTCCGCGCGGGAGTCGACCGACACCTGCCAGGCGGGCCCGAGGCGGTAGGCGAGGACGGCCCCGAGGTCGAACCAGACGAGCGCGCGGCCGGGGCGATCCGCGGGCGTGGCGCGGGCGAGGTCGGCGAGGAGGGCGGCCGGCTCCTCGACGCGCGGGACGTCGAGCACGCGCCCCTCCGGGGCCGTCGCCCGGAGCAAGAGGAGGAGCGCCGCGACCCCGCCCACGACCCGCGCGGACG
>JBMOQZ010000228.1:0-14213 GCA_049322475.1 Myxococcota bacterium | reverse complement strand
GCGCAGCGCGCTCCCCGCCTCGCCGGCGCAGGCCGGCCCGCTCGCCGCGCCCAGCGCGCCCGCGCCGCCGGCGCCCCCGGCCGAAGCGGTGCCGCCGGCCCCGCCCGACGCGCTCCCCCAGTAGCCGTCCCACTGGGTCCCGCCGGTCTCGCCCGCGTCGCCGCCGCCCGCGCCGCCGGCCCCGCTCCCGGAGAGGAGCGAGCCCCCGTCGGTCCCGCCGCCGCCCCCGCCCCCCGCGACGAGGACGAGCGTGCCCGCCGCGTCGTACACGAGGCTCGCGCCCCCCCCGCCGCCGGGCTGGTGGCCGCCCTCGCCGGGCCGGATCGTCAGCACGTCGCCGGGCGTGACCGAGAGCACCGTCGTCGCGTACCCGCCGCCGCCGCCGTCGCCCGCGTAGGCGCCGGTGTAGGAGCCGGCGCCGCCGCCACCGCCCCACGCCTCGATCGTCACGGAGGACACGCCGTCCGGGACGGTGAACGTCTGCGGCGAGCCGGTCCAGGTGAACGTCGCGGGCAGGCCGTCGCCGGTGGTGTCGGTGTCGGTGTCGGCGTCGCTGTCCGCGTCGCTGTCCGTGTCGGTGTCGGTGTCGGAGTCCGTGTCGCCGTCGGTGTCGGCGTCCGTGTCGGCGTCGGTCTCGCCCGTGTCGGCGGGCACGCCGGTGAGCGCGACCGGGACGAGCGGGGCGTCGGGGTCGTCGCTGACGACGTCGAGCCACCCCTCGGGGTCGCCCTCCCCCGGCGACCACGTGACCACGAGCTCGGCGGACTCGCCCGGCGCGAGCGTCCCCGGCAGCCCTCCCGCGGACGCGAGCGCGAACGCGCCCTGGCTGCGCATCCCCACCGAGGTGACGGCGAGGGTCGCCTCGCCCGTGCTGGTCACGGTCACGACGGCGTCGCCGGCGTCCTCGAACACGAGCGAGGTGGGGCTCACCGAGATGGCCGGCGACGCGGCCTCCTTGTGCGTGAGCTGCTGGTCGGTGCAGGCGAGGAGCGAGAGGGCGAGCATGGTCGCGCGTCTATCGCGGGAGCGTCACCACGAACCGGCTCCCTCCGCCTTCTCGCGCCTCGCAGGTCGCGTCGCCCCCGTGGTGGCGCGCGATCTGCCGCACCAGCGCGAGCCCGAGGCCCACGCCGCCGTCGGCGCCCTCGCGGTGGCCCGCCGGCCGGTAGAACGGCTCGAAGATGCGCTCCCGCTCGGCCTCGGGCACGCCGGGCCCCCGGTCCTCGACGACGAGGGCGTCGCCGGAGAGCCGCGCGGCGATGTCCGCGCCGCCGTGCCGCCGCGCGTTCTCCAGCAGGTTGCGCACCATCCGCCGCAACGTGCGCGGGTCGCCCGTGACCGTCGCGGCGCCCGTCGCGGTCGCGCCCACGCGCGCGGCCTCCTCGGCGAGGAGCGCGCCGAGGTCGACGCGCTCGCGCGGCGCCTCCGCCCGGGCCTCCAGCCGGCTGGCGAGCAGGAGATCCCCGATGAGCTCGTCGAGCTCGCCGACGTCGCGCTCGGCGCCCGCGCGCACCGCGGGGTCGCCGTCCATCAGCTCGAGCGCCATGCGCACGCGGGCCAGCGGCGAGCGCAGCTCGTGCGACGCGCTCGCCAGCATCCGGCGCTGGCCGTCCACGAGGCCCTCGATCCGGTCGGCGGCGTCGTTGAAGCTCGCGGCGAGGCTCGCGACCTCGTCGCGCCCCGCGACGGGCACACGCCGGCCGAGATCCCCCGAGCCCCACGCGTCCACGCCGCGCTGGAGCGCCTCGAGCCGGCGCGTGACGCGGCGGGCGAGCAGGTAGCTCCCGGCGGCGAGCAGGCCGAGGAAGGTGGTCATCGCGAGCGCGGCGCCGCCGTGCACCGGCCGCGGGCGAGGCCAGGGCGCGCCGACGGCGAGCCAGCGCCCGTCGTCGAGCTCCACGGCGATCGCGTGCCCGTGGTAGCGCTCGTGGAGCCGCTGCACGGGCTCGCCGGCGAAGTCCGGCGCGGGGAGCGGGCGCCCGCCGCTGCCGACCTCGCCGCCGGCGGCGTCCCACACGCGGACGTCGAGCTGCAGGCGGCGCGAGAGCTCGGTCACGTCGTCGGCGTCGGCGACGCGCTCGCCGACGAGCTCGGCGGCGCCGTCGACCCAGGCGGGGACGGGCCAGCTGTGCGGGTCCTCGAAGACGAGCCACACCGCGCCGGCCGCGCCCGCGGTCGCGACGAGCAGCACCGCGACGAACGCCGCGAAGACCTGCAGGTAGAGGCGCCTCGTCACGCCCCGTCCGGCGAAAACAGGTAGCCGGCGCCGCGCACCGTCAGGATGCGCCGGGGCTCGCCCGCGTCCTCCTCGATCGCGGCGCGGATGCGCGAGACGTGGACGTCGATGCTGCGGTCGAAGGCCTCGAGCTCCTCGCCGCGCACGCGCTCCATGATCTGGTCGCGCGTGAGCACGCGCCCCGCCGCCTCGGCGAGCACGCGCAGGATGTCGAACTGGTGCGCGGTGAGCGACCGGGGCTCGCCGGCGACCGTCACGAGCCGGCGCTCGCGGTCGATCTCCAGCGCCCCGAAGCGCAGCACGGGCACGCGGGCGGCGGGCGATCGCCGGCGCAGGACCGCGCGCAGGCGGGCGAGGAGCTCGCGCGGGTTGAACGGCTTGGGGAGGTAGTCGTCGGCGCCCATCTCGAGCCCGACGATGCGGTCGGTGTCCTCGCCGCGGGCGGTGAGCATGAGCACGGGCACGTCGGAGTCCGCGCGGATGCGGCGGAGGACCTCGAAGCCGTCGAGGTCCGGCAGCATGACGTCGAGCACCACGGCGTCAAAGGGCGCGCGGCGCAGGGCCGCGAGCCCCCCTTGCGCGTCCTCGCGCCGCTCGACGCGCAGGCCGCGCTGCTCGAGATAGCTCCCGAGCATCGCGGCGAGGCGATCGTCGTCGTCGATCACGAGGATGCGCTCGGCCATCGCGCGAGCCTAACGGTGGAAGGAGGCCGCGTCGTCGAGGAGCTGCCGGCGCTGCTCGACCGACAGGGCGCTCGCGACCTCGTACACGGCGTCGAGCACGATGCCCGAGGCCTCGTCGGCGAGCGCGAGGCCGTCCTTGCGGATCTCCTCGAGCGCGGCGCGGTCGATCTTCTCGGCGCCGAGCGCCTCGCCGACGTCCTCGTGCAGCGCGGCCTTGTCGTCGTGCAGGTCCCACAGCTTCGGCGCGAGCGCGTCGAGCGCGGCGTCGACGCGGGCGCGCTGGTCGTCGGTGGCGTCGACGCGGTCGAGCAGGTGGTCGGCGGGGCGGTCCATGCGCTCGCGCAGCTCCGCGGCGCTCTCCGGGCGAGCGCCGTGGCAGCCGCCGGGGCCGCCGTGCCAGCCGCCGCGGGCGCCGGCGATCGCGAAGGGGGCCGCGACGAGCGCGGCGAGGACGAGGGCGCCGCCGACGAGGCGGGCGGTGCGGCGGGGGTGGGTCTGGGTCATCGGGATCCTCCTCGTGGCGTCCATCGCCACACACCCAACGTAGGGCGCGTGTTTTTCGGGCCCGATGCCGGTACGTGAAGAAAGGTGAAGTCGGAGACCTCCCCCATGGAACCCATTCGGACGGACGTCCTCGTCGTCGGCGGCGGGCTCGCCGGCCTGACCGCCGCGATCGGCCTCGGCGACCTCGGGCTCGACGTGCTCGTCCTCGAGCGCGAGCCCATCCTCGGCGGGCGCGCCCGCAGCTGGCCCGACGCGGCAACCGGCGACCCCGTGCACATCGGCCCGCACGTCTTCTTGACCGAGTACCCGAACATGCTGCGGCTGCTCGACGAGCTCGGCACGCGCGACCGCGTGGTGTGGCAGGAGGACCGCTTCGTCACGATGGTGGACGGCGCGTCGCAGGCGGTCATCCGCTCGGACCCGCGGCTGCCGGCGCCCTACCACTTCGTGCCGAGCCTGCTCCGCGTGCCGGGCCTCAAGAAGCGCGACGTGTTCTCCAACTGGCCCGTCACCCAGTTCGCGCTCACGATGCGCGAGGACGACGTCCGGCGCCTCGACCTCGTGAACGCCGAGGCGTTCCTGCGCAGCATGGGGGTGACCGCCACGTTCCTCGCGTGGTTCTGGCGCTTCACCTCGCTGTCGTTCATGAACCTGCCGCTGGAGATCACCTCGGCGGGTGCGCTGATGCGCATCTACCGCGCGCTCATCGCCAAGAACGACGTGCGCATCGGCTTCCCCGACGGGGGGCTCGGCGACGTGTTCGCCCCCGCCGCGCGCCGGGCGATCGAGCGCGCCGGCGGGCGCGTGTGCACGAGCGTCGTCGTGCGCCGCCTCCTGCACGAGGGCCGCCGCGTGACCGGCGCCCAGCTCGCCGACGGGCGGATCGTCCGCGCCCGCCACGTCGTCGCCGCGCTGCCGCCGGGGGCGCTCCGCGAAATCCTGCCCCGGCCGTGGGTCGCCGAGGCGCCGTTCGACGACCTCGCGCACTTCCACCCGGTGCCCTACCGCTGCGTCTATCTGTGGTTCGACCGCAAGATCACCGACCTCGCCTTCTGGGCCCGGACCTTCCGCCAGCACGACCTCAACACCGACTTCTACGACTTCTCGAACATCTACCGGGACTGGAAGGATCGGCCCTCGATGATCGGCAGCAACATCATCTACAGCCACCGCGCCGAGCACCTGTCCGACGAGGAGATCGCGCAGCGGACCCTCGCGGAGCTCGCCGAGTTCCTGCCGGCGGCGAAGGAGGCGCGGCTGGTGCGCTGGGTGGTGAACCACGTCCCGAACGTCATCCACTGCCCCTTCCCCGGCACGGAGCGGCGCCGTCCGGATCAGCGGTCGCCGATCGACGGCCTCTTCCTCGCCGGCGACTGGACCCGCACGGGTTTCCCCTGCACGATGGAGGGGGCGACCCGCTCCGGGTGGCTCGCCGCCGAGGCGATCCGCGGCGACCTCGGCCGCCCGCGCGCGCTCGCCGTCGACTACGGCCCCGGCGAAGGCCTCGTGCCGCTCTTCTCGCGCGCGCTGCGGCACGTGCCGACGTGGCACGTGGGGCGGTGGGTGAGGAGGTTGCCGGCCTAGAACTGCGCCTTCTCCGTCGACCCCGTCAGCGCCAGCGTGCTCGCCGTCCCGCTCGAGATGACCTGCGCCACCTCGTCGAAGTAGCCGGTGCCCACCTCCTGCTGGTGGCGCACGGCGGTGTAGCCGCCGACCTCCGCGTCCATCTCGGCGCACTGCAGCTCCGCGTAGGCTTCCATGCCGCGCTCGGCGTACTCCCGCGCGAGCGAGTACATCGAGTGGTTCAGGCTGTGGAAGCCGGCGAGCGTCACGAACTGGAAGCGGTACCCGAGCTCGCCGAGCTGCGCCTGGAAGTTGCGCAGCGTCCCGCCGTCGTGGTGGCGCCGCCAGTTGAACGAGGGGCTGCAGTTGTAGGCGAGGAGCTTGCCGGGGAACCGCGCGTGGACGGCCTCGGCGAACGCGCGCGCCTCGTCGAGGTCGGGCGTGGAGGTCTCCATCCAGAGCACGTCGGCGAAAGGCGCGTACGCGAGCGCCCGTGCGATCGCGAACTCCAGCCCGGCGCGCACGCGGAAGAAGCCCTCCGGGGTTCGCTCGCCGGTGAGGAAGGGTTGGTCCGCGGGGTCGACGTCCGCGGTGAGCAACGCGCCGCTGTGCGCGTCGGTGCGGGCCACGAGCAGCGTGGGCACGTCGAGCACGTCGGAGGCGAGCCGCGCGGCGGTCAGCGTGCGGACGAACTGGCACGTGGGGACGAGCACCTTGCCGCCGAGGTGCCCGCACTTCTTCTCGCTGGCGAGCTGGTCCTCGAAGTGCACCCCCGCGGCTCCGGCCTCGATCAGCTGCTTCATCAGCTCGAAGGCGTTGAGCGGCCCCCCGAAGCCGGCCTCCGCGTCGGCGACGATCGGCGCGAACCAGTTGCGCACGGCGCGCCCCTCGGCGTGCTCGATCTGGTCGGCGCGCTGGAGCGCGTGGTTGATGCGGCGGACGAGCGTCGGGACGCTGTTGCTCGGGTAGAGGCTCTGGTCGGGGTAGGTCTGGCCGGCGGTGTTGCCGTCGGCGGCGACCTGCCAGCCGCTCACGTAGATCGCGCGCAGCCCCGCGCGCACCTGCTGCATCGCCTGGTTTCCCGTCACCGCGCCCAGCGCCGCGACGTACGGCTCGCCGTGCAGGAGCTCCCACAGGCGCGTGGCGCCCAGCTCGGCGAAGGTGTGACGGACGACGAGCGAACCGCGGAGGCGGCGCACGTCGTGTTCGGTGTAGGTGCGGACGATCCCGTCCCAACGCCCCGGGAGGGGCGAGCTCTTCGGTGCGATGGCAGTCACGCGTACGTCTCCAGGATCCGCTCGTAGGCGGGCAAGGTGAGGAACTCGGGGAGCACTTCGGAGGTGCACAGACGCTCGATCATCTCGCCGGCCTCGGCGTAGCGGCCGGCGTCGAAGGCCGGGCCCAGCTCGGCGCGCAGGCGCGCCTGCTCGTCGGCGAGCACCTGCCGGAACAGCCCGGGGTTGACCGCGCGCCCGTCGTCGAGCCTCGCGCGGTGGCGCACCCACTGCCAGATCTGGCTGCGCGCGATCTCCGCGGTCGCGGCGTCTTCCATCAGCCCGTGGATCGGCACGCAGCCCGTGCCGGAGAGCCAGGACGCGAGGTAGCGGACGGCGACGTCGACGTCGTGACGCAGGCCCAGCTCGGTGCGGGGCCCCGCCGGCACCTTCAGCAGCTGCTCGCGGGTGATGGGCGGCCCCGCTTCCCGCCGGTGGATCTGGTTCGGCCCCGGCACGTGGGCGTCGAAGATCTCGAGGGCCACCGGCACGAGCCCGGGGTGCGCGACCCAGGTGCCGTCGTGGCCCAGCGTCACCTCGCGGAGCTTGTCGGCGCGCACCTTCTGGAGCGCCGCCGCGTTCCGCTCGGGGTCCGGCAGCGGGATCTGCGCCGCCATGCCACCCATCGCGTGGATGCCGCGCCGGTGGCAGGTGCGCACGACGAGCGAGGCATACGCGCGCAGGAAGTCCTGCTCCATCGTGATGGTGTCGCGGTCGGGCAACACGAACGCGGGGTGCTCCGCGAACGTCTTGATGAAGCTGAAGATGTAGTCCCAGCGCCCGCAGTTGAGCCCCGCGGAGTGCTCGCGCAGCTCCCAGAGGATCTCGTCCATCTCGAACACCGCGGGCAACGTCTCGACCAGCACCGTCGCCCGGATGGTCCCGCGCGGCAGCCCGAGCTCGGCCTGCGACCAGAGGAACACGTCGTTCCAGAGGCGCGCCTCGAGCCGGCCCTGCAGCTTCGGCAGGTAGAAGTACGGGCCCGTCCCCGCGTTCAGCAGCGACCACGCGTTGTGGAAGAGGTAGAGCCCGAAGTCCATCAGCGCCCCGGGGAGCGGGGCGCCGCGGTGCTCGAGGTGCCGCTCGGGCAGGTGCCAGCCGCGCGGGCGGACCACGAGCGTCGCGCGCTTGGCCGCGAGCGCGTAGGTCTTGCCCGTCCGCGGATCCTCGTGGGCGAGCGTGCCGCGAACGGCCCGCATCAGGTTGAGCTGGCCGCGCACCAGTGTGCCCCACGTCGGCGTGGTGGCGTCCTCGAAGTCCGCCATGAAGACGCGCGCCCCCGAGTTCAGCCCGTTGATCACGCGCTTGACGTCGACGGGTCCCGTCAGCTCCACGCGGCGGTCGAGCAGGTCGACGGGGGGCGGCGCGACCGTCCAGTCCAGCTCGCGGATGTGCTGCGTCTCGGGCAGGAAGTCGGGGAACCGCCCGGCGTCGTGCTCCGCCTGGCGAACCCGGCGGCGGGCGAGCAGCTCCCGGACCCGGGGGGCGAACACCTCGGCGAGCCCCGCGAGGAACGCGCTGGCGGCGTCGGTGAACAGGACCTCGACCTCCTCGTCGATCGGCGCGACGATTCGGAGGCCACCGGGGGAGCGGGCGATCGGGCGGGCTTCTTCCATGACCCCTGCATGTGCGGACGCCGGACGGGCTCGTCAACAGCTAAGGTTCCGGGCCGGCTTTCTCGCCTCCGCCGTGCTGGACGTACCGCGCCCACACGAGCACCCCGACGATGGCGGCGAGGACCACGAGCGCCAGGCCCGCCGGGAGCCCGAACATCGCCGCCACCGCGACCCCGGAGAGGCCGACGAGCCCGACGAGGAGCCAGGAAACCACCTCGAAGCTCCGTTCCGCCGGCTCGTTCGCGTTCGCGCCCATGGGTCAGGAATACGCACGGCGATGGCGGATCGCCAGCACGCGGCCGAGGTACCGGATCTGCCGACGGTGCGCGTCCCGGAGCTCGAGCAGCGGGGCGCGCACGTCCTGCGGGAGCCCCGGGTCCGCGAGGGCCGCTTCGGCGCGGTTGAGCGCGACCTCCGCGACGAACCGCATCGCCGCGAGGCTCGCCCGCGTCCCGGCCGACCCCCACAGCGACGCCCCGACGACGAGCAGCGCCCCGCGCAGGTCCCACGTGGGCGGCTCGGCGCCGCGGGCCAGCGTGGTCTCCTCGAGGACCCTCGCCGTCCGGGCGAGCTGGTCGTGGAAGTGCTTCAGGCGTAGCCAGGCATCCGGCTTGTCCACGGTGTCGAGCAGCTGCGCGCACGCCCGCGCCGCGTCCGCCTCGAGACGCGCGAGCGACCCCACCACGCTCGTGGCCTCCTCCTCCGTCATGTGCCACCCCCCCTGCCAATGGGTAGTCACGATTTGGCCGAGTGCATGATCGCCCCGTGTTCGCCAGCATCGTAGACCGTCACATTTCCGTGTCTCGCCAGAGATGGACCGCTGCCGGGCCGGGCCTCGCCGCGGGCCCGCTCGCACCGTCGCCCGGGGAGCGGTATGATGCGGACCGCCCGGGCTCCCCCCCGGGCGCAACGTACGGAGCGGGCGCCCCACCTTGTTTCAACCCGGCGAGCAGATCGACGTCTGGGTGGTGGACCGGCCGCTCGGCCAGGGTGGAATGGGGTCCGTGTACCGCTGCCACAACCGCGAGGCGAAGCGCATCCTCGCGGCGGTGAAGGTGCTCGACCAGAGCCTGCAGCGCGTCCCGCACGCCAAGGCGCGCTTCATCCGCGAGGCAGAGATCCTCTTCGAGCTCGACCACCCCCACATCGTGAAGGTGCGCAACGTCCGGATGGACCTCGCGACGCCGTACATCGAGATGGAGTTCGTCGACGGCGAGAGCCTCGAGGACCGCATCCGCTCCGGGCCGATGACGCCGGCGGAGGCGCTCCCGCTGTTCCGGCAGGTCGCCGACGCGCTCGTGTACCTGCACGCGCGCGGCATCCGCCACCGCGACATCAAGCCGTCCAACCTGCTCGTCGTGGGCGGACACGACGTGAAGCTCGTGGACTTCGGGATCGCCACCGAGGCCGACGCCGCCACGCTGACCGAGCGCGGACAGACCTTCGGCTCCGTCCCCTACGCGCCGCCCGAGTGGCTCGACCCCGAGCACCTCGACCCCGTCCGGTGGGACATCTACTCGGCGGGCGTCGTGTTCCACGAGCTCCTGACGGGCCGGCCGGCCTTCCCGATGGGCGGCCAGGGCACGCAGAAGCAGTGGGTCGTGCACGTGATGGCGGCCAAGCAGAACCACCCGCCGCTCGACCCGGGTCCCAACCTCCCCGTGAAGCTCCGCCGGCTGATCCGCGACATGACACGCGCCAGCTGGCAGGAGCGCCTCGAGGACGTGCGGCTCGTCCGGGACCGGCTCGCCGAGGTGGACCTCGACGAGATCGAGCCGGGGCTGCGCTTCCCGGAGGACGACGCGCCCCGCGCCTCCGCGCCGACGTGGTACCCGGAGCTGCCGGCGGCGCGCGGCCGCACGATGGTGCCCGACGACGAGTCCACGGTGGAGGACCCCGTCCCGGCGACCCGCGCGGCGCCGACCATGCCGCCCCCGCCGCCCGTCTCGCCCGCGCCGGCCACGGAGCCGGCCTCGTCCCGGGGGCTGGTGCTCGCCGTCGCCGGGGCCGCGGTCGTCGGGGTGGTCGCGCTCGCGGCGGGCGGGCTCTGGTGGGCCACACGCCCCCCTCCCCCGCCGCCGACGCGCGACGTGGAGGTGGTGGTGTCCGGGCTCCCGGCCGACGTGCCCGTCGCGCTCACGCTCGCGGGGAGGCCGCCGGCCCACAGCGAGGGGTTTCGCCACGTGTTCCCGGGGGTGTCACCCGGCGCGGTCGCCGTCCACGCGCAGGTCGGCGCCGACTGCCCCGCCGCGTGCGTCACGTCGGAGCAGTCGCTCACGGTCGAGGCCGGCGAGGGCGCCCAGGTGCTGGCCATCGCGCTTTCCGCGCCGCCTCCGCGCGTGGCCGACCCGCCGCCCGCGCCCCCCGCGGCCACGCCGAAGGCCGCCGCCGTCGCTCCGTCCAAATCTGCCACGACCCAACCGACCGTCCCCCGCGCCACGCGCGCCGTGACCGTCGACGAGTTCGCGCGTTGGCTGGCGAAGCACCCCGAGTGGCAACACGACGCGGCGGTGGAGGCCGGGAAGGCCGACGGCGCCTACCTGAAGGGGTGGGACGGCGCCACGCCGCCCGCGAGCGCCGGCGGGCGGGCGATGGTCCACGTCAGCTGGTCCGCCGCGCAGGCCTACTGCGCCGCCGGACACGGCGGGCTCGCCGCGCTGGACGCGGCGCCGCTGACCTGGACCGAGAGCGGCTCGCAACCGTGGCACGAGTATCGCCGGGACGGCGATCACCCGGCATGGCGCCGGAGCGACGGCGGCACCTCCACCAGCGTGAAGACCTCGGAGTCCGCGGCGATGATCGGCTTCCGCTGCGCCAGGTAGCTCCCTTGCCGAGCGGATGGCGCGGTGTGCAGTGTCCCGGACGGGTCCGAGCCGGATCCGCGGGGGAGACGATGAAGGATCGCAAGGACGAGCAGGTGGGCGGACAGGTGGGCGCCGGGCAGAGCACGGGGAACGTGGGCGCCCGGCAGGTCGGCGAGGGCAACATCGGCGGGAACGTGAACCGCGACGTCGGGGCCGGGAGCGGACAGGTCGGACGGCGCGACGTGGGCACCGAGGGCGACGTGGGAGGCAACGTCGGCACGCAGCGCGGGTCGTTCGGCAATCAGCAGCAGGGTTCGTTCGGCAATCAGCAGCAGGGCGGAGGGTCGTTCGGCAACCAGCAGCAGCAGGGCGGAGGGTCGTTCGGCAACCAGCAGCAGCAGGGCGGAGGGTCGTTCGGCAACCAGCAGCAGCAGGGCGGCGGGTCGTTCGGCAACCAGCAGCAGCAGGGCGGCGGGTCGTCCGGCAACCAGCAGCGCCAGGGGGCCGGCGCGCAGGCGTCGCGTGACGACTCGTCGCAGTTCGGCGCGTACGCGGGCCCGGAGCGCCGGGAGGCGCAGCAGGACTGGGACCGCTGGCGCGGCCAGGACCGGCGGATCAACCCGTTCGACTATCCGTAGCGGCTTCGGGCGCGTAGCGGCTTCGCCGCTACGTGGGCTTCGGGCTTCGGGCTTCGGGCTTCAGGTCGAGCACGGCCGGTAGCGGCTTCGCCGCTACCGGCGCTTCGCCGCTACGGGGGCTTCGCTGGCGGCGCTTCGCCGGTTCGAGCGGCGCCTTCGCCTTCAGCCCGGACGCACCGCTCGGCGCGGACGGCGAGGTCCCGACCGAACGGCCCGAAGCCCGAAGCCCGAGGCCGTTCAGAGGTTCACGGCGATCAGCGACCGCCCGATCGGCCCCCCGTACGTCGTCGTGTGCTCGGTCAGCGGGAGGATGACCGCGAGGGTCCACCAGATCTTCCCGCCCTCGCCCATGAGGTGGACCGACGGCCCCGCCCACGCGAAGGGCCCCTTCAGGCCCGACGGCAGGAAGTACTCCTCGAAGCGGCCCTCCGCGCCGACGTAGGCCCAGTCGACCACCTTGTAGCCGGCGCCGACGGTGGGCTCGATCTCGTGCACCACCTCCCCGGCCTCGAATTCGACCTTGTACTCGAGGTTCAGCGCGGAGGTGAAGCGCCCGACCGACTTCGCGAAGATGAGCTTCGCCTCGACGCCGTGCGCGTCGAACGTCGGGGTGCCGATGTACTCGAGGTACAGGTTCGTGTCGACGGGGCCGACGCCCTCGCTGCCGAGCCGGTAGCGCAGGCGGCCCTTGTACTTCTTGAACGTGAGCGCCTCGTCGTCCCACTGCGTGCCCACGACGTACAGGCCGGCCTCGAGGCGATCGGTGACGCCGTACTCGAGCTCGATCTGCTGCTCCCAGAAGTTGCGGTCGCCCGGCTTCGCGAAGACGGTCGCGTAGTGCTCCACCTCCACGCCGCCCTTCGGGACGGTGCCGTAGCCGTAGCTGTGCGCGAAGACGCGCTCGCCGGCGCTCGCGGTGGAGAAGAGGACGGGGAGGAGGAGCATGGGGGGCCTCGCGGGCGGGGGGTTCGCCCATTCTGATACTGACTTTCATTTTCATTGACAAGGGCTGTGACCGTCGATACTGAGCGGACGTGACCTCGCCGGCCCCCTCTACAACCAGCATCCTGCCTGCCTCTCCGGCGATTTCGCGGGGCCTCGCGACCGTCCTCGCGGCCGGGCTGGTGGGGGTCGCGGCGCTCGTCCCTTCGGACGCGCCCGACGCGGTGACGTGGCGCGCGGCGGTGCCGGCCATCCTCGCCGCGGTCGCGCTCACGGCGCTCGCTCCCGCGCGCTGGCTGTACGCCGCTCAGCTCGTCGGGCTCGGGCTCGTGTGGGCCACCGTGCGCTACCTCGCATGGGACGCGGACGGCCTCGTCCTGCTCGCGGCGCCGCTGGCCGTCGTCGCGCTCGCCCGCGTGTTGCCGTTCGACCGACCCGTCGTGAGGAACACCACGATCGTCGCCGCCACGATCGGCACGGTGTCGCTGTGGCCGCTGGACGTGCCTCACGCGCCGCGGGTCCTGGGCTCGCTCCTGCAGCTCGTCATCCTCGCGGGCGCGGCGCGCGCCCACACGCTCGCCGACCTGACGCGGTACGTCTTCACGGCGCAGGTCGCGGCCACCAACCCGGTGCCGCTCGACGACGTTCGACGGGTCGACCGTTCGGCGGACACCGTGCTGCGCGGCGGCGCGCTCGCGGCGGTCGGGCTCCTCCTCGTGGTGGCCTCGGAGGCGGCCGGGCCCTGGGGCCCGTGGCGCCGGCTCGAGCGCCTCGACCTCGCGAGCGCGGTCGTGCACTCCGCGGCCTACTGGGCGGACGCCCTCGCGGGCGTCGCGGGCGTGCTGCTGCTCGACGCCGGCACGCTGCGCATGCTGGGCATCCCGGTCCGCGCGCCGATCGACGAGCCCTGGAAGGCCCGCGACTTCCTCGACTACTGGAAGCGCGCGAACACCTGGCGCTACAAGATGCTGTCCGACGTGTACTTCCGGCCGTGGTTCCCCTCCCGCGGCTGGGGCATGGCCGTCGGCATCTTCGTGGTGTTCGTCATCTCCGGGATGCACCACACTGCGCTCGCGGTCTTCCCCACCTTCGTGCTCCTCCGCTGGGTCCTCGACGGCGCCGTCAGCGCGGCGACGGCGGCGTGGCGCCAGCACCGCGCCCGCAGCGGCGTCGCGGCGTGGATCGAGGGACGCCCGCGGAGCCGCGTCCCGGCCTGGGTGCCCGCCGTCGGCATGCCGTTCCTCGTGATCGTGGCCCACGGCTTCCTCATGCAGCTGTCGCGCCCGGACGAGCCGGCGCGGCGGATGGTGCAGGCGTGGCTACCCTGGCTCTGACCGACGCCACGCTCGCCGACCTCGTCGACGGGGCCGGCGACGCCCCCGCCGTCGAGGACCCCGGGGGGGCCTGGACCCGCGCGGAGCTCGCGGCGGCGGCGGGCGGCGTGGCGAGATCCCTCCGGGAAACGGGGGTCCGCCCCGGGGACCGCGTCGCCGTCGTGCTCCCCAACGGGCGACCGCTCGTCGCCGGGCTCCTCGGCGCGCGCGCGTGCGGCGCCGTCGCCTGCCCCGTCGATCCGCGGCTCGCCGGCGAGCTCCTCCCACGCTGCGTCCCCGCGCCGTCGTCGACGCCCTGCCCTCGCCGGCGACCCTCGCGGTCGATCCCGGGCCGCCCGTCGGCTGGGGGATCGGCACCTCCGGCAGCACCGGGCGCTCCCGGTTCGTCGCGCTCACCGAGGCCTCCGTGGCGTTCGTCACCGGCACGATGCAGGCGCTCGTCCCCTACCGCGCCGGCGAGCGCGTGCTCTGCGCGCTCCCGCTCCACCACACCTACGGCCTCTCGCAGCTCTGGCTCTCGCTCCGCGCGGGCGCCACGCTCGTGCTCGCGCCGACCCCCGCGCTGCCCGGCGACCTCGCGCGCCTCGCCGCCCACGCGGACGTGTTGCCCGCGGTGCCG
>JBMOQZ010000227.1:0-14240 GCA_049322475.1 Myxococcota bacterium | reverse complement strand
AGGCCGGCGAGCGCGCGCTCGCCGGGGTCGACGGCGGCGGCGTGGAGCGCCTCCGAGGGCCAGGCGATCCGCCGCTTCAGGCGGGCGACGGCCTCCGGCGAGGGCTCGGTGGCGGCGCGGGCGGCGTCGAGCGGCTTCACGGCGACCCCCGGTCGGGCGCGATGCCGCGGCGCACGGCCTCCGCCTCGAAGCGCTCCCGCGCGCGACGCAGGCGGCTCTTCACCGTGCCGAGCGGGACGTCCAGCAGGGCGGCGACCTCGGTGCCGTCGCGGTCCTCCATCTCGCAGAGGACCAGCACCTCGCGCAGCTCCGCGGGGAGGACGTCGAGGGCCTCGCGGACGCGCGCGGCGAGCTGGGCCGTCTCGGCGTCGAGCGCGGGTCCGGGGGACGGCGACCGCACCTCGGGGACGAGGCCCGGCACCCACCAGCGGAGCCAGCCGCGGCGCCGGCGGTCCGCGACGACGCGCCGGGTGGTCTGGAACATCCAGGACGAGAGCGCGCGGGGCTCGCGGACGTGGTGCACGCTCGCGAGCACGCGCTCGAACACGTCGTGCGCGGCGTCCTCGGCGTCGATGCGCGGTCCGCCGATGCGTGCGCACCACCGCAGGACGGCGGGCCCCCAGAGCTCGACGAGCAGGCCGCGCGCGGAGGGGTCCCCGGCGTGGAGGGCGCGGAGCAGCGCGGCGGAGGGCTCGGTCTCCCGCATGGCGACCTCAGACGCCGCGGGCCGACGGGAGGATCACTCCCACGCGCCGCGGAGCGCGAGCGCGGCTTCGACCTGCCACGGAGACAGGGTCACGGTCCGGTCCGGGAGCACGAGCCGGGTCCGATCGAGGTCGCCGGCCACGCGCAGCCGCGGCGAGAGCCGGAGCCACGGCCCCATCCGCACCTCCGCGCCGGCCTCCGCGGCGAGCACCGGGACCGGGAACAGGTCGAGGCGCTCGTCCGCCCGCCCGAACCGGTGCCAGGAGGCGCCCACGTGGGTCGCGAGCCAGGGCGCCACGCCGAGGTCGGGCGACCACGCCGCGATCGCGCGGACGTCGACCGCGGAGAGCGTGCCCTCCGGGGCCGCCGCCAGCGCGCGCGGCGTCGACGGCGACCCCGTCGCGCCGACCCAGAAGGAGCCCGACCGGACGCCCGCCCCGAGCTCGCCTGCGACGGCGAGCGCCGTGCCGTCGCGCCAGGAGACGGCGGGGCCGAGGAGGACCCACGTGGTCAACGCGACGGCGGACGGCTCCGGCGTCGGGGGCTCGCCGGCGACAACGACTGTCGCTTCGGGCTCGTCGGCGACAACGATTGTCGGTCCCGCGGTGGGCGCAGCCTGTACGGCGGGCGTCGGCGACCCGGGCTCGCCGGCGACAACGACTGTCGGTCCCGCGGTGGGCGCGGCCTCCACGGCGGGCGTCGGCGACACGGGCTCGCCGGCTTCGGCGTCGCGTTCCGCGGGCCGAAGCTCCTTCGCCACGCGGGGGGGCGGCGCGGGCGCGGTCGCTCGCACGGGAGCGGCCGGCTCGGGCGACGAGGGGCGGGAGCGAGCGGGGGCGGGCCCCTCCGGGAGCGAGTGCAGGAGGCTCGCGGCGAGCCATGCGACGTCCTCGCGGCCGTCCGCGGAGCGCGCCGGCGCCACACCGATGACGCGGGAGTGCCCCGCCGCGTTCCACGCGCGCAGGGTCCACCCGCGTTCGCTCACGACGATCTCGACTCGGTCGGACGCCGTGGCGTCGCCCACCCGGAAGCCCGCGAGCGTGGCCGGCGCCTTCCAGGCCGCGGGGTCCTCCCCCGGCGGCAACACCAGCGCCGCGCCTTCGGCGGCGAGCGCGAGCGTCGCGAGCAACCAGGGCATGGGCGCGGGTGTATCCGGCCGCCGCTACGGCGTCGTCAAGCCCGAGCGCGAGCGGCTGGCGTGCGGAGGCGTGACTCCGGGGGGCTCAGGTAGGCCGGGCTGCAACAGGGTGGGCCGCGTGACGATGGACCGCGTGCGCGACCCGGTCCGAACGTGGGATCCGGAGTGTGGGCGGGGCCCGGCACCTCCGGAACGAACGCGTGTCGTCCGTTCGAACGCAGCCAGTTACTTCCACGTGGTCGGCATTTACGATGATTGTTCTGCCGGACGAGGACGTTTGGTGCAGTCTGCTCTGAAGTTACGGCTGGCGTTCTTTGAAACGCGCCGAGTTGCTTCCATTCGTGCCCGCGGTATCTCCTCGGGATGACACGCGCGTAGGCGCCGACTCGTCGACCGCCACCCCCACGGGGTCGAGATCCCCCGCCCCCTCCCCCGTCGCCGGACCGCCTGACCCCTCGGTCGCCTCCTCTTCATCCGCCCGCTTTCTGCGACGCCGTCGAGCTCCTTGACAGGCGCTTCTGGGGCGAGGACGCGCCGCGCGACGAGTAGGGGCGGCGTCGGGAGCGCGTGGGGGTAAGATGCGGGCCTGCCCTCGGTTGACCCGATGTTTCTCCCCCCCCCTGGATTGCCGCCGGACTTCGTCCTGACGATCGCGTGGATGCGCGATCTCGCGGAGGGCGAGGCGCGAATACGGGCGGGGGACCTTTCGCCTTGCCGCGCGACGCGCGTGACGCTCGGAGAGGACGTCCCGGCAGAGCAGCAGGAACGCACGATGGCGGCGCTCGGGCGCGCGGCCGGGCTCGCGCCTCGAGCGATGGTCCGAGGCCTCGCCCGTGGCCACGCGCGGGCGCTCCTCCTCGGGACGTGGGTACCCACGTCGAGTGGGCGCGCGGCGCGGCGGCCACGGGGTCCTGGCGTTCCGCGGAGAAGTGGCGGAAGGAGCTGACCCGCGAGCTCGAGGCGGCGAAGGGAGAGCGCCAGTCGGACCCGATCGCGTGCATCCGGCTCGGCATCGAGGGGGAGGCCCTGCTCCTCCTCGCGGCCACCACCCCGGAGGTCGCGCGACAGGTCGTGGCCCGACGGTTCGCCGGCCGGCCGACGCGCGCGATCGTCGAGGAGCGGATCCGGAAGCTGGAGGGGCGTTGACGGGTCAAGCGTCGGACCGCCTGCGATGCCGACGCTCGCTGGCTCGGAAGCTGGCTGCGACGGCGGCAAACTCTTTCCGCAGGGCGCAGCGTGGCGACGGGCGGCTCGTGTGGTACGGTTCCGACGTCGCGAGGGGCGACGACATGAACGACTGCGGTTGCGGAGGTACCAAGCGTACGGTGAGCGGGAACGACGTCCGGGGGGCCACGGGGCTCCGCAACCTGGTGCCGGCGACGGCGCAGTCCCAGTCCTTCGGCGGGAAAGGCAGCGGGATGCCGAAGGCGCTCACGGTCGTGCTCTGCGAGGACATGCTCTACAAGTCCAGCGGCTCGGACAGCGTCTGGACGGTGGACGTCTACGACGTCCCGGAGATCCGCGCGCTGGGCCCGATGATCGAGCAGATCCGGGCGCACTACGTCTGTGAAGGCGCCACCGCCGCGTTCCAGGCCCGCGTCACGACGTACTGGAGCGTGCTCGGCAAGAGCTGGTCGTCCGCCTCGGAGATCCTTCCGGCGCAGACGGCGGACAAGACCGGCGTGATCAGCAGCTGGTTCACGACCGACACGGCGTTCGGCCTCCTCATGCGCTACGGCGTGGAGGTCAAGAACAACACGGGCGTCCCGACCATCGAGAGCGGCCACGTGACGGTGGTCCTCGAGATCGAGCTGAAGAGCTAGGCCGTGCGGAGGGTCGCGTGGGCCGTCGTCCTCCTGGCCTGCCGGGCGCACGATTTCCGTGACAAAGGCGACACCCCCACCGGGATGAGCGACGGGACCCCCGGCGACGCCGACACCGACGCGGACGGCGACACCGACGCGGACGGCGACACGGACACGGACGGCGACGCGGACACCGGCGAACCTGTGATCGAGGACACGGCGCCGTACGTGAGCACACGGGACGACTACGTGCGGATCGAGGCGTCCTCCAGCATCGCCTGCGCGGTGCGGGAGGACGGGAGCGCGGATTGCTGGGGAGACCTGTACACCGATTTCCCCGAGCACATCGAGGGGCCGGTCGTCGACCTCCACGTGTGGCAGAACTCCTACATCGCGTGGAGCACGCCGGACGGGAAGCTGCACTTCCACGAGTACGGGACCGAGGCCGTGGACCACTATCTCGAGGTGGTCCTGTTCACGGGATACCACGACTACGTCTACTGTTCGACCGACCTCGACGGCGACGTGACCTGCCGCACCGGTTGGTACGAGCCCTATGGCGCTGACCCTCCCTCCTGGCCCTACGGAGCCGAAGGGTACACGGAGCTGGCTGGGGGTAACGCCACGTTGTATGCTCTGCGGTCCGATGGTCTGGTGCGGATGGCGACGACCGCCGACCCTCCGCCCACCACGCCCCCCGAAGACATTCGTTTCGTCGACATCGCAGGTGCTCGCGAAGTCTCGATGAGCCTCGATGGTGGACTCGGTGTCACCACGGACGGGGACATCGTCGTCTGGGACGAGGCTCTCGCGTCGGAGGGATGGGACATCCCTGACGAGGGGCCGTTCGAAGCCATCGACATCGGCGCCGCAGTCTGCGGAATTCGGACCGACGGGACCGTCCGCTGTGGAGATCCGATCTCCAGCACGGGAGGGCACTTTGCCCTCCCGCCCGAAGACCTCGCGTTTCTGGACTTCGTTCACGGCGGCTACACCTCCTGTGGCGTGCGCACGGACGGGCACGTCCACTGCTTCGAGGACCAGGGAGAGGGCTGGCGGCGCGTGCACGACGGGATCCAATTCCCCCCCTGACCCGCGGAGACCTCATGGCCGGGTCGACTGCGTCCCCCATCGGGGGCGCCTACTCACTCACGCGGTTCTCCACGACCCTGCTCGGCGACCTCGTGGGCATCACGAGCACGAGCACGGTGCTCCTGCCCATGGGCAATTACGAATACCAGGATGGGCGCACACGGCGGAGCCGACGCCTCCGCATGTTCGGGGTCTCCTCCGTCGCCCTCTGGCAAAGCGCCGACACCTCAGACGGATTCTGGGATCCCCTGACGTTGGAGAGTCTAGTGGCGTCCTGCGGCAGCGGCCATCTCTTTTATCTGGATTCCTGGAGCCGCCCCGACGACTTCTCGTTCGACGTGATCAGGCCCGCGCCGCTCAACACCGATCCGAGCGCCGCGCCCTATGCCGCTCCTGTCTTGGTCCCGACCTGCGTCCCCTCCCGCAAGACCGGCTTCGCGATGTCGGTCGACGTCGTGACCGCCTACGGCACGGGCGGCCCAACCACCACCCCCTCCGGTGGCACCTGGCAGATCGACTACAAGGACCCCTGCGTCGTCGCCGTGCCGAGCAGCCGGGGAGGCGGGTGGCTGATGATCCTCGCCCGCAGCACCTGTCGTACGAGTGTCATGCCGCCGGGGAAAGGCCAGGCCTTCTTCGACATCGTCGCCTACTGGTCGGACAACCTCGACTTCAGCACCACCACGGGCAAGGTGGAGGGCCCCCACCTCCTCGTCTCGGGCCTCCGCGCCCTGCCGCAACCGGACGCCACGGCCGACCCGTACGACGCGGGTCGCGTCTACAACGGCTTCCGCCCCTACCTCAGCGTCCCGGCGGCCGCGTTCGACGCCAACGACGACCTCTACCTCTATTACGTGGTAGAGCACAACACCATCGCCAACCCGGACAAGCCGAACCCCGAGGCCGGTGAGTTCACGCCCTTCGAGGACCTCGAGGCGGGTTACACCGATGCCGCGCTCGCCTACCTCGACGCGTTCGGCGAGGACGCGTTCTGGGGCGGGACGGCCTGCGCGATGGTGCCGAGCGACCGTGTGACCCTGCTCACGTCGCCACCTGCCTACGACGAGGAAGACTGGCCGTGGGAGGCCGCGATCGTGCAGGAGAGCGACCTCCGGGGCCTGGTCCGAAGGTGGACGCCCCTGGCCTGGCAGTTGGACCCGGAGGCCGCGGCCATCCCCCGACCGCCTCCTGAAGAGCACGCGCCTCGGTGAGTACCTCGACCCCGACCCCTTCCTCCTCCCGAGCGGCGAGATCCGCGTGATCACGGGACAGGCGGCCGAGGGGGGCTCCTTTCTCGCGACCGTCTTCGTGGACGGCACCCCCGCCGACGCGTGTGTCGGCTGGGTCGACATGTTCCCCTCCGTGACATGGGAGCCCGTCTCGCTCGCCTCCGCCGAGTGGACCCGCCGCCCGACCGACTTCATCGAGCCATTCCCCGTCACCCTCCCCCGTCGCCGGACCGCCTGACCCCTCGGTCGCCTCCACTACACCCGCCCACGTTCGGCCTTGCTGTTTCGAGGCCATCGGTGCTACGTGATGCACCGATGGAGCCTTCGTGTCACTGCTGCACCGCATCGGGAACACGCCGCTGGTGCGCCTCGAGCGCGTGGTGCGCGGCGTGTTGTCGCCCGACGTGCAGGTCTGGGCGAAGTGCGAGTGGTTCAACCCCGGCGGATCGGTAAAGGACCGCGCCGCCGCGGCGATCGTCGCCGCCGCCGAGCCGCACCTCCGGCCGGGCGTCCGCCTCCTCGACAGCTCCTCCGGCAACACCGGGATCGCCTACGGCATGATCTGCGCGGCGAAGGGCCTGCAGCTCACGCTCTGCCTGCCGAAGAACGCGAACCTCGAGCGGAAGAAGATCCTCCGCGCGTACGGCGTCGAGATCGTCGAGACCGACCCGCTGGAGGGCAGCGACGGCGCCATCCGCGAGGCCCGGCGCCTCGTGGGCGAGTCTCCCGACCGCTACCACTACCTCGACCAGTACAGCAACGACGCGAACTGGCGCGCCCACTACACGGGCACCGCCGAGGAGATCTGGCGTGACACATCCGGATGTGTCACGCACTGGGTCGCCACCCTGGGGACGACCGGCACGTTCGTCGGCACCTCCCGGCGCCTCAGGGAGCTGAACCCGGCGATCCGCTGCGTGTCGGTGCAGCCGGACTCGCCGTTCCACGGCCTCGAGGGGCTCAAGCACCTCGGGACCGCCATCGTCCCGAAGATCTACGACGGCTCCCTCGCCGACGAGGACCTCGGCGCCCCGACGGAGGAGTCCATCACGCTCATGCGGCGGCTCGCCCGCGAGGAGGGCCTCTTGGTGGGCGTCTCGTCGGGCGCGGCCCTGTGGGGCGCGATCGAGGTCGCGAAGAAGCTCGAGCGCGGCGTGGTCGTCACGCTCTTCCCCGACTCGGGCGAGCGCTACCTCTCGGAGGCCCACCTGTGGCCCTGACCATCCGCCGCGCCGAGCTCGAGAAGCTGTGGGCCCACGCTCGCGAGGGGTACCCCCACGAGGTGGTGGGCATCCTCGCAGGGTCCCGCGACACGTGGAATGTGTCGCTCGTTGTATCACTCGTGAACGAGCGAGCCGATTCGCCGAAGAACCGCTACCAGGTGAGCGGGCTCGTGCTGATGCGCGCGGAGGAGAAGCTCGCCGCCGAGGGCCTCGAGGTCGTCGGCTACTACCACTCCCACCCCGACCACCCGTCCCGCTGGTCCGACTTCGATCGCGATCACGCGCTCCCCAACATGAGCTACGTGATCGCCTCGGTCGTGAAGGGGGACGTCGCGACCACCCAGTCGTGGCGCCTGCGCGAGGACCGCGGCGCCATGGACGAAGAAGAGATCCGCACGGAGGACTGAATGGCCGTCACCATCTCCATCCCCACCGCTCTACGCGCCTACACCGCCGGCGCGGCCAGCGTGCCCGTCGACGCCGCCCGCGCCGGCGAGGCGCTCGACGCGCTCACCACCCGGTACCCCGACCTCGCGAAGCACCTCCGCGGCAGCGACGGCAAGCTCCGCAGCTTCGTGAACGTCTACCTCAACGACGAGGACATCCGCTTCCTCGAGAAGGAGGCGACGCCGCTGAAGGACGGCGACACCCTCATCATCGTGCCCAGCATCGCCGGGGGGGCCTGAATGCTCAGCAACGACGAGATCGCGCGGTACTCGCGCCACCTCATCTTGCCCGAGGTGGGCATGGAGGGACAGCAGAAGCTCAAGCGCGCCAGCGTCTTGTGCGTGGGCACCGGCGGGCTCGGCTCGCCGCTGCTTCTGTACCTGGCCGCCGCGGGCGTCGGGCGCATCGGCATCGTGGACTTCGACGTGGTCGACGCGTCCAACCTCCAGCGCCAGATCATCCACGGCACGAAGACGGTCGGGAAGCCGAAGGTGCAGAGCGCGAAGGAGCGCATCCTCGACGTCAACCCGTTCGTGCAGGTGGACGTCTACGAGGAGCCGCTCTCGAGCGAGAACGCGCTGCGTATCCTCGGGCCTTACGACGTGGTGGTGGACGGGACGGACAACTTCCCGACGCGCTACCTCGTGAACGACGCGTGTGTGTTGCTCGGCAAGCCCAACGTGTACGGCTCGATCTTCCGCTTCGAGGGCCAGGCCAGCGTCTTCAACTACCAGGACGGCCCCAACTACCGCGACCTGTACCCGGAGCCCCCTCCCCCGGGCCTCGTGCCCTCGTGCGCGGAGGGCGGCGTACTCGGTGTGTTGCCCGGCATCGTCGGGTGCATCCAGGCCAACGAGACGCTCAAGATCCTGCTCGGCGTGGGCACAACCCTGTCCGGGCGGCTCCTGCTCTTCGACGCGCTGGGGATGCGGTTCCGCGAGCTCAAGCTCCGCCGCGATCCGGACGCGCCGGCGATCACGGAGCTCATCGACTACGACCAGTTCTGCGGGGTCCCCAAGCGGGAGGGCTCGCGCGAGGAGGCGCCCGTGGTGACGGGGCAGTTCGGTCGCATCTCGGTGGAGGAGGCGTCGCGTCGCCTCGCGGAGGGCTGGAAGCCCTTCGTGCTCGACGTGCGCAACGCGAGCGAGGCGGCGATCGTCCGCTTCCCGTTCGCCGACGCGCTCATCCCCCACACCGAGGTCGCCCAGCGGCTCGCGGAGATCCCGAAGGACCGCGAGATCCTCGTCCACTGCAAGCTGGGCGGGCGGTCCTCGATGGCGGCCCAGGTGCTCGCCGACCAGGGCTACCGGGTCACCAACCTCGAGGGCGGCATCACCGCCTGGGCGAAGCAGATCGACCCGAGCATGCCCGTGTACTAGGCGTGATAGCGTGCGGACCCGATGATCCGCACGCACCACCTGCACGACCGCACGCCGATGGCGGACGCGCCGCTCGCGCTGGCGTTCCAGCTGCCCGAGGAGGGCGCGGTGTGGGTGGACATCGAGTCGCCCACGGCCGAGGACATCGAGCTCCTCGCGAAGCGCTTCCAGTTCCACCCGCTGGCGGTCGAGGACTGCATCCACCCGCAGAAGCGGTCGAAGTTCGAGCGTTACCCCACCCACAGCTTCGTGGTCATCCAGGCGCTCGACCGCTCCACGCCGGACGACCCGCTCGACACCGTGGGCATCGAGGTCTTCATCCGGCCGAAGCTGGTGGTGACCGTGCGCTCGCAGCCACTCACGGCGATCGACGCCGTCACGAAGGCGCTCTCCGACTACCCGGAGCGGGTCGGCACCACCGCGGAGCGGCTCCTGCACGCGCTGCTCGACGCGGTGATCGACGAGACCACCGCGATGTTGTTCCTGTTCGAGGAGCAGGTGGACGAGCTCGAGCGGCGCCGGCCCGACCCGAAGCGGAAGGGCCCCGTGGAGGAGCTCATCCGGCTCCGGCGCGACCTCCTCACGCTCCGGCGCATCACGCTGCCCCAGCGCGAGGTGATCCGGCGCTTCGTCGACGCCGACAACACCGACATCTCCGCGGAAGGCCGCATGTACTTCCGCGACGTGCTCGACCACGTCGAGTTCATCAGCGACGAGACGCAGCTGTTGCTCGACGTCTGCAACGGCTCGATCCAGCTGCACGTCAACGCCGCCAACGACCGGCTGAACCAGGTGATGAAGTACCTCGCGGTCGTGAGCACGCTGCTGTTGCCGATGACGATCATCTCCGGCGCGTTCGGGATGAACGTGGTCGACATCCCTTTCGCCGAGCACCCGCACGCCTTCTGGGTGGTGGTGGGGGTGATGCTCGCGTGTGTGTTCGGGCTGCTCGCGATCTTCCGCGCGCGGCGGTGGTTCTAGCCGGGCTTCTTCTCGTCGCTCGAGAACGCACCCTTCACGCGGGTCCACCAGTCGGTGGTCTCCTCCTCCGTGTCCTCGGGGATGTCCTGGATGACGGCGGGATCCTCCACGATGACGCCGTCGCGGCCGGTGGCGACGCGGCCGTCCAGGGGGACGATGCGGCTGCCGTCGAGGAGCAGCGCGCGCACGCGCGGGGGATCGGCCTCGAGGACGAAGTCCTCGACCTGCCCCATGCCGGCGCCGCGGCGCGTCATCACGCGCGTGCCGCCCCAGGTGGAGGCCCACGCGCGGCCCTCCTCCTCGTTGCGCTCGCCGCCCCACTCGAGCGCGGTCTCCGTCTTCAGGAGCACGAGGTCGCGCCCGAAGCACGCGAGCTGGTCGGCGGCGACGCCCGCGCTCTTCGCGAAGACGCCGGGGCCCCGGAGCCGGAAGCCGTAGACGACTCCGGACTCGAGGTCGAACTGGAAGTCATCGAGCTTCCCGACGATCGCGCCCTCGCCGACCGTCGCGACCTGCATCCCGTGCATCTTCTTGTACGTCTTCATCGAGCTTCCTCCATCGCGCGGGCCGCAGCGCCACGAACGCCATCCGGTTGTCGCGCGCGTAACGCCTCGCCGACCACTCGCCGGGGGCGGCGAGCAGGAGCCACAGGTCGCGGAGGCGCGCGCGCATCGTCTCCCGAGATTAGCCGTTGGCGATGACCACCGCCGCCGAGGCCGGCGTCCTCCCGCTCGCGGGGCTCCCCGTCGAGGAACAGCTGGCGATCCGCGAGGCGCGCGTCCGCGACGCGCTCCGCAAGGGCCGCGTGGAGGCGGAGGTGTCGCCCATCGTCCCTTCCCCGCGGCACGCCGGCGCGCGGGCGCGCGTGGCGCTCAAGGCCTCGCCCGAGGGGCGCCTCGGGTTCTTCCGGCCCGGCACCCACACCTGGGTCGAGGTCCCGCTCGACGAGGTGGCGAGGCCCGAGGTCGTCGCCGAGGCCGCGCGTATCGCCGGCCGGGTGCGGGGCGAGGTCGAGATCCGCAGCGACGGCGAGAGGGTCGCCGTGGTGCTGGAGCGACCCGCGGACATCGGCGGGAACGTGTGGTGCAAGGGGCGCGTGCTCGCCGGCGACCCCACCTTGCGCGTGAACGGCCTGCGGGTGTCGCCCGGGTCGTTCTACCAGGTGAACCTCGAGGTCAACGCGCGCATCGTCGACGACGTCGACGCCGTCCTCGCCCGGCTCGCCCCGGCCCGCCTGCTGGACCTCTACGCGGGCGTCGGGAACCTCTCCGCGCGCGCGGTGGCCCGCGGGGTGCCCGCCACGCTGGTCGAGACCGACGCGTCCAGCGTCGCCGACGCGCGGGTCAACTGCCCGGGCGCCGAGATCGTGCGCGGCGACGCCGGCAGGCTCACGGCGGGGAAGCACTTCTTCGACGTGGCGCTCCTCGATCCTCCCCGGGCCGGCGCGCCCGGCGTGATCCAGACGCTCCTCGTGACGCGGCCGCGCGCGATCGTGTACCTCTCCTGCGAGCCGGCGACGCTCGCCCGGGACGTTCGGCCCGCGACGCAGGCCGGCTACCGGCCGACGCGCGTCCAGCCGTACGACATGTTCCCGGGGACGGAGCACGTCGAGACGCTGGTCATCCTCGAGCGTTAGGCCGGCGCCAGCGGACGCTCGAACTCGACGAGGCGCGCGCCCGACACGCGCAGGAAGTCCGCGCACGAGATGCGGATCCCCTCCGCGTGCGAGCCCGCGGGGAACACCACGCGGTTGGACTCGCACAGACGCGCGTCCGCGAACACGGGCAGCCCCCACAGGCTCCCCAGGGGTGGCATGGCGCCGGCCTCGCAGCCCGGGAAGAGGTGGGCGAAGCGCGTCTCGGGCACGAGCGTGCAGCGGTGCGCGCCGGCCTCCTCGGCGAGCCGGTGGAGGTCGACGCGGGCGTACGCCGGCACGACACACAACGCGGTCTTCCCGTCGAGCTCCACGACCACCACCTTCAGCGCGACGCCGTCGCCCGCGTGGAGCTGGTGCGCGAGCTCGTGGGCGGTGAAGGCCGGCGGGTGCGGCACGGCCTCGTAGTACACACCCTCGCGGCGCAAGAGCTCCCGGACCTGCTCGATCATGCGACCTCCACGACGCCGCGGAGCCCGAGATCGACGCGGCGCGCGGCGTCGAGGCGCGCCTCTACGTCCTCCCAATTCCAGAGCTCCCAGATGGCCTCGACGTACCGCTTCCGGTCGGGGCCGTACTTCAGGTAGTAGGCGTGCTCCCACACGTCGAGCACGAGCAGCGGGAGCGCGCCCTGGGCGGAGTCGCTCCCGTGGTCGTGGATCTGCTCGACGACGAGCCGTCCGCCGACGACGTCCCAGGCGAGCACGGCCCAACCCGAGCCCGTCACCGAGTCGGCCGTCCGCGAGAGCTGGGCGCGGAAGGCGTCGAAGTCGCCGAAGTCGCGGGCGATCTGCCGCGCGAGCGAGCCCTTCGGGCGGCCGCCCCCGGCGGGCGTCAGGTTCTGCCAGTAGAGCGAGTGGAGGGTGTGGCCCGAGAGGTTGAACGCGTGCACGCGCTCGATCGCGCCGACGGCGTCGAGGTCGCCGCGCTGGCGGGCCTCGGCGAGCTGCTCGGCCGCGCGGTTGGCCGCCTCGACGTAGGCGCGGTGGTGACGGTCGTGGTGGAGCTGGACGATGCGCTCGGGGATCGCGGGCTCGAGCGCGGCGTAGTCCCAGGGCAACGCGGGAAGCGTGTACGGCATGCCCCCCGATGTGCGCACGCCACGGGGTTCAGTCCTCGTAACCAAGCGTAAACGCGAAGCACATCTCCTCGTTGGTCCCCTCGCCCCAGTACACGTCCTGCGGCGGATCGCTGGTCTGGGCGGGGTTGCCGGCGCTGTTGTCCCAGTGGCAGGTGACCTCCACGGTGTCGCCGCCGGCGATGCGCACGGGCTCGTCCAGCATGACGGTGACCTGGTTGTGGAAGTTCCAGTCGTCCATCTCGACGACACACTGCTCCGTCCCGTCGGCCTTGTGCACCTTGAAGTCGAAGCCGGAGCCCAGCACGTGCATGTGCGGCGACGAGCCGATCACGACGACGTCGCCCCAGCTGTCCTGCCAGGGGACGATCATCGTCTCGGTGTGGTCGCTCGTGTCGGCCGGCACGGTGAAGTCGTAGACGCCGAGCGGCATCTGGTAGACCTCGGTGTCGACGGAGTCGGTGGTGACGAGGCCGTAGCCGCTCTGGTCGGTCTCCGCCTCGGCGCCCTCGAAGGCCTCGTAGTAGTGCATCTGCAACACGAGCTTGTGCCGCGCCGCGAGCGCGAGGCCCATGCCCGGGGGCAACGTGACCGGGTGGCCCCCGGGGGCCCAGCCGGAGAAGAACTCCCAGTCGCCCTCGCCGAAGCCCGGGCAGTCGAAGCCGGGCCGCCCGTCGGCGCCCTCGTCGAAGTCCTCGGTGACGTCCACGAGCCAGACGACGACGTGGTGCACGATGCGCGCGTTGTCCACGAGCGGCTGAAAACCGGTCACGTACACCTTCCCGTCCTGCTCCGGGTCGAGCACGAAGCAACGGTAGTCGTTGCCGGTCTCGTCGAAGACGGGCTGGTACGGGGCGGCGCCGTAGAGCGCGAGGTCCACGTCGAGCTCCGTGGCCTTCCAGCCCTCCGCGGGCGCGTCGGCCTCGTCGCCCAGCGGGGCGCCCGCCTCCGCCCACGCCGCGATCGTCGCCTTGTCGTCGTCGCCGAGGAAGAGGACGTCGGAGCCCTCGTAGGGGGCGCACTCGGGGTCGGGCGCGGGCGGGGGCATCTCGCCGGCGGCCGTGCGCGTCGCCATCGCGGCCGCGAAGGCCTGCGCCGTCGCCGCGTCGTCGAAGGAGGTCGCGAAACCGCCGTCGTGATGGCACCGCGCGCAGCTGCGGTCGAGGATCGGGCGGACGTCGGCCCAGTAGGTCGGCCCCTCCTCGCGCGCGGGCTTCTCCTCGGCGAGGCAGGCGGGCAGGACGAGCAACAGCACGGTCATCCGACGCATGGACAGCTCCCGGACCGGGAGTGTAGCCCCGGCGACCCACGGCGGCGCGACCGTTCGGTTAGTCGGGCGCATGCTCAGCCTGCTCAAGCGAATCGTGAAGCGCGCGCTCGGACTCAAGGAAGCCCCGAAGGCCGCCGCGCCGCGCCCCGCCCCGCGCCCCGCGCCGGCCCCTCGCCCCCCCGCCGAGGCCCGCGGCCACGATCACGGCCACGATCACGGCCACGATCACGGCCACGAGC
>JBMOQZ010000226.1:0-14241 GCA_049322475.1 Myxococcota bacterium | reverse complement strand
GGGCGCAGGCACCAGGCGGCCCCCGCGACGCCGGCCGCCGCGATCGCCCAGCCGCCGTGCGACCGCACGACCGCGCCCTCCGCCACCACGCCCGCCGTCGCGACGGCGAGCAGCAGGAGCGTCGCGACGACGTTCTCGTTCCCCTCGCGCATCTATGCCTTCGCGGAGCGCTTCACCCGGCCGACTTCCTCGCGATCCGCGCCGTAGTACGTGTAGTAGTAGTAGTAGCCGTACGACTTCCGCTGGATGTCGAAGTCGTTGAGGATGACGCCGATGAGCCGGGCGTCGACGTCCACGAGCTGGCGCTTCGCCTGGAGGATGAGGTCCTTCGCCACCTTGAAGCTCTTCACGACCATCACGACGCCGTCCACCTCCGTGGAGAGGACCACCGCGTCCGTGACGGCGACGACCGGCGGCGAGTCGATGATGACGAGGTCGTAGGCCTCGTTCAGGCGGGCGAGGGCGTCGCGGCAGGCCTGCGAGCCGAGCATCTCGGCGGGGTTGGGCGGGCGCGGGCCCGACGGGATGATGAACAGGCCCTGCTGGGGCGTGGGCTGGGCGACCGCGTCGATCGGGGCCTCGCCGCGGATGAGGCTGGAGAAGCCCAACTCGTTGGTGAGGCCGAAGGCGTGGTGGAGGCTCGGACGGCGGAGGTCGGCGTCGATCAGACACACCCGGCGGCCAGTGCTCGCGAAGGTGATGCCGAGGTTGATCGAGGAGGTCGTCTTCCCCTCGCGCGGGCCGGCCGACGTGATGAGGATGCGCGTGGGCGGCTTGCCGTCCTCGCGCGCCGTGAAGTTGATGTTGGTTCGGATGTTGCGACAGAACTCCGCGAACGCGCTCTTCGGGTAGTTGAGCGAGTACAGGTAGCGCTCGCGCGCGACCTCCCACCCCTCGCCGGCGAGGCCCGGGACGCTCGGGATGATGCCGAGGAACGGGATCCCGAGGGCCTCGACCTCCTCGCGGCTCTTGATCGTGGTGTCCATGTAGTCGAAGAACAGGGCGAGCGACACGCCCACGAGCAGCGCGCCGAGCACGGAGACGCCGATGTTTCGGACGTAGTTGGGCTCGACCGGCTTGTCCTTCGCCTCCGCCCCGTCGATGACGCGGACGTTGTTCTCCTTCAGCGACGAGGTGACGTCCATCTCCTGCATCTTCGCGAGGAGGGACTGGTACAGCGTGCTGCGGCTCTCCACCGCCCGACGCAGCACGTTGTACTCGGCGTCGGCGCTCTCGGAGAGCGACTCGGACGTGACCGTGTCGATCGCCTTCACGAGCTCCTGCTCGTGGGCCTGCGCCTGGGCGAGCAACGTGCCACGCCGGCCCAACTCGGCCTGCACCTCGGAGCGGATCTGCGCCTCGACGTCCGCGATGCGCGAGCGGTTCTCGACCATCTCTGGCACGGGCGCGTCGGGGAGATAGCGCTTGAGCAGCGCCTCGCGGTCCTCGCGCAGGGCGCTGTACTTCTCCCGCAGGTCGCTCATCAGCTCGCTCGTCACGAGCAGGGAGACCCGTCGGAGGTCCGTCTCGGTGCGCGACGTGCGCTGGAGCGACTCGTACTCCGCCTGCCGCAGGGAGCGCTCGGCCTGGGCGATCGCGAGCTTCTTGGACAGCTCCTCGAGCTGCTGGACGACGAGGTTGCCCTTCTCCTGGGAGGACATCGCGATCTGGTTGTTGCGCCGCCGGAAGTCCAGCAGCGCCTCCTCGGCGTCGCGGAAGTCCTGCTCGGCGCTCTGCACCTTGTTGCGGAGCCAGTCGAGGCTGCCGAGCACACCCTGGTTGATCTCGTCGAGGTTGCGCTGGACGAACACCTCGGTCCAGGCCTGGCAGATCTCGCGGGCGAGCTCGGGATCGTGCGAGCGCACGTACACCCACACGAGCCGGGTCTTGGGGATGGGCTCGATCACCACCTGGTCGAGCAGGGCGGCGACGGCCTCGGACTCGTCGAGGTCCTGGTAGTCCTCGTGCCGCATCAGATCGAGCCGCTCGATGACCGCCTGCGCCTGGGACCGGCTGCGCAGCTTCTTGTGCTGGGTCTGGAAGTACTCCTGGTCGGACAGGTACTGGCCCGAGCCGTACTGCCCGAGCGCCTGGAGGTTCGTGTTGCCCTGGGGCTGGGCGTCGATCTGCAGCGACGCGCTCGCCTCGTAGACCGGCGGCGTGAGCAGCGTGACGACGGTGACGCTCCCGACGATCAGGCAGAAGGTGGTGATGAGGGTCCACAGGCGCTTGCGGACCGTGCGCCAGTAGTCCCGCAGGTGCAGGATCTCGGTGAGGCTCTCGGCCTCCTCGTCCCGCATCGTCCTGCGGGGGCGGTGGGCCCGCCCGGGCTGTGAAGTCGCCAGAGTCGCTCCTGCGTGGCCGGTCCCGGCCCGTTCGGGCTACAACGTACCCCGGTTTCAGGCAGAGGTGGAAATGGCAGTCGACCGCCCGGCGATGGTCATCGGGCTCGATGGAGCGACCTGGAAGCTCCTCGATCGCTTCGTCGAAGAGGGCGTGATGCCCACCCTCGGGCGCATGCGCGACGAGGGGGCCCGCGGGCCGTTGTGGTCGGTGGTGCCCCCCATGACCGCGACGGCGTGGACGAGCTACCAGACGGGCAAGGGCCCCGGGAAACACGGCATCTACGATTGGACCGAGCCGGTGTCCGGGTCGTACCTGTACCGCCCCATCGACTCCACGCGCGTGCAGTCCCGCACGCTCTTCGAGCTCCTGTCGGAGCGCGGAGCCCGCGTCGCCACGGTCAACCTGCCGCTCACCTGGCCGGCCCGCGAGATCAACGGCGTCGCCGTCGGTGACATGCTCACACCCGGCAAGCAAGCGCCCGGCTTCACCTACCCCGCGGAGTTCGCGTCCGAGCTCGATCGCCTCGTCCCCGACTACGTGATCGACACCCACCTCTGCGATCGCGAGGACGACGTCCGACCGTTCCTCGCGCGGCTGCGCGCCATGCTCGACTGCAAGGGTCGCCTCGTCCGGCACCTGCTCGAGCGCGAGCCCTGGGACCTCTTCTGTTGCGTGTGGGTGGAGATGGACCGCATGCAGCACTGCCTGTGGCACGTCTTCGACGAGCGGCACCCCCGCTTCGACGCCCGCCTCGCCGGTCTCCACCGCGACGAGATCCTCGACGTGTACCGCCTCCTCGACACGCGCGTCGCCGAGATGGTGGAGCGCGCGCGCCCGGACACCAACGTGTTGTTCATCTCCGACCACGGGTTCGGGCCCTGTCGCTACAAGGTGTTCCTCAACACCTGGCTGGCGCAGGAGGGGTTCCTGACGTTCAAGGAGGGCGGGCGCGCGGCCCGCGGACGCCTGCAGCGCGTGCGCGGGGCGCTCGATCGCGCCGGCGTCGACACGCGGCGGCTGATCGCGCTGGCGAAGCGCCTCGGCGGCGACGCCGCGCTGAGGTTCGGCGGTGACAACCTCTCGCGCTTCGCGGCCGACATCGATTGGGAGCGCACGCAGGCCTACTGCCACGGGACCAACGCCATCCGCCTCAACCTGAAGGGGCGCGAGGCCCGCGGCAGCGTCGATCCCGCCGAGGCCGACGCGGTGATCGAGCGGCTGCGCGAGCGGCTCCTCGGCCTGCGCGACCCGGAGGGGAACCGCATCGTCACGGGCGTGCTCCGCCGCGAGGAGCTGTACCGGGGTCCAGAGGTGGGGCTCGCCGCCGACCTCCTGATCGCCCACCACGACGACAGCGTGTGGTTCTACTACTCGGAGGGCGAGCGCCCCGAGACGATCTTCGAGCCCAGCGGGTGGGCGAGCGGCAACCACGAGCCCGACGGGCTCTTCTGCGCGTGGGGGCCGGACTTCCGCGCCGGCGCCACGTTGCCCGACGCCAACATCGCCGACATCCTCCCCACGCTGTTCGCCACGATGGGCGTCCCCGTCCCCGACGACGTCGACGGGCGCGTGCTCGCCGAGGTCATGACCCGCCGCCCCCGCGTGCGCTGGTCGGAGGCGCGCGCCTTCGTCCCGCCCGAGGTGGAGCGCGGCGGCGCGGCCGACCGGATGATCGAGGAGAGGCTGCGGGGGCTGGGGTACCTGCAGTGAGAGGCTTTAGGCTTTAGGCTCTAGGCTTTGGGGCAGCTCTGAAGTGAACGCGCCGTCTCACCTCGTGGACCCAGTCGACCACACGCCGCTCGCGCTCGCCGAGGGAGGCCTGCGCGGCGAGAGCGGGCGCTTCTACCCGGCGCGCGACGGCGGCTGGGACCTGCGCCCCGGCGCAGGCGACGACAACAACGTGCTGCAAGCCGAGATCTACGACGCCAAGCTCGGCGAGTTCACCGACTTCGAGCACCCGCACAACCTCATGCTCCTGCGCGAGCGCGCGCTGCTCGACGCGCTCGCGCTCGCCCGCAGCGACCGCGTGCTCGAGATCGGCGGGCACCGGTCGGGCGCGCTTCCGTACCTCGAGAAGCGCTTCGGCATCGTCGGCAGCGGCCTCGACATCGCCCCCGTGTGGGTGCGCGCGCAGAACCGCGCCGCGGAGGCCCGCCACAGCGAGACGAGGTGGGTGCTCGGCGACGCGGAGGCCCTGCCCTTCGCGGACCGCTCCTTCGCCGCCGCCGTCGCCTTCGACGTGCTGGAGCACGTGTCCGACCTCGAGCGCGCCGTCTCGGGCCTCTTCCGCGTGTTGCGCCCCGGCGGCCGGCTCGTGGCGCACATGCCGGTGCGCGACATCGCGAAGAGCTTCGACGGGTTCCAGCGCTGGCGCGATCCCGCGGACTACGCCGCGCGCCAGGCGACCGCCGGCCACTTCCACGAGCGCCTCCCCACGCGCCTGCAGATGCGCACGCTGCTCGAGCACCAGGGCTTCCACGTCGACGACATGGAGTCCTTCAACGTGTGGCTCCAGCCGCTCCACGATCACCGCTGGATGCCGCTGCTCGGGAAGGTGCGCCACGTGCGGCGCAAGGCGCCCGCGCCCGCCGGCATGGCGGAGGACGCGCCGCGGCACGAGGCGTCGGGCTTCCAGAAGGCCTACGCGAGGTTGGCGCTGCCGGTCGCGCGCGCGCTGTCCGTCCCGGACAAGCTCGGGAGCCTCCTCGGCATCGGCGGCAGCTGCTTCTTCGTGGCGAGGCGGCCCGCCTGAGCGCGGCTACGCCGCCTTGCCGTCGGTGAACTGCTTCGCGCGCCTCCCCACCGCCCGGTCCCAGCGCCAGTTGGGGAACCAGCGGGCGACGCCCATGAGCCAGCGGTACTGCCACGGGAAGGTGATGTCGGCGCGCCCGGCCTCGAGCCCGTCGGCGACGATCACCGCGGCCCGCTCCGCCGGGATGATCCACGGCATGGGCGACTTGTTCTTCTTCGTGAGCGGCGTGTCGACGAAGCCGGGATGGATGGCCGTGCAGACGATGCCGCGCGGGGCGAGCTCGATGCGCCACGACTCGAAGAGCGTGGAGACGGCCGCCTTGCTGGCGCTGTAGGCGCCGTGCATCGGCAGGCCGCGGAACCCGGCGACGCTCGAGACGACGGCGAGGTGCCCCCGCCCGCGCGCCAGCATGCCCGGGAGCACCGCCGCCACCGCGTTCACCGCGCCGAAGTAGTTCACGCGCATGATCTCCGCGAGGGTGTCCCAGGGCTCGCGGTGCACCGGGGTGGGGTTGCCGATCCCCGCGTTCGCGACGAGGAGATCGCAGGGGCCGAGCGCGGCCTCCAGCGCCTGCACGGCGCCGTGCACGGCCTCGCGGTCGCCGACGTCGGCCGAGGCCGCGGCCGCCTCGCCGCCTTCGGCGCGGATCTCGCCGACGAGCGCCTCGAGCAGCTCGGTGCGACGGGCGACGAGCCCGACCTTCCACTTGCGACGCGCCAGCTCGCGCGCGAGCGCGTTGCCGATGCCGGTGGAGGCGCCGGTGACGATGGCGACGGGCATGCGGTACTCCCGGGAAGCGCTCCGCCTACCACACGTTCACGCGGCGCGCGAGAGTGTGCTTAGATGGCCGCGGGAAGCCGGCGGAATTGGCAGCGGACACCACCCTCGCGCGGGGGCTCGGCGGAGCCTCGGCCCTCGCCCTCGTCTACTTCGTTGCCGGAAGGCTCGCGCTCCTGCTCGCCGTCCCGCCCGGCTACGCCTCCGCGGTCTGGCCGGCGGCGGGGATCGCGTTCGCGATGGTGTTCCTGCGCGGCAGGACCATGCTCGCCGGCACGTGGCTGGGCTCGTTCCTCGTGAACGCGACGGTGGCCTGCCCCGGGACCTCGTCCATCGAACGGCTCCTCGTCGCGTCCGTGATCGCGACGGGCGCGCTCGCGCAGGCGGCTTCCGCGACGGAGCTCGCGCGCCGCCTCGCCGGCCACGGCAACCCGCTCGACCGCGCGGGCTCGCTCGTCCCCCTCCTCGCCGTGGGCGGCCCCGTCGGGTGCCTCGTGAACGCCACGGTCGCCACGGGCGCGCTCTCGGCGATCGGGCTCGTGGCCCCCGGGGACGCGGGCTACCACTGGCTCACCTGGTGGGTCGGCGACACCGTCGGCGTCGTCGTGGCCACGCCCCTCGTGCTCACCTGGGTGGCCATGCCGCGCGCCGTGTGGAGGGCGAGGCGCTGGAGTGTCGCGGCGCCGCTGGCGATCGCGTTCGCCGCGGCCGTCGTGCTGAACGCCGACACGTTGTCCCGGGAGGAGGCTCGCAGGCAGTCCGCCTTCGAGGCGCGCGCCCACGATCTCGCCGCGACGCTCGCCCACGAGGCCGACGAGCTCGCCGCCATGCTCCGGGGCGTGGTCGGGCTCTACGCGGCGTCCGAAGTGGTCACGCGCGAGGAATTCGGCGTGTACGCGCGCGTGGTCCTCGAGCGCGCGCCCGGCATCCGCGGGCTCGCGTGGGCACCCCTCCTCGCCGCGGAGGGCCGGGAGCGGGTCCCGGTGGACTACGTGGAGCCGGTCGCCGGGAACGAGGCCGCGATCGGCTTGGACCTCGCGTCGGAGCCGAGGCGACGCGAAGCGGTCGACCTCGCCCGCACGCTGCGCGCCCCGGCCGCGACGGCGCCCTTGACGCTGGTCCAGGAGCCCGCCGGGCAGCGAGGCTTCCTCATCGTGGCGCCCGTGGAGCGGTCCGGGCAGGTCCGGGGGTTCGTGGTCGCCGTGGTCCACGCGAGCGACTTCGTCGACCGGGTGCTCCCCCCGGGCGAACGCCCCGGAATCGCGCTGCGCATCTCCGACGAGGGGACCGGCGAGCCGCTCGTCGACCACGACGTGCTCGGCCGGCGCGCCTGGGCCACGGTCGTCCCGTTCTCGGGGCGCAGCTTGCGCGTGGAGGCGACGACCGCGTCGTACGGCGATCGATCGCCGCTCGCGTGGATCGTGCTCGTCGGCGGGCTCCTGCTCGTCGGCCTCCTCGGCACCCTCGTGCTGGAGCTCGTGACGCGCGCCGTGCAGGTCGAGGTGCTGGTGACCGCGCGGACGGCCGAGCTGGCCCGCGCGAACGAGGCGCTCCACCACAGCAACCTCGAGCTCCAGCGCTTCGCGTACGTCGCGTCGCACGACATGCGCGAGCCGCTCCGCGTCGTGACGACCTACGCCGAGCTGGTCGCGGAGGAGGCCGGCGCGCAGCTCACCGCGGAGACGAGCCGGCGGCTGGCCCGGATCGTCGAGAACGCGCGGCGAATGCAGACGCTGGTCACGGATCTGCTCGATCTCTCGCGGGTCGAGGGGCACGCGGAGCCCTTCCGCCCGGCGGACCTCGGGGCCCTCGCGAACGCCGCGCTCGAGGACCTGCGCGGCACGGTGGCGTCGTCATGCGCGCGGGTGACCGTCGGGCCGCTCCCCACCGTCGCCTGCGACGCCGTCCAGATGGTGGCCCTGTTCCAGAACCTCTTCTCGAACGCCCTCAAGTTCCGCCGGGAGGGCGTGTCGCCGGAGATCTCGGTCGAGGCGCGGCGCGCCGGCGACGTCTGGGAGATCGCGGTCCGCGACAACGGCATCGGGATCCCCGAGGAGCACCGGGAGCGCGTGTTCGAGATGTTCCGCCGCCTCCACGCCCGGGAGCGCTACCCGGGCACCGGCATCGGGCTCGCCGTCTGCAAGCGCGTGGTGGAGCGGCACGGCGGGCGCATCTGGGTGGATCCCGCGCCGGGCCCCGGGACGACGATCCGCTTCACCCTCCCCGTCGCTCCCGAGGTGTCGTGATGAGCCGCCCCGTCCATGTCCTCGTCGTGGACGACAACCCCGACGACGTCGATCTGTTGCGGCTCTGCCTCGCACGCGCCGCCGCGTCGTGTGTCCTCTCCGTGGCCGAGGACGGCGACCGCGCGCTCGCGACCCTGCGGGCCTGCCCGCCCGGAGACCCCGTCCGCCTCGTGCTCCTCGACCTGAACATGCCCGGGCGCAGCGGCCGGGACGTGCTCCGCGAGATGCGCGCCGACCCACGGCTGGCCGGCATCCCCGTGGTGGTTCTCAGCTCCTCCGACGCGCCCGACGACGTCGCGACGCTCTACCGGCTCGGCGCGAGCTGCTACCTGCTGAAGCCGACCGGGCTCGAGGAGTTCCGCGAGCTCGCCCGGCAGCTCGACGCCTTCTGGCTCCGAACGGCGCTGCTCCCCGGGTGATCAGCGCTTCGCGACCTCCCGGATGAGGAGCTCGGCGCGGTCCGTCGCGCGCTGGTTCTGCGGCGGCTTCGCGTCGCCGTAGCCGACGGCCGTGAGGCGCGACGCGTCGACGAGGCCCTTCTTCACGAGGTGATCGACGATCGCCTGCGCGCGAGCCTGCGAGAGCTTCAGGGCCTTCGCGTCGTCGCCCAGGTCGGCGGTGTGCACGCCGACCTCGACGCGCGTGATGTCGAGGTTCGCGTTGAGCACCTGCGCGATCTCGTCGAGCAGCCCCTGCGAGTCCTTCGTGAGCGTCGCCCGGTTCGCGTCGAACACGAGCGCGGACCAGCTGTCGATCCGGTCGGTGCCGACGAACACGCGCTTCGGGCATCCGTCGGTGCGGGCGAGGTCCTCGCGCGGGTCGCGCGGCTCGGTCGGGCAGGTGTCGTCGCGGTCGGCGACGAGGTCGTAGTCGCGGTCGGGGCAGCCCTTCGTGGAGCGGGGGCCGGGCGCGTCGGGGCAGCTGTCGACGTGGTCGGCGAGCGCGTCGGTGTCCTTGTCGGGGCAGCCGCCGGTCGCGCCCGGGCCCTTCGTGTCGGGGCAGGCGTCCAGATCGTCGGCGAGGCCGTCCTCGTCGTTGTCCTTCTCGGGGCAGCCGTCGCCGTCCTCGAAGCGGTCGTAGTCCTCGGCGTCGAAGCGGCAGGCGTCGCTGCCGTCGGCGATGCGGTCGCGGTCGTCGTCGACGTCCGCGCAGCCGTCGCCGTCCTCGAAGCCGTCCAGGTCCTCGAGGCCGTCGGCGCACTTGTCGGCGGCGTCGGGCACGCCGTCCTCGTCGGTGTCGGGGTTCGGCTCGGCGCCGGGACCGTGGTACCCGATCATCGCCACCAGCCGCAGATCGGGCGCGCCGACGCCGGCGACGAGCCCGGTGCCGGCGCCGAGCGTGGCCGTGACGCCGCCGCCTCGCCCGTAGCTGGCGTAGCCGTGCAGCTCGACCGGGTTCTTGTTGAAGGGGCCGAGGCCTCCGGCGAGCGTGAGCATCGAGTCGATCTCGGCGCCGAGCGTGAGCGCGTCGGAGACGTGGACGCCGCCGCCCGCGCCCATGCGCATCCCGGTCCCGACCTGCAGATCGCCCAGCGTGTCGGTGCGCGTCGCGTCGACCGCGAGGTTGGCGAGGAGGAAGCTGCGGCCCGGCGACGCGCCGGCCGAGAGCCCGAGCCCGCCGCCGAACGCGCCGCCCGTGTAGGCGTCCGCATTCCCGGTCGGGAACACGAGCGCCGGCACCACGGCGAGCGCGAATTCCCCACGGACGACGGGCACCACCGCGCCGAGCCGGACGTCGCCGGCGGCGAAGCCCTCGGCGCCGACCGCGCCCTGGTACGGGTACAAGGGCACGTCGAGGTCGACGCGCGCGAGCTTCCCGAGGGTGTACCCGGCGGCGAGGTGGGTGGCGACGGAGGACCCGACGACGGGCTCCTGCGAGCCGTCCTCGTAGACCTTCACGAGCGGGTTCTTCGACCAGCTGCCGGCGACGCCCGCGTAGAACCCGCCGGGGAAGCCCAGCTCGGGCGACGCGAGCTGCAACCCGCCGCGCTCGTCGAGCGCCGATCCGGAGAGCTCGAAGGTGTCGGCGTCGAACGCGAGGGCGATGGGGAGGGCGGCGAGCAGCATGGCGGCGCCACGCTACTCGGAGCGGCGCCGCGACGCAACGAGGTCCGCGTAGACCCGCTCGATGTCGCCCACGACGTAGTCCCAGTCGTACTTCGCCGCGGTGCGGCGCGCCTCGTCGCTCACGGCGGCGCGGCGCGCGCCGAGGTCGCGCGCCGCGAGGATGGCGGCGGCGGCCGCCGCGGGGTCCTTGAAGTCCACGACGAAGCCGTTCCGGCCCGGGTCGCAGAAGTAGCGGAAGGCGCGGATGTCGTTGAGCACCGGCACCACGCCGGCGGCCATCGCCTCGACCACCGAGAGCCCGAAGCTCTCGTACTCGGCCGGGAACAGGCCCAGCTCGGCGGTGCGGACAGCGTCGCGGAGCTCGTCGAAGCTCACCTTCCCGCGGAACACGACGCGATCCTGCAGCCCCAGAGAGTCGCGGAGGCGGGTCAGCTCGTCGACCAGCCCGGGCACGACCTCCGGGCCGAGGATCTCCGCGCGGAACGGCCGGGGATCGCGATCCCGGACCGCCGCGAGCGCGCGGACGAGGTGGGCGATCCCCTTGTGGGTGTCGACGCGCCCGACGGTGACCCACTTCCCGGGCTCCGGCTCGTTCCGCAGCGGCGACCACGGGCGAAGGTCCACCGCGCTGCGCAACGTCTCGCCCCGCTTCGTGATCTTCGCGAAGAGCTCGGCGTCCTGGTCCGACGTGAACAGGAGGCGATCCACGCGGTGGACGAGCGCGCGCGTCGCCACGTGGAACCAGATCTTCTTCAGGCGCGGCGCGAAGTCGGTGTGGAAGAAGCCGCCGTGGGTGGACAACACGACGGGCCGCCCGTGGATCGGCTTCGTGAGCGTGAGCCAGTCGGCGAGGAAGTCGATCGCGTGGACGTGGACGACGTCGTAGCGCCCGACGAAGCGGAGCACCCGCGGCGCGACGGGGTAGCGCGTGCTGCCGGCGAAGGGGATTCGGTAGACGTTCACGCCGCCGAGCTTCGCGTAGGGGGGGTACGGCGAGCCGTCCGCGAAGGAGCGATCGAGCGTGACGACGTCGCAGACGTGGCCCCGCTCGACGAGGCGCTCGGAGAGCCACTGCACGTGCTTCTCGATGCCGCCGATGTTGGGCCAGAAGACGCGCGTGACCTGGAGGATCCGGAGCCCTGCCATGCGTCACCTTCCCTATCCGGGTACACTGGCGCGTGCTCTCCGATCCGCTCGTCGCCTGTGTCCTCGCCGGGGGCCTGGGCACGCGGCTCCGCCCGCTCACCGACACGATCCCCAAGCCGATGGTGCCGGTCGCGGGCCGGCCCTTCCTCTGGCACCAGCTGGCGCGCCTCGCGGACGCGGGGGTGGCCGACTTCGTGCTCGCCGTGGGGTACCGGCACGAGCAGGTGACGGAGTACTTCGGCGACGGCTCCCAATTCGGGTGGCGCGTCCGCTACGCGGTGGAGACCTCGCCGCTGGGGACCGGCGGGGCGATCGCCCACGCGCTCCCGATGCTCGGCGAGCGCTTCCTCGCGCTCAACGGCGACACCTACCTCGACCTCGACTTCGCCGCGCTCTTCGGCGACCCGTGGGAGGAGGAAGGCTACGACGGGTGTCTCGTCGGGATGCACCGGGACGACTGCGCCGCGTTCGGCCGCCTCGACGTCGACGGGCGGCGGCTCGTGGGCTTCCGCGAGAAGGACGCCTCCGCCGGGCCCGGGCTCGTCAACGCCGGCGTGTACCTGCTCACGAGGCGCCTGCTCGCCGGTCGGACCGGCGCGTTCTCGCTCGAGCGCGACGTGCTCCCCGCCGCGCGGCTCGCCGTCCTCCCCCTGTCGGGCGAGTTCGTCGACATCGGCACGTTCTCCACGCTCTCGTCGTTCCGCGCCCGCATGGAGGAGGCGCTGTCATGATCCACAGCCGGGCACCCACGCGCCTGTCCCTCGGCGGCGGCGGCACCGACGTGTCGCCCTACACCGAGCAGTTCGGCGGCGCCGTCACCAACATGGCCATCGACATCTACATGGAGGCGTCGCTGCGGCTGCGCGACGACGACACCGTCGTGATCCACTCCGTGTCGGGGCGCAAGCGCAACACCTACCCCTCCGTCGACGCGCTGACGGCGGACGACGACCACCGCCTCGCGAAGGCCATCCTGAAGCGGATGTACCCGGGCGCGCGCGGGCTCGAGCTCTCCTACTACTCCCCCATCCCGGAGCGCAGCGGGCTCGGCGGCAGCGCCGCGCTCGCCGCCGCCGTCGCCGCGTGCTTCAACCACCTCGAGACCGACCGGCGCGTCGACGCCTACGAGCTCGCCGAGCTCATCTACCGCACCGAGCGGCAGGACCTGAAGAACCTCGGCGGCCGGCAGGACCAGTACGCCACGATCTTCGGCGGCATCAACTACATCGAGTTCCGCGGCGACGAGTTCGTGCGCGTGAACCCGCTGCGCCCGCCCGCGGCCGTGATCGAGTCGCTGCAGCGCAACCTCCTGCTCTTCTGGATCGGCGACCGCGAGGTCTCCGGCGGCATCATCGAGGAGCAGACGAAGAACGTGCAGGCGGGCGGCGACGCGCTCGCCGCGATGCACGACACCAAGCGCATGGCGGCCGACATGAAGGGGGCGCTCATCCAGGGCCACCTCGACCGCCTCGGCGACCTGCTGCACGAGGCGTGGCTCCAGAAGAAGCGCTTCGGCAGCAAGATCAGCAACCGTCGCATCGACGCGCTGTACGAGGCGTTGCTCGCGGCGGGCATGAAGGGCGGGAAGATCACCGGCGCCGGCGGCGGCGGGCATTTGCTCGTGTACGCGCCCTTCGAGCGCCGGGCCGACGTCCTCGCGACGGTCGAGGCGGCCGGCGGTCGGCACGTCCCCTACCGGATCGACCGGGTGGGTGTCACCACGTGGGAGGAAGGATGAACGCACGGGACGCGCTGCGCGCCTCGCTCGAGGTCCACGAGCGCATCGTCGCCGGCGACTTCGCCGCGCTCGTGGAGCGGGCGGCGGCCGCGATGGTCGACCGCGTGCGCGCGGGCGGCACGATCTACTGGTGCGGCAACGGCGGCAGCGCGGCCGACGCCCAGCACCTCGCCGCGGAATTGGTCGGCAAGTTCTACTTCGACCGGCCGCCCGTCCGCAGCCACGCGATCACCACGAACAGCTCGACGCTCACCGCGCTGGTCAACGACTACCCGCCGGAGAAGGTGTTCGAGCGTCAGGTGCTCGCCTACGTGACCGACAAGGACGTGTTCGTCGGCATCAGCACCTCCGGCAACTCCCCCAACGTGCTCCTCGCCACGCAGGCCGCGCGCGAGCGGGGCGCGTACACGATCGCGATGACCGGAGAGACCGGCGGCAAGCTCGCCCCCCTCGCCCACCTCGCGATCAAGGTGCCCTCGACCGTGACGCCGCGCATCCAGGAGGGACACATCCTGCTGGGGCACACCATCTGCGAGCTCGTGGAGCACGCGCTCTTCCGATGAGGCCGGCCGCCTTCCTCGACCGCGACGGCACGCTCGTCGAGGAGGTGAACTACCTCGCGCGGCCCGAGCAGCTGCGCCTGATCCCCGGCGTGCCGGAGGCGCTCCTGCGGCTGCGGGCCGCCGGCTACGCGCTGGTGCTGGTCACCAACCAGGCGGGTGTGGCGCGCGGCTACTTCGGGCTCGACGACGTGACGCGCGTGCACGAGGCGCTCGAGGCGATGCTCGGGCTCCGCTTCGACGGCGTGTACACCTGCCCCCACCACCCCGACTTCACCGGCCCGTGCGAGTGCCGCAAGCCCGCGCCGGGCCTGCTCCTGCGCGCGATCGCGGAGCTGGGGCTCGACCCGGCGCGCTCGTTCGTGGTCGGCGACAAGCGCACCGACGTGCTCGCCGGCGAGCCCCTCGGCGTGCGCGGCTACCTCGTGCGCACCGGCCACGGCGCGCGCGAAGGCGGAGACTGGGCCGATCTCGCCGCGGTCACCGACGCGGTGCTCGCGTGAAGCCCTCGCCGTTTTCGGACGTGGGGAGCGACCCGGCCCGGCAGTTCCTCGTGCCGGCGCTCGTCGCCATCCCGCTCGCGGCGGCGCTCGCCTTCGGCGGCGCGCAC
>JBMOQZ010000225.1:0-14325 GCA_049322475.1 Myxococcota bacterium | reverse complement strand
CGGCCCCACCTCACACCACCTCGCCCCGGGGGTTGAAGGCGCGGACGAGGTCGCCGTCGGTGATGCCGCGGGCGGCGGCGTCGTCGGGGTGGATCTCGAGCGGCACGTCGGTCTCGGTCTCGTACATCGTCGAGCTGATGGCCTTCTGGGTGGCCGGCGAGATCAGGATCAGCGGCAGGTCCGCGTCGCACGGGGGCGGGCGGTGGACGGGCGGCGGCGACATGCGGACGCGCCCGCCGTCGGGGAAGGTGTCGACGAACTGGACCGGGCGGGGGAGCAGCGCGACCCGCTCGCGCCGCAGCGTCTCGAAGTCCGGCGCGTTCGGCACGTGCGACAGGATCTCGGCCGCCAGCTCGCGCTCGGTCACCGGATCGTCCACGCCGAGCCGGCGCCCGAGGTCCTGGAGCACGACGTGGTTCGACCGGGCCTCGCCGACGGGCGGGATCACCGGCTCCGCCCACTGCACCACGTACCCGGCGTAGCTGCGCACGAGCTCGTCGTGCTCGAGGAAGGACGTCGCCGGCAACACCACGTCGGCGTGGTCGCAGGTGTCGGTCCACACCTGCTCGTGCACCACCACGAACACGTCCTCGCGCGCGAGCTGGCGGGCGAGCCGGCCCTGGTCGGGCACCGTCGCCATCGGGTTGCAATTGTAGACGTAGAGCGCGCGGATGGGCGGGTCGCGCGTCTCCTCGATCGCGCGGGCGAGCCGGGAGAGGTTCACGCCGCGGGCGTCGCTCGTGCCTTGCCACTTCGCGGGATCCACGCGGTAGCCGGCCGAGGTGGACATCGCGTAGCCCCCGCCCCGGACCCCGAACTTCCCGAACACCGCGGGGAGGAGCAGCACCGCGCGCACGCTGTCGCTGCCGTTGCGGGTGCGCTCGATGCCCCAGCCGCACCGCACCATCGCCGGCGACGCCTCGGCGTACATCCGCGCGAGCCCCTCGATGTCTCGCGGCGACACACCCGTCGCGTCGGCGGCCCTCGCCGGCGACCACGCCATCGCCGCCGTCCGGTAGTCCTCCCAGCCCGTCGCGTTCGCCTCGAGCCAGCCGACGTCGGCGAGCCCCTCGACGAAGGCGACGTGCGCCAGCGCCAGCGCGAGCGGCACGTCCGCGCCGGGGAGCACGGGCAGGTGCAGGTCCGCCGCCTCGGCGAGCGGGGTGCGCCGCGGGTCGACGACCACGAGCCTCCCGCCACGCGCCTGCAGCGCCTTGAGCGGCGGCACCACGTGGATCCCGCTCGCCGAGGGGTTCATGCCCCAGACGAGACACATCGCGGCGTGCTCGACGTCGGCGACGTCGCCCGAGGTCATCGCCCCGTACGCCATCTTCGTGCCCGCGCCGGTGTTCGCCGCGCAGAGCGTGCGGAGGCAACGCGACACGCCGAGCCGGTTCCAGAGGCGCTGGTCGAGCCCGCCGCCGGTGAGCCAGCCGTTGCTGCCGCCGTACCAGACGGGGAGGATGGCCTCGGGCCCCTCCGCGGCCATGATCGCGCGGAAGCGCGTCGCGACGAGGGCCAGCGCCTCGTCCCACGACACGTGTTGCCACGTGTCGCCGTGTCTCACACTCGGACGCGTGACCCGCCCGTCGCCGTGCACGCGTCTCCCGAAGCCGCGGACCTTCGCGCAGATGTAGCCGTCGGTCCAGGGGTACGCGCGCGAGCCGGCGATCCGCGTCACGTGCCCGCCGTCGACGTCGACCGACAGGCTGCAGCGGTCCGGGCAGTCCAGCGGGCAGACCGAGGGGAGCGTGCTCATCGGGCCTGCCTATCGCGCCTCTCGAGCGCGGCGAGCAGGGCGTCGAGGCCCTCGCGGAGCTGCTCCATGCGCGCGTCGCCGACCTCCGCGCGCAGCTCGGCCTCCACTTTCGCGAGGGTGGCGAGGCCGGTGAACATGGACCGGCGCCCGGCCTCGGTGAAACACACGAGCTTCGCGCGCCGGTCGGAAGGGTCCGGACGGCGCTCCAGCACGCCGAGGGCCTCCATCTCGTCGACGATCTGCCCCATGAACTGCTTGGTGACGCCCGCCCGCTCGGCGAGCGTCGTGAGCCGCGTGCCGCCGAGGTCGAGGTGCGGCAGGACGAGCGTGTGCACCTGCCGCACCTGGGGGTGGGTGCGCTGCAGCTCCCGGATGGACAACTCGTTGAAGAGGCGCGCCGCCTTCAGCAACGTGTGCCCGACGGCGGCCCGCTTGGCGGCGGCGAGGTCTTGCTCGAAGCCCATGATGGTCAACTCGCTTGACTATATAGTCAGGTAAGTTTACTAATGACGGCAGGAGGTGCCGATGTCTCTCTTCGCCGCGATCCTGACCGCCTGCGCCGTCCGTCACCAGCCCGCGCTCGCCGACGGCGGCTGGCCCGACCCCGCGCTCTACCCCTTCGAGGCCCACTGGCTCGACGTCGACGGGGGGCGCATGCACTACGTGGACGAGGGGGAGGGGCCGGTCGTGGTGCTGGTGCACGGCACGCCGTCGTGGTCGTTCGAGTGGCGCGCGCTCGTCCGCGACCTCGCCCGGGACCACCGGGTCATCGCCCCGGACCACGTCGGCTTCGGACTCTCCGAGAAGCCGGAGGACTGGGCCTACACGCCGGCGGCGCACGCGGCGAACCTCGGGCGGCTGCTCGACCACCTCGCGGTCGGCGACGTGACCCTTGTCGTCCACGACCTCGGCGGCCCGATCGGGCTCGGGTGGGCGCTGGACCACCCCGACCGGGTCGCCCGGGTGGTGGTGATGAACACGTCGATGTGGCGCTTCGAGGCGGACGCGGAGCGCTTCTCCCGCGTCGTGGCGGGCCCGATCGGCAAGTACCTGTACCTGCAGCGCAATTTCTCGCCCCGCCGGATCGTGCCGATGGCGATGGCGGTGAAGCCCTCGCCCGACGTCCACCGCCACTACTACGAGGCCTTCCCCACGCCCGAGACCCGCATGGGCCCGTGGCGCATCGGCTGCGAGCTCGCCGGCTCCGCGGCGTGGTTCGACGGCCTCTGGGCTCGCCGCGCGGCCCTCGCCGACAAGCCGGCCCTGATCGTCTGGGGCATGGCCGACCCCGCCTTCAAGCCCCATCTCCTCTCGCGCTGGCAGGAGCTCTGGCCCTCTGCGCCCGTCGTGAAGCTCGACGGCGTGGGCCACTTCCCGCAGGAGGAGGCGCCCGATCGCGTGAGCTCCGAGATCGGCGCGTGGTTGAGGGGAGAGTGAACCGCCAAGACGCCAAGGAGACGCCGAGGGCGCCAAGGTGGTTTGAGGGGAAGAGGGCCTCTCGCGCCGGAGGCGCCCCCTCGTCCCCTCTTGGCGTTCTTGGCGAGAACTTGGCGTCTTGGCGGTTGCCTCTCTTTCTCTGATACACGGCCGATGTGTCAGTGGCCGGGTGTTAGAACGTCGATCACGATGCTCGCGCTCCACGATCACCTCGTCCAGCTCGGCGCGCACTCGCGCGCGGTGGCGTGGACGTTCCGCCTCATGAGCGGCCACTCGGCCAACGCGTTTTCGCGCGAGTACGTCCTGTTCGCGCCCCCGAACACCGCGGGCAGCCAGGCGGTGCTCTCCCGCCTGCACAACGCCGTGATCCTCGCCAACCCGGCCTCCGCCGAGGTCGACGCGCCCGTCGGGCCGGATCGGCTCGAGCCGCTGCTCGGGCGGCTCCGGCAGATCCACCACATCGAGCTCCGCCTCAAGGGCGAGGGGCGTGCCCCCGTCGTCGACGGGTACGACCTCCCCAGCCTCGACGTCGCCTCCCACGGTCCGCCCGGCCCGGGGCTCGCCGCCGGCCTCGACATCGGCGGAACGGGCATGAAGGCCTGCGTGCTCCGCCCCGACGGCACGCTCCTGCGCGTGGCGAGCGCGCCCACCTGGCCCGACGGCGAGCACGGGATCGCCTCGCTCGTGCGCCGCGCCCGCGAGCTCGTCCAACGGGTCGCGGCGGGCGAGCCGCTCGGCTCGCTCGGCATCGGCTTCGCCTCGCCGATGGGCGTGGGCGGCAAGGTGCTGGAGCTCTCGACGGTCATGCGCGAGAAGGTCGGCGACCCCTCCGCCTTCGACGCGTTCCCGCGCGCCGTCGCCCAGGGCCTCGTGGACGGACCGGTCGCCATCTTCAACGACCTCGCGAACCTCGGCCGCACGTTGTCCGCGCAGGGCGTCCGGCGGCTGGTGCGCCTCCAGATCGGCACCAGCTTCGGTGGCTGCTGGATCGACGCGAACGGCCTCGTGTACGCCACCGAGATGGGCCGCGTCGTGATCGACGCCGGGCCCGACGCCGTGCCCCACCCGTACCTCCCCATCGCGGGCGCCGTCCGCGCCTACCTCTCCAACCGAGGCGTCGCCGACGATCTCGCCGTGCGCCTCGGGAGGCCCGTGGACCTCCGAGAGGCGGGGAAGGTGCTCCGCGCGCTGCTGGAGCAGGGCGATCCCGTCGGCGAGCAGGCATTGGACCGCATGGCGCAGGCGCTACGGGCGGTGGTGCTGGAGCTGCACGCGGTCCTGCCCGGCGTCACCGGCGTGGAGCTCGGCGGCTCGATGCTCCAGGGGCCCGGCGGCAAGGGGCTCCTCGCGCGTGTCACGGGGCCCGCCGCGCCCTGGGCCACGCCCGTCGAGGTGCGCATCGCGGCGCAGCCGGGGCACGACGGCGCCATCGCCGCCGCGCTGGCGCCCCGCGTGGACACCGCGCTCAAGGCGATGCGCCGCGTGGGTTAGGCGGTCTCGATGCGGGTGTACCGCTGGGACCTCGACAAGACCTACCTGCTGACGGACATCGACTCCATGCGGGGCCTCGTCCGCGCGGCGGTCGAGTCCGCGCGGAGCAAGCGGGCGGTCCCCGGCGCCCCCGCGCTGATGCGGGAGCTCGCGCGCGAGCGGCCGGGGTGGCGCCCGAGGATCGTGATCCTGTCGGGCTCGCCGACGCAGATGCGCCCGGTGCTCGAGCAGAAGCTCCGCATGGACGGCGTCCGCTTCGACGAGTTCATCCTCAAGGACAACCTCGCGAACCTCAAGCGCGGCCGGCTGCGCGCCGTCCGCGGGCAGTTCGGCTACAAGCTGCCGCAGCTTCTGCTCGGGCGGGTGGGCCTCGGCGCCGCGGTCCGCGAGGTCCTGTTCGGCGACGACGCCGAGGTCGACGCGCTGGTCTACAGCGTCTACGCCGACGCCATCGCCGGGCGCATCGCGCCGGTCGAGCTCTCGCGCATCCTCGCCGCCGCGGGCGCCTACCCGGACCACATCGTCGACGCGCTCGCCGCGCTGCGAAAAGTCGCGCAGGCCGACGCCGTGGACCGCATCTTCATCCGGCTCGACCGCGGGCGCCCCCACGCCACGTTCGAGCCGCTGGGCGGGCGCGTGGTGCCCGTGCGCAGCTGGTTCGAGGCGGCGCTCGTGCTCTACCGGGACGGCGAGCTCGGGGCGGAGAGCGTCACGCGCATCCGCGACGCCGCGGGGCTCGCCCCGGCGGAGGTGGCGCTGCACTTCGGCGACGTCCTCGCCCGCGGGTTCGTGGAGCCCGCCGCGATGACACGCCTCCTCGGGGAGGTGGGGCCCGACCTCGCCTGGGACGTCTGCGCGACGGAGCTGGCGAAGGGCGCCGGCGACTTCCGCCCGGCCGCGCCGCCGGACGGCGTCGACTACCTCGACGTGCTCAAGCGCTTCGCGAGGCCCTGAGCAGGACCGCGGCGCGGGGGTGGGACCGAGACGGGTCGACCCGGAGCGCCCCCTCCCGGACGAGGCGAGCGTTCACGAACGTCTGGTTCGCCAGCCACACGTACGCGCGCCCGTCGCCGCTCGCCTCGATGCGGACGCGCTTGTGCTCGATCATGCGGCGCAGCGGCGCGGGGTCGTCGCCCAGCACGCCCTCGAGCTCCCAGGCGGCGTCGCCCGCCTCGAAGCGCGTGGGGCCGGTGACACGTGACACACGTATCAGCGTGTCGCGCGGGCGACCCACCTGCCCGAGCGTGACCGCGCTGCCGTAGAACGGCGCGTCGCCGGCAACACGTGTCGGCGTGTCTCTCCGTTCCACGTCCGGCGCGTGCGGCCCGAGCTTCTCCCGCATGACGTCCACGAAGGTGTCGGCGATCTCGTAGCCGACCGCGTCGCGGCCCGACTCGGCGGCGGCGAGGAGCGTGGTGCCGGTGCCGGCGAACGGGTCGAGCACGGTCTCGCCCGGGAAGGTGAACATGCGGATCGCCCGCAGCGGGAGCTCCAGCGGGAACGCCGCGTGGTGGGCGCCGTGGCGCTCGCCCGGGAACTCCCAGTGGCCGGCGAAGTAGCGGGCCCACTCCTGGTTCGTGAGCAGGCTCGTCTGTTTCTGCTCGGGCGTGGGCTTCGGGGGCTTGCCGGGTTTGCGGAAGATCAGGACGAACTCGTAGTCGAGCTTGAGGATGCCGTTCCGCGGGTGGGGGAACGAGCCCATCACCGCGGCGCCGCCCGTGGAGTTCTGGGTGGTGACCTTCCGCCAGATGACCGCGCCCATGTAGTCGCAGCCGAGCGCGTCCCACTGGCGCACGACGGCCTCGCGGATGGGCAGGACGCGGTAGCGGCCGTAGGTGGCGGCGCGGAGGTACTGGTCGCCGACGTTGATCACCACGCGGCAGCCGGGGTGGAGCGCGCGATGGCACTCGCGCCAGACGGCGTCGAGGCTCGCGAGGTAGTCCTCGTAGGCCTGGCCCATGCCGATCTGGCCGGCGACGCCGTAGTCCTTGAGCGCCCAGTAGGGCGGGGAGGTGACGACGAGGTGGACCGAGGCGTCGGGCAGCTCGGGCATGCGGCGGGCGTCGGCGACGAGGTAGCGCATGGGCGCGCGGGGGATATCCGATCCGCATGAACCTGCGCGACCAGCTGTTGAAGGCCGGCCTCGTGAACAAGAAGCAGGCGGCGGAGGCCGCCCGCGACGTTCGCAAGCAGCAGAAGGTGGAGGAGGGGCACCGCGAGGCGAAGCGGGTCCTCGAGCAGAAGGAGGCGGAGCGCCTCGCGGCGGAGAAAGCGGCGCGCGAGGCGGAGCTGCTCGCGAGGCGGCGCGCGTCGCGGGAGCGGGCGGAGCGCGAGACGCGGGCGCTGCAGGTGCGGCACATCCTGTCGTCGCACCGCCTGCGGGTGCGCGGGCCGCAGCGCTTCTACCACCGCTCGCCGGACGGGCGGGAGCTCTGGAAGCTGTGGTTGCCGGAGCGTGTCGCGGAAGACCTCCGCTGCGGCCGGGCGGCGATCGCCTACATCCCGGGCGCCGACCCGCACGTCGTCGTCATCGACCGCGAGGCCGCCGACCGCGTCGAGGCCATCCAGCCGGAGCTCGTCCTGTTCCGCAACCGCGGGAGGCCGGACGCGGACCCGAGCGAGCAGCTCTACGAGGGGTGAGGGAGAGGCAACCGCCAAGACGCCAAGACGACGCCAAGGTCGCCAAGGTCTTCAGGGGGAGAGGACGATTCGTTCGATGCCGTCCTTGAGGAGGGGAGTGCGGAAGTTGAGGATGAGGCCGAGGGGGCGGGAGAGCGCGCGCAGGTAGTGGAGGGTCTGGGCACGGTGGACGGGGTGGATGGCGTCGACCGCCTTCAGCTCGACGACGATCAGGTCGCCCACGAGGAAGTCGATCCGTCCGAGCCCGACGGGATGGTCCTTGTATCGGACCTCGAAGCCCATCTGGGCGACGAACGGGATTTCTCGGGCGCGAAACTCGAAGGCGAGGGCTTCCTGATACACGCTCTCGACGTACCCGGGCCCGAGCTCGCGGTGAACCTCGATCGCCGCGCCAATCACGCTGTGGGCCAACGAGTCGACCTTCTTCGAGGGCTCCTGCCTCACTCCTCACTCCCTTGGCGCCCTCGGCGGACCTTGGCGTCTTGGCGGTTGCCTCTCCCCAGCACCTTCAGCGCCGCACGGTGCCAGGGCCAGCGCGCCGCGTGCCAGGCCGCGCCGGCGAGGCGGCGGGGCGTGGGCTTCAGGGTGAGGAGCGCGTGCTCGGCGCGGAGGACCTCGCGGGCGGCGTCGTAGAAGGCCTGGGGGTAGTCCGATCGGAAGAGCACCTCGTTGTCCATCGCGTCCTGCCAGTTGGTCTTCTTCAGCTGGTCGCGGACGCGGTCGTGGAAGGGTGTGCCGGGCAGGGGGTAGCTCACGCTGATGCCGATCTCGGCGGGACGGAGCGCCCGCACCATCCGGACCGTGCCCAACACATCCTGATACGTCTCGCCCGGGTAGCCGAGCTGCAGGAAGAAGCAGGCGCGGATCCCGTGGTCGCGCAAGAGCCCCGCCGCCCGGTGGATCTCCTCGACGGTGCACTCCTTGTCCATCGCGTCGAGCACGCGCTGGCTCCCGCTCTCCGCCCCGAGCCACACCTCGACGCAGCCGGACGCGGCGAGGTTCGCGACGTAGGTGGCGTCGCGGAGGAGGTCGACCCGCGTGAGACACCGATACTGTATCGGCGTATCGATACATTCCCTGTATCGCGCGAGCCACGCCGGCTTCACCGCGAAGATGTCGTCCGTGAACCACAGGCGGTCGGGGGCGTACCGCTCGCGCAGCGCGTGGACCTCGGCCACCACCCGCTCCGGCGCCCGCGCGTGGTAGGTGCGCCCCCACGTCGGCTTCGCGCACCAGTTGCACTTGTACGGGCAGCCGCGCGCCGTGGAGACGTTCACCTCCCACAGGCCGTGGCGGGCTCGCCAGCGCGCGGCGTAGGCCCCCATGTCGACGCGGTCCCAGGCGGGGAAGGGGAGGCCGTCGAGGTCGGCCATGACCGGAGCCCGAGGCAGGACGCCGCGGAGCGGCTCGCCGCGGACCCACGCGAGGAAGGCGGCGTCGTGCTCGCCGACGACCACGACGTCGGAGCCCGCCTCGGCGTAGCGCGCGGGGCGGTCGCTCGCGTCCGGGCCCGCCACCAGCACCTCCGCGCCGCGCTCCTTCGCGAGCCGGATCATGCGGAGCGCGGCCTCGCGCATCCCGAGCGTGCACATCTTCTGCGGCACCGCGTGGGGGTCGGCGAGGAGCGCCACCTTCTCGGGCCGGTGGCCGTCGAGCGCCGCGGCGAACGTGTCGACGTCGTGCGTGAAGGTGGGGTCGTAGACGGCGAGGTCGACGCCCGCGGCCTCGGCCGCCGCCGCGCTCACCAGCGTGCCGAGCGGCGGGTAGGGCTTGCCCGCCGCGGACTCGTTCGGGTCGAGCGGCAGGTGGAAGTTGTGCGCGACGAGGACGCGGGCCATCTCGACGCCTCGCCTATCCGTCTACGGGCAGGTGACGTCGTTCCAGAGGTCGGCGTCGTCGTCCTCGACACACTCCGGCCAGTCTCCGTCGTCGTCGTCGCCCGCGTCGACGCGCGCCTCGAAGCCGCGCAGGGCGCTCGCGTCCACGCCGCTCACGTCGAAGAGCACGGACTCGGTGAGGGTCCCCGCGGCCACGCCGGCGAGGGTCTGCTCGCCGAGTGACACATCGCCCGTGTCGGTCACGGCGAAGAGCTCGACCGACACGTCGCCGTCGACGTCGGCGAGGCCGTCGTTGGCGATCTGCACCCACACCAGCCACCGGCCCTCGTCGCAGAAGCTCGCGCACACGTCCGTGACGGCGATCCGCAGGTTGGGCGACACGCCCCCGGTCGGGACCCCGAGGTCGCCCGAGCGGAAATTGTTGAAGGTGAGCCAGTTCAGGTCGGCGGCGGCGGGGATGCCGCCGTCGTCGTCCACGTTGGTCGCGTGGTAGGCGTGCTGGTTCCAGATGCGACGCCCGGAGCGCCAGGAGTGGTCGGCGTCGCCGAGCACCGCGATGCCGTGGAGCGCGCTCCCGCCGTGGGAGGGATGGAGGCCGTTGGGCACGACGATCTCCGCCTCGCCGTCGGCGTCGACGTCGGCGACGGGCGCGTACTCGATGACGGTCCAGTTCGAGTGGTCGGGCGACGACAGCTTCACGGCGCCGTCCGGGCCGTTGAAGGCCCAGAGCTTCACCTCGTCGCCGTAGATCGCCTCCGCGACGCCGTCGCCCTCGAAGTCGAACACCGCCGAGCCGGTGACGCCGGACGAGCCGTCGGTCGTCGCCTCCTGCCAGAGCACGGCGCCGTCGCCGTCGAACACCGTGTAGCTGGACACCGCCGCGACCCCGATCTCGGGCTCGCCGTCGCCGTCGAAGTCCGCGACCGTGGGCGGGCCGCCGTACCCGCCGCTCGAGCCGGGGATCGCCTCGCTCCAGAGCACGTCGCCGTCGGCCTCCTGGAGGCGGACCCGCGCGTTGGACACCACCACGATCTCGGCGATCCCGTCGGCGTCGAAGTCGGCGACCGCGACGTAGCCGTCGGGCTCGCCGTTGTACCAGAGCTCGTTGCCGTCGGGATCGTAGGCGGCGTTGCCGGTGACGACCTCCTGCGTGCCGTCGGCGTCGACGTCCACGGCGAACGACGTGCTCCCGTACAGGCTGTTCATGCCGACGCCGCGCGAGCCCTTGCCGCGGAGCGAGCCGTCGGCGCCGTTGAGGATCAGGCTCCCGACGATCACCTCGGGCGCGCCGTCGCCGTCCATGTCGGAGATGGCGGGCGTGGACGCGTACGTGCCGAAGTTCGAGGCGTACTGGCCGGAGGTCCACTTCAGCGAGCCGTCGGCCTCGAACGCGAGGACCTTCTTGTTGTAGGTCACCGCCACGAGGTCGACCCAGCCGTCGCCGTCCAGATCCCCGCCGGCGAGGCCGCTGCACCCGTCGATGTCGAGCCCGTCGACGTCGAAGAGGGAGGCCGTGCCGTCGCCCGAGACGGCGCGGAGCACGCCCTCGGACGACCACTCGGTGCCCGTGTAGGTCACGAACGCGATGTCGGGGACGTCGTCGGCGTCGGCGTCGCCGTCGCCGTCGTCGTCGGTGAGCGGCACGACGATCGGCGTCATCATGACGTTGTTCGAAGAGGGGTTCTCCGTGAACGTGTCCCACGTCCACTCGGTCGTGGGCGTGAAGGTGCCGACGGTCTCGCCCGCGCCGCACTCGTCGCGCAGCGGCACGGTGTCGGCGGGGAAGGTCTGGTCGGGGCACGAGCCGGTGTCGGTCGGGCTCGTGCCCGTCTCCCCGGTCGTGTCGGTGTCGGTCTCGAAGGGCGGCGTCGGCGAGCCCGTGTCGAACGTGGGCGGGTCGCCGTCCTTCTCGTTGAGGTCGTAGTCGGAGCAGGCGGCGAGGAGGAGCAGCATCCCCGCCAGCATACGGTCAGACGGCGGCGGCCCGCTGCGTGACCCGCCGCACGGGGACCGAGCTCACCACGGCGATGCCGTCGGTGGCCTTCTCGAGGCGCACGTCGACCTTCTCGCGGTCGACCTCGCAGTAGCGGGCGATGACGTCGAGGATCTCGGCCTTCATCGCGTCCATCTGGTTGGGCGTCAGGTCCACCTGGTCGTGGACGAGCAGCACCTTGAGCCGCGCCTTCGCGTCCTCCTTCGAGCTCGTCGCCTTCGTGAAGAAGCGTTCGATGAGGTTCATCACGACGCGACCTCCTTGGCGGGCGCGAGGCCCACCCAGCGCTTCATGACGGTCCAGATGCTGTCCGGCTCGTCCGTCTCGGTGAAGGGGACGTCCTCGCCGGTGATGCGGCGGGCGACGCGGCGGTAGGCCTCGCCGACGGGCGACTTGTCGTCGAAGGCGGCGGGGGCGCCCTTGTTGGCGCTGACGATGACGTCCTCGTGGTCGGGCACCATGCCGATGAGCGGGATGGCGAGGATCTCGAGGATGTCCTCCTTGTTCATCATGTCGCCGCGCTTGACCATCTTCGGGCGGAAGCGGTTCACGATGAGCTGCGGCTCGGGGAGCTCGGCGGCCTCGACCAGCCCGATGATGCGGTCGGCGTCGCGGATGGAGCTGACCTCCGGCGTCACGACGATGAGCGCGCGATCCGCCCCGGCGATGGCGTTCTTGAAGCCCTGCTCGATGCCCGCGGGGCAGTCGATGAGGACGTAGTCGAACTCCTCCTTCAGCGCGGTCACGAGCGTGCGCATCGCCTCCGGGCTGACCGCGTTCTTGTCGCGGGTCTGCGCGGCCGGGAGGAGGAAGAGCGTGTCGACGCGCTTGTCCTTGATGAGGGCCTGGCGCATGCGGCACTCGCCCTCGATGACGTGGACGAGATCGTACACGATGCGGTTCTCGAGGCCGAGGATGACGTCGAGGTTGCGCAGGCCGATGTCCGCGTCGACCACGGCGACCTTCTTGCCCATCAGCGCCAGCGCCACGCCCAGGTTCGCGGTCGTCGTGGTCTTGCCCACGCCGCCCTTGCCCGAGGTGATGACGATGCACTCGCTCATGTGGACTCCTTCGTAGCGGGGACCGGCAGGCGGCCCTTGTAGGGTTCGACGACGATGCTGCCGCCGACGATGCTGGCGATCTCGGGGGCGAGGTGAGGGGTCTCGCGCTCCGGCGCGTCCCCCTTCGGGAGCTGGATGACCTTGCCGATGCGCAGCTGCGTCGGGCGCATGTCCAGCGCGAAGATGACGGCGTGCTCGTCGCCGCGGCAGCCGGCGTGGGCGAGCCCCTTGAGCGCGCCGAAGACGATGACGTTGCCGCCCGCGACGATCTGCGCGCCCGGGTTCACGTCGCCGAAGACGTGGACGTCGCCGGCGAAGCGCACGACCGCGCCGGAGCGGACGGTGCCGTCGATCTTCAGCAGGCGCTCGCCCGTGTCGGCGGCGGCCTCGTCGTCCGCGGAGGCGGGCGCGCTCACGAGCTCGGTCGGGACCTCCTCGACGACCGGATCCACCGGGGGCGGGGGCGGGATCTCCTCGACCATGGGCGCCTGGAGGTGGACCTTGAGCTTCAGCTCCTTCTCCGCGTAGCGGTGGAGCGCCTCGGTGGTGCAGTGCAGGCCGACGACGTCGACCTGGAACTCGTCCTTCAGCAGGTGGACGAGGCGGCGCAGGTCGAACATGTCGACGTCGCGCGCGCCCAGATCGAGGCGCAGCTTGGCGCCCGCGAAGCGGCCCGGCGTGGCGGACATGCCCGCGCGGATCGCGGTCCGCAGCGTGTCGAAGGTGGTGCCCGGCGTGAGCGAGAGGACCAGCGCACCGCCCGAGACCGTCTTCAGCACGTACGGCAGGCGCGGCGGGGCGTCGGGGGTCGGCGCGAGCGCGCCGGCGGCGGTGTCGTCCATGGGGGGGACCGGGAGGGAGAGGAGGGGGGAGCTGGGCGGTCGGGAGACAGCCCGAGGGGGTGCAGCGAGACTACCACGCCGCAACTGCGCAATGCAAAAAAAATCTTGTCAGGTCAAGACCGCGGCTGCGAGGAGCATCAAGGCTCCGTAGTAGGTGATCATCACCGCGACGTGTCCGCCGGGAAGCGGACGTCCGAAGAGGTTGCCGGCGAGGAGCGCGTCGGAGACGAGGAAGAGGAGGCCGCCGGCGAGCCCCACCGGCCCGAGCGAGGACGCGCTCGCGACCATCGCGACGAGCACGACGGCATACGTGGGGACGGCGACGCGCATCACGCCGCGCAGACCGCGAGCGCGGCGACGAGCGCGGGCTGCACGGGCGAGAGCCCCATCTCGCGGAACCCGGCGACGAACGCGAGGTGCCCGACGAGGAACGCGCCCAGCCCGGCGAGCAGGAAGCGGTCCTTGTCGAGCAGCAACGCGTCGCCGGCGGCGCAGAGCGCCATGCCCGCCGCGGTGAGCGGCGTCGGCATCAGCGTCGCCAGCGCGATCGCCGGCACCACCTTCACCCACCGCGCGGGCCCCCGCACGTCGCGCGCGACCATGCCCACGTAGGCGACGGCGCCCGCGAGGGTCACCCAGACGGCGATCGGCATCAGGGGCAGGCGTAATAGCGGATGTCGGGGCTCTGCCACTTGAACCAGAACCCGGCGTCGACCGTGTGCCGCTCTGCGAAGTAGAGCTCCAGCACGTGCGCGCCCTCGGTCAACGGCACGGTGAACGTCGTCACCGCCACGCCGTGGATGCCCCCGAGGTCGGCGACCAGCGTGCCGTCGACGTAGGCCCAGGCGTCGTCGTCCGACGCCATCTCGAAGGAGTACGTGCCGTTCGCCGCGACGTCGAGGTACGCGAGCCAGTAGACGGCGTAGTACTGCGGGTCGCCCTCGAGCCCGGTGTCGACCGGCCACCAGCCCGTCCCGAACTCGAGGTTCGGGTCCACGGTGCGCCAGACCCAGTACACGGGGTCCCACCAGTCGTGGTTGAAGGGGTCGTCGCCCGGGGTCACGCCCGAGACCGACGTCTCGACCTCCGGGTGGTCGGCGGGGAGGTTGAAGTAGTCGGCGTAGTAGCCGTCGGTGCACGGCTCCCAGTCGTCGGGCACGTCCTCGGGGTCGTCCGGCCCGCCGCCGCCCCCGTCGGGGTCGTCCTCGTCCGGGATGCCGTCGCCGTCGTCGTCGTCGTCGTAGCCGTCCGGGATGCCGTCGCC
>JBMOQZ010000224.1:0-14428 GCA_049322475.1 Myxococcota bacterium | reverse complement strand
CTACGCCGCGGGCCAGCTCGTGGCGCGGTTCCCCGGCAAGTGGCTGCTCGTTTTCGGGTGGCTCGTCGCCCTGCCGGTGCCGATCGTGCTCCTGTACGCCCCCACGTGGGGGTGGGTGCTCGCGGCGAACGTGCTGCTGGGCATCGCACAGGGGATCACGTGGTCGACGACGCTGCTGCTCAAGATCGACCTCGTCGGTCCCGAACGGCGCGGGTTCGCGGTCGGCGCGAACGAGACCGCCGGGTACGCGTCGCTCGCGCTGGCGGCGTGGGTCACCGGGATGATGCCCGGCAGCGCGCCGTTCGTGCTCGGCGCGGCGCTCGCGCTCGCCGGGCTCGGCGCGTCGCTCGCGCTGCCCGACACCGCGCCGCCGCGCGCGGGGGCGAGCGCTACGTCGGCGGGCCGCTGCTGGACCGCGACGTGTTGCACGCGCAGCGCTTCGCGGTCGAGACGGGCGCGGCGCTCCGCGCGGCGTGGGACGCCGGGATCGTGTCGTTCGTCACCGGCGGGGCGTGGGCGGCGCCGGTGCGCACGGGCGCGCTGAACATGCTCGACTTCGCGCTCGTCTGGCCGCTGCGCGCGTGGCTCGAGCCGGCGACGGCGCTCTCCGCGCTGAACGTGACACTGCTCGCGCTGGCGGCCGCGGGCGGCGTCGCGTTCGCCCGGGCGATCGGCGCCGGGCCGGCCGGACAGGCGGTCGCCGGCGCGGTCGCGAGCGGCTCGGGGATGGTGTTCCACCACGTCGTGGTGGGCCAGTACCCGCAGGCGCTCGTGGGGCCGGCGCTGATCGCGCTGGCGGGGCTCGCGCGGGCCTGGCGCGGCGAGGCCCACGGGACCCTGCTCGCCGCGGGCGGGGCCACGATCGCGGGGCTGCTCTACTGGCAGTACGCCGTGCCGCTGGGCGTGGCGGCGGTCGTGTTCGCGGCGGGGTCGCTCGTCGCGGGCGATCGCCCCGCGCCGGGCTTCGTCCGTCGGGCCGCCGTCGCCGGAGGGCTCGTCGCGATCGCGCTCGCGCCGGCGGCGTGGGCCGTGGTCGACGCGATGCCCGAGCTGCGCACGCTCGCGGGGCCGGCCTGGGGGACGCCGCTCCCGGACGTCGCCGCCGGCGCGGACCCGTCGCGCCACGAGCTCGCCGCCGTCGGGCTCGATCGCGTGCTCCGGCTCGACGGCGCCTGGCTCCCGCTCGGGGCCGTGGGCCTCGCGGCGCTCGCGCTCCGCCGGCGCGAGCTCGCGTGGTGGACGCTGCTGGCCGTGGGCCTCGTGCTGGTCCTCGGCCCCCGGCCGGAGGTCGCCGGCGAGCCGGTGACGAACCCGGTGTACGAGGCCGTCTACCGCTGGGTGCCGACGGCGTCGCGGATGAAGCACCCCATCCGGTACGGGTTGCTCGTCGTCGCGGGGCTCGCCGCCCTCTCCGCGCGCGGCGCCGACCGGGTCGCGGCGCGCGATCCCCGCGTCGGCGCCCTCGCCGTCGCCCTCGCCGTCGCGTGGCCGTGGGCGACGAAGACCCACCCCCTCCCGTCGTCGCCGTTCCCCGGCGCCGTCGCCGCGCGGCTCGCCGCCTGCGAGGAGATCTGGCTACCCGAGGACACCGACCGGAAAGCGCGGTGCCGGTGGATGCCGCTCGACGGGCTCACGTTCGTGGCGCGGCTCCCCGCCGACCGCTGCACGAGCCGCGGCGTGCGCGGGCCCTCTCCCGAGGCGCTCGCCCGCGACGAGGCGGTCCGTCCGCTCCTCGCGCGCGTGCTCGCCGGCGAGGGCGACGCGCTCGCGCCCGGCGCCTGCGTCGTGCTGCTGGACGGCGACCCCCGGACCGCCGCGACCCGGCGCGCGCTCGGGCGTCCGGATCGCGTGCCGTTGCCGCCGCGGACCCTGCTGCCGGACGGGGTGCCTCACACTCTGCTGGTGTTCCCGGGCTCCGCCCCTACCGCCGGCGTCGCCGATGGGTCATAGTGGCGCCGCGTTTCGGGAGGGTCGCGTGAGCAAGCCTTCGGTGTTCGACGGGCCGGTGGTGGTCGTGGGAGGCGGCGTCGCCGGCCTCGTGACCGCGCACCTGCTCGCCGAGAGCGGCGCGAAGGTCGTCGTGATCGAGAAGTTCGACCGCGTCGGCGGCCTCGCGCGGTCCTACAAGTACGACGGCTTCGTCTTCGACTGCGGCCCCCACCGCTTCCACACCGAGAACCCCAACATCAAGGCCTACCTCGACCGCGTGTTGCAGGGCCACGCCACGATGTTCCCGCGGAAGTCGGAGGTGTACTTCGAGGGCAAGTACTACCGCTGGCCGCTGCACCCGAAGAACCTGCTCCAGCTCCCGCTCCCGCTCGCGATGAAGAGCGGCGTCGACCTCGCGGTCAACGGCATGAAGCGGTACGGCGACGAGACCTTCGAGGACTACGTCCTCCGCCAGTACGGCCCCACGCTCTACGAGAACTTCTTCAAGGGCTACAGCATCAAGTTCCTCGGGATCCACCCGCGCGACACGCACCCCGACTGGGCCAAGGTGGGCCTGAACCGCGCGATCATCGACGACAAGCTGCAGATGCAGAACCTCGCGCAGCTCGCGAAGTCGACCTTGCTCCAGTACAACAAGGCCGAGATCGACTTCATGTACCCGAAGGGCGGCCTGCAGGTCACCTGGGACAAGGTCGCGGACCTGATCCGCGCGCAGGGGGGGCGCATCTTCACCGGCACGGGCGCGCGCATGGTCGGCGGCAACGGCCGCATCGAGGCGGTGTACGCCGGGCACGAGCGCATCGAGCCCTCCGTCGTGATCTGGACCGCGCCGATCACGCTCGCCTGCGATCAGCTGGGCATCGACGTCCCGGACCTGCCCTACCTCGCGACGCTGTTCTACAACGTGATGATCCGGGGCGACGTCCCCCGCGACTACCAGTGGTGCTACTACGGCGCCGACGACCTCGTGTTCTCGCGCATCAGCACGCCCCGCTACTTCAGCGACGACACCTGCCCGCCGGGCACGACGGGCCTCTGCATCGAGGTCACCTGCCGCGAGGGCGACGAGCGCTGGAAACACGCCGAGCGCCTCACGGACTGGGTCGTCGACGACCTCGTGAAGGTGGGCCTGATCAAGGCGCGGAGCGTCGTGCAGGACGTGCGGATCGAGCGCGTGGCCGAGACCTACCCCATCTACCATCGGACGTACCCGAAGGAGCTGGAGAAGGCGCGCCGCGGCCTCGCCCGCTACGAGAACCTGCAGCTCGCGGGGCGCACCGGCATGTTCTGGTACAACAACATGGACCACAGCATGGAGAACGCGATGCAGCTGGCGAAGCAGCTGCTCCGCGATTCCGGTCGCGAGGACGCGGAAGAGGCGGCGCTCGCCGCGGGCCGCAAGTCGGCCTGATGCCGAGCCTGCTCGTCGTCCTCGGCGCGCGCGACGTCCGGCAGTTCGCGCTCAAGCCGGGCGAGACGATCATCGGCCGCGACGACGGCGCCACGCTCCTGCTCCCCGACACGTCCGTGAGCCGCCGCCACGCGCGCATCGTGGTGGACGGCGCCGCCGCGGTGGTGGAGGACCTCCAGAGCCAGAACGGCACGCTGTTCGAGGACCAGAAGATCGAGCGCCGGCGCCTGCGGTCGAAGGACGCGCTCCGCATCGGCAAGTTCCAGGTGGTGTTCCTCGGGGATTCGCCCGACGACCGCTTCTACAAGGGGCGCTTCGTGCGCTACCTGCCCACGTGGGATCCCTTCGCCCTGCCGCAGGGGCGCGTGTCCACCGAGGAGGTCTCCACCGCCGCGTTCTCGGTCGAGGCGCTCAAGGCGATGCGCCGCGACCCGGCGATCGAGCACGGCCGCGTCGTGCTCGCCGGCGACGCCACCCGCTTCTGGTACCCCGAGGATCGCAAGCTCACGTTCGGGCGCGACGCGATGATCCCGGTCGAGGGCTTCTTCGCGTGGGGGACGGTCGCCGAGGTGTGGTGGGACGGCAAGCGCCACCGCGTGCGGCAGATCGGCACGTTCACGAAGGTGCGCGTCAACGGGACGGAGACGCGCCTCGCGCCGCTGAAGCCGGGCGACGACGTGCAGATTGGCGGGACGCGGTTCCGTTACGAGATCGGCGACGACTAGTCGAGGTAGTAGTAGTAGTACTCGCCGCTCGCGTACCCCCAGAAGCTCACCTCGTCCCCGTCGGACTCCACGCGCTCGTACCCCCGGTAGTTGTAGGCGATGGGCCAGAAGCCGTAGCCGTCCTGGTACAGGAGCACGCTCTCGTCGAGGTAGAAGACCTGGTCGGCGTAGGTCAGCGCGTAGGACTCGGCGAAGCCCCACTCCCAGCCGATCAGCGCGTCCTCGTAGTCGGTGAGCGAGAGCCAGAAGCCGTCGCAGTACGGGCCCTCCTCGACCATGTCGGACGGGCCCGACAGGGTGAAGGTCCACTCGCACTGGGGGCAGTCGTGCTCGGCCGGCCCGTCCTCGGTCATCGTGCCGTAGGCCTGGCAGGCGTTGTCCTCGATGAGGAGGCCGTAGAAGCCCCAGCCGAACCAGCCCTCCTCGTAGGCGCCGTGCGTCGCGGTGAAGCCGCCCGCGTAGAACATGACGGCGATGCCCGTGTCGGTCTCGGTCGTGGTCGTCGTCTCGCCCGTGTCGTCGATCACGGTGGTGTCGGTGTCGGCGTCGGTGTCGGCGTCTGCGTCGGCGTCCGTCTCGCCGTCGACGTCCTTGCCGGTGTCGTCGACGACGAGGGTGGCTTGCGGGCACGCGGCGAGCAGGAGCAGGGGGAGGAGGCGCATGGCCGCACCGTACACGGCGGGTCCCGGCGTCACAAGTCAGAACAGGACGCGGACGTCCAGGGCGTGGACCGAGCGCTTCGGGTCCGCGAAGGGCACGCGGAACCCGTAGTCGAGCGCGGCCTTGTCGTGCAGGAGGCCGAGGCCGCCGGCCGCGGCGGTGACGCCGCCGTCCCACGCCCCGCCGGCGCGCAACACGAGCCACTTCGTGAGGAGCGCGTCCGCGCCGCCCTGGAACGACATGTGGCCGGCGTCGAACTTCGCGTCCAGCGGGGCGACGACGTCGACCTCGAGCCCGAGCGCGTCGTCGGGCATCCACCGCACGGCGAGGTCGGCGGAGCGGGCGTGGCCGGCGTAGTCGGTCGTGAACACGTCGCGCGCGCCGGCGGCGACGGACAGCCACTGCCAAGGGCGCGCCGCCACGCCGACCCCGAGGTTGAAGCCGGTCGCCTCGCCCGAGATCGCGCTGGCGGACCAGTCGTAGCGGCCCGTCACGGCGACGCCGAGCCGCCGGTCCAGCACCGGCACGGCGAGGCCGAGGTGCACGCCCTGGCGGACGGTGAGGTCCTCGAGCGTGTCGTCGGGCAGCTTCCAGCCGGGCAGCTCGTCGTCCACGGGCGGGGCGGTGTCGCTGATCCGGGTGTAGCCGCCGCCCAGGGAGACCACCGAGGTGCGCGAGTCCACCGCGCCGGCCCCGAGCCCGAGGTAGCCGTCCGGTCCGAGGGCGGAGTGCGCGTAGACGTCGTAGCGCTTCTCGGTCGCGACGGCGGCAAGGTTGGCAGACAGCGCGGCGACGTCGTGGGGATCGGCACGACCGGCGCCCGCGCGCCCGAGGGCTCGGGCCCCCAGCTCCTGCGCGGCTGCGTCCCGGGCGCCCGTCAGGCAGAGGGCCGCCATCGTGAGGAACCGCTTGCCAGGCCGCATTCCCGGCCATATATGGGGGGCCTTTCAGGCTCGCAACCGCCACGACACGTCGTGACCGCTTCAGGAGAAGGGATGGAACGGGAAAGGCTCGAGTTCTTCAAGTCGCTCCTCCAGGAGCGGCTCCGCGCCCTGCTCACCGAGGCGGGCGCCACGCTCGGCGACCTCACGGACGAGAAGGAGAACCTCGCCGACGCCATCGATCTCGCGTCGATGGAGTCGAACCGCGACTTCCAGCTCCGCATCCGCGACCGCGAGCGCGTCCTGATCCACAAGATCAAGGAGGCCCTGCAGCGCATCGACGAGGGCGAGTACGGCATCTGCGTGGCCTGCGGCAACGAGATCAGCGAGAAGCGCCTGATCGCCCGTCCCGTCGCGACGCACTGCATCGACTGCAAGACCGAGCTGGAGCAGCTCGAGCGGTCGTCGCGGGACCTGTAGCGATGGTCCGGAAGGCGGTCCTCCCCGTCGCGGGGTTCGGCACGCGCTTCCTCCCCGTCACGAAGGCGGTCCCGAAGGAGATGTTGCCGATCCTCGATCGGCCCTGCGTCGAGTACGTGGTGGCCGAGGCGGTGGCGGCGGGCGTCTCCGAGCTCGTCTTCGTCACGGCGCGAGGGAAAGGCGCGCTGGAAGAGTACTTCGACCGCTCGCCCGCGCTCGAGGCCACGCTCGAGGCCGCCGGCAAGCGCGACATGCTCGACGAGGTGCGACGCGTCGCGCGGCTCGCCACGGTCGTGTCGGTCCGGCAGCAGGAGCAGCGGGGGCTCGGCCACGCCGTGCTCACCGCCGCCCCGGCCGTCGGCGAGGGCGAGGACTTCGCGGTGCTGTTGCCCGACGACATCGTCGACGCGGGCGAGCCCGTCCTCGGCCAGCTGCTCCGCGTGCACGCCGAGGTCGGCGGCGGCGTGGTGGTGGCGCTCAAGGAGGTCCCGCGCGCCGACACGAAGAAGTACGGCATCTGCGCGGGGCCGATGCTCGCGCCGGACCGCATGCGGATCGAGGCGATGGTCGAGAAGCCCGCGCCCGAGGTCGCGCCGTCCAACCTGTCCATCGTGGGCCGCTACGTGCTCCCGGGCGAGATCTTCGCGATCCTGCGGGACACGAAGCCCGGCGCCGGCGGCGAGATCCAGCTCACCGACGCGCTCGCCGTGATGGCCTCGCGCGGGCGAGCCCACGGGCACCTCTTCACGGGCACGCACTTCGACACGGGCAACCCGCTCGGGCTGCTCGACGCCACGCTGCACTGGGCCGTGAAGCGGCACGGGGACGCGGCGCGGGCGCTGATCGCGAAGTACATCGGATAGAGTCGTTCGATGGACGAAGGCCTCCGGGAGCGAGCGGAGCGGCGGCGGCGGACGTGGCGCGCCTCCGTGGGACGGTCGCACCGCGCCGTCCAGGCCGACGAGTCCACCCTCGAGGAGCGCGTGAGCCAGCTCTGGACGGTGTCGGAGACGGCCTGGGCGATGTCCGGGCGCCCGTTCCCGACGTACTCGCGGGAGCAGATGCCGGGACGGCTGGTCCGCGGGTGAGCGGTCACCTTCACCCCGACTTCGCGGATCTCCTCGCCGTCTTCGTCGAGGAGGACGTTCGCTTCCTGCTCGTCGGCGCCTTCGCGCTCGCCGCGCACGGGGTCGTGCGCGCTTCGGGCGACATGGACGTGTGGGTTCGTCCCGACGCCGAGAACGCCACGCGCGTGTGGAACGCCCTCGTCCGGTTCGGTGCGCCCGTGGAGCAGCACGAGGTCCGGGAGTCGGACTTCGCGCAGCCGGGCGTGGTCTACCAGATGGGTGTCCCTCCCACGCGGATCGACATCCTCACCCGTATCGACGGCGTCGAGTTCGACGAGGCCTGGGTGGGGCGAGTCGACGCGCGCGTGGGCGATCTCGCGCTCTCGTTCCTGGGCCTGCGCGAGCTGCTCCGCAACAAGCGCGCGGCGGGGCGGCCGAAGGACCTCCAGGACATCGAGCTGCTCCGCGAGGCGGGTGTCGCGGTGGACGAGCGCTGACCGCTACCTCGCCTCCTTGAGCAGGCGGATCACCGGGCCGAGCACCCGCGTGGCGGAGCGCGGCGCGTCGTACGCCCCGCGCTCCACCGCGTCGCGGAAGCGGGCGGCGAGCGCGTCGAGGTCGCCGGCGGGCTCGGTCGCGGCCCAGGCGACGAACCAGGACGCGCCCGTCCGGTAGGTGCGCGCCGAGGCCTCGCCGAGCACCCCGCGCGCCACGGCGTCGGTGAGCGCGGCGTCGACGCGTTCGTCGAGGCGGGGAGGTGCGGGCGGCGGCGGCAGCGCCTTCGGCGCCGGGGGAGGTGCCGGCGGCGCGTCGGGCTCGTCGCCGCGCAGGAGCGCGAGCAGCTCGTCCACCGAGAGCGCCGCGGCCGCGCCCGTGCCGTCGAGCACGGCGGACACGAGGTCGCGCTTCGCGGCGTGCATCGCGAGGATGCGCTCCTCGACGGTCTCGCGGGCGACGACGCGGTAGATCGTCACCGCCCGCGCCTGCCCGATCCGGTGCGCGCGGTCGGCCGCCTGGTCCTCCACCGCGGGGTTCCACCACGGGTCGAGCAACACGACGTCGCTCGCCGCCGTGAGGTTCAGCCCGGCGCCCCCGGCCTTGAGCGAGATGAGGAAGACGTCGCCCTCGCCGCGCTGGAACGCCTCGACCTCCGCCCGCCGCGCCTCCGCCGGCGTGGAGCCGTCGAGGCGGCGAATGGCGAAGGCCTCCCCCGCGAGGGCCTCCTGCACGAGATCGAGCTGGCGGACGAACTGGCTGAAGACCAGCACGCGGCGGCCCTCCGTCCGGAGCTCCCGCAGGAGCTCCAGCACCCGCTCGAGCTTCGTCGACGACGCGCCCGCGGCGGGGTCGACGAGGCGCGGGTGGCAGGCGAGCTGGCGCAGCCGGGTGAGCGCCGCGAGGAGGCGGATGCGACGCTGCGCCTCGGGCCCCGCGACGGACCCGGCCTCGGTCAGCGCGTGGACGCGGGCGGCGTCGTAGAGCGCGCGCTCCTCCTCGGAGAGCACGACGTCCACGCGCACCTCGGTGCGCGGCGGCAGCTCGGCGGCGACCTCGCGCTTGAGCCGGCGGAGGACGAAGGGCCGGATCGCGCGGGCGAGCGCCGCGCGGCGCGAGGCGTCGCCGTGGGCCTCGATCGGGAGGGCGTAGCGGGTGCGGAAGCGCTCGCGCGAGCCGAACACGCCGGGCGACACGACGGCGAACAGGCTCCAGAGCTCGCCGGTGCGGTTCTCGAGCGGCGTGCCCGACAGCGCGACCCGGAAGCCGGCGTCCAGCGCCCGCGCGGCGCGCGCCCGGTGGGTGTCGGGGTTCTTGACGGCCTGGGCCTCGTCCAGCACGAGCGTCGCGAAAGAGAAGCTGCTCAGCACTTCCACGTCCCGGACGAGCAGGTCGTAGCTGGTGACCCAGACGTCGCCGGGCGAAGGGGCGTCGTCGGCGCGGGGGCGCTCGGACCCGCGGGCGAGCCGCACCCGGAGGGTGGGGGCGAAGCGCGCGGCCTGCTCGATCCACCCGAAGCCGACCGACGTGGGGGCGACCACGAGGGCGGGCCCGAGGCTCGCGCGATGGACGAGCAGCGCGAGGGCCTGGACCGTCTTCCCGAGCCCCATGTCGTCGGCGAGCACGGCGCCCTCGGCCCACTCGGCGAGCCTCGCCAGCCACGCGAAGCCCGCGGCCTGGTAGGGTCGGAGCTGCGCGGCGAGGGCCCCGGGGATCGGGAACTCCCGCGCGGCGGCCTCGCGGATCCGCGCGAGCTGCCCCGTCCAGCGCGGCGGCGCCTCGATCGTGGCGCCGAGGTCCTGCAGGGAGAGCAGCGCCGGCGCGTTCACCGGGGCGAGGCTCGCGCCGTCGGCGGCGTCGGCGAGCGACTCGAGCCGCTGCCGGAAGTGGTCCTCGATGCGGACCCAGGTGTCGGCGCCCACCTTCACGAACGGCCGGCGCGCCGCGATCGCCTCGAGCAGGCGCGCCATCGGGAGCGTGAGGTCGTCGACCCGGAGCTCGCCGCCGATCGCCAGCCAGTCCGTGGCGCTCCCGACCGAGACGCGGAGGCCCTCGGGGCGCGCGTGGGCGATCCGCCGGGGCGGACCGCCCCACTCGACCTCGACACCCTCGCACGCCTGCAGCGCGGCCAGCACGTCGAACACCTGCGCCGGGTCCGTCAGGAGCCAGGTGAAGGGCTCGTCGGGGAGGTCGGGCCCCAGCGGCACCCCGGCGACGCGCGCCTGCGCGGCGGCGACCTCGCCGGCGAGCGACCGCCGTACGCAGGCGACGCCCCCGGACGCGCGGACGAACAGCTCCACGGCGCCCTCGCCGGGGATCTGCGCGGGCAGCTCGCGGCGGGGGAGGACGCGGAGCTCGACCCGCAGGGCGTCGTCGGGCAGGCCCTCGAGCCGCACCCGCCAGACGGGCTCCGGCTCGAGCGGCGCGACGAGGTCGCCGGCGAGCACGGGGACGCGCTCGGCGAGCGCGGGCAGGCGCGAGAAGAGCTCGGGGAGCGCCCGCGCGGGGAAACGCGTGCCGCGGCGGGCGAGGCTGCGGACGAAGGCGCCCACCTCCTCGGCGAGGCGCACGACGGTGATCGAGCCCGGCGTGGCCACCACGAGGCGCCCCTCGCCGTCCGCGAAGGCGCGGGCGACGAGCTCCTCGGGCTCCACGACCTCGTCGCCCAGCACCGGCACGAGCCGCGCCCCGCCCTCCTCGGTCGCGACGACCTTCAGGGCGAGCGAGACGGCGCGCACCTGCGCCGGCTCCGAGGCCTTGCCGTCGAGGAACACCCGGGGGTGCCCCGCGAGCCGCTCGACCGCGCGCGTGACGCGCCCGGGGTTCGCCGGGTCGCCGCGCGTCGGCAGGACGTCGGCGACGAGGTGGTCGAGCCCCGCCGTGGAGCCGCGCGCGGCGGCGACGTCGCCGCGCGTGGCGCGGGCGAGCCTGTAGCCGCCGCCCGTCTTCTTCGGCGTGCACCGGAGCGGCCAGACGGACAGCCCGTCCCGCGCGCAGGAGACGGCCCAGCCGATCTCGGGGGTCGCCTCCTCCGGGTCGACCGCCGCGATGCGGTCGAGGTCGCCGAGGGTCCGCTCCCAGGCGGGCGTCGCGAGCGCCGTCGCGATCCGCTCCGCGGGCATCCCCGGCACGCGGCCCTCGAGCGACGCCATCGCCGCGTCCACCGCGGCCACGGCGAGCCCGCACCGGGCGCGCTCCTCGCCGGGGCAGTCGCAGCGGGGCGGGGCGGCGACCCCCTCGTGGGCGAGCGGCACGACGAGCTCGACGCGCCCGAAGGCGCGCCCGCACGTCTCCCCCGGGGAGGCGTGGTAGCGGAACCGGGGCGGGTCGTCGAGGAGCTCGATGCGGGCGTCCGGGGGGTAGTGCGGCAGCGCGCCGGCGCGCAGCTCGGCCCGGGCCTCGCGGAGCGCCTCCCAGGCGCGGTGGAGGCGCGTGTCCCCGGGGCGACGGCTCGGGCCCGCCACCTCGCGCTCCGTCTCCAGCGCGTGCCGGCGGGCGGCGGCGCGGCCCCGGAGCCAGTCGCAGACGAGCGTCCCGAGCTCCTTCGGCGGGGCCTCGGCGCTCGCGTGGCGGGTCCGGGAGGGGGTCGCCGTCACCGCGTCCCGCACGGTCCGCGACGCGCTCAGCCAGGCGTACGCCCCGAGGACGTAGCCGGCGCCGGGGACGCGGTCGGCGCGGCGCGCGAGGGTGTCCGCGACGCCGTTGTCGGCCGCCCACGCGTCGAGCTCCTCGCCGGGCATCCCGGGCCAGGGCACCTCCCGCGCGGGCTCGGGCTTCGGCCGGGGCGCGGGCCGCTGCGGGACCGGGGGCGGCGGCTTCGGCGGCGCGGCGTCGCGCTGGCGGCGCTCGACGGCGGCGATCCCGAGGACCACGGCGGCGCGGACGCCGAACAACACCTGCGTCGCGATCTGGCTGCCCACCGCCTTGCGGAAGCGTTCGGCGCTCTCGGCGTCGGTGAGGTAGAAGCGGAGGGTCGCGTCGGCGTAGACGCGGTCCCAGCTCTCCCGCGCCTTGCGGGGGAGGTACTTCCACTCGGTGTAGTCCTCGGCCGCGTCGTCGAGCAGGCCGGTGGCGCCGGCGTCGGTGCACGCGGCGAGCAGCGAGGCGGCGTCGGTGGCGCGTCGGGCGCGCTCGATGGGCGAGGGCGAGCTCATGCGGGCGGAGCATCTACCGCGAGCGGGGTGGACCCGCGATAGTCGGCGTCGTGCCCTTCGTGCGCGTCGCGGTCCCGCTGCCGGTCCACGGCCTCTTCACCTACGAGGCGCCCGCCGGCCTGCGGCCCGGGGCCGAGGTGCTCGTGCCGTTCGGGCCGCGGAAGGTCAACGGCTGGGTGATCGAGGGGCTCGCGGAGCCCGACGTCGCCGAGCCGAAGCCGATCGAGCGCGTGGTCGACGAGCACGGCGCCTTCGACGCCGACCAGCTCCGCTTCTACCGGTGGATCGCCGACTACTACCTCGCGCCGCTGGGCGAGGTGATCGCGACGGCCACGCCGGCGGGCGCGGCGGCGAAGACCCGGCACGTGTACCTGCCCACGCCGCAGGGCATCGAGGCGCTCGCCGCGGACGAGCCCCCCGCGGGCGAGCCGGGATCGCTCCTGCGGGAGGTGGTCGCCCGCCCGGGGCTCACGAAGTCCGCGCTCGCGCGGCGGTTGCACGGCGAGGTCGAGGACGCCGACGCCGCGCTGCGCGCCGCGCTCGATCGGGGGTGGGTCCGCGGCGACGACGTGCTGGTCGAGGGCGCGCGCGACGCGGAGACGTGGGTCACGCTCGTCGGCGACCCGGCGCTCGCCGGCCTGTCGTCCCGCGCGGTGCGCGCCCGCGAGGTGCTCGCGCGGCTCGCGGACGGCCCCGCGCGCGCCGCGGAGCTCGACACCGCCGCGGTCCTCAAGCTCGAGCGCGCGGGCGTGCTCCGGCGCGAGAAGCGCCCGAAGCTCGACCCCTGGCGGCTCGTCCCGCCGCGTTCGGAGGCGCCCGCGCTCCACCCCGAGCAGCAGGCGGCCGTCGACGCCGTCCGCGAGGGCGCGTTCCTGCTGCACGGCGTGACGGGCGCCGGGAAGACCGAGGTGTACCTCGCGCTGGCGGCCCGCACGCTGGCGGCGGGGGGCCAGGTGCTGGTGCTGGTGCCCGAGATCGCGCTCACGCCGCAGCTCGTCCAGCGCTTCTCGGCGCGCTTCGGCGACCGCGTCGCGGTGTTGCACAGCGGGCTCACCGGCGTCGAGCGGCTGCGGGAGTGGCGTCGTATCCGCGAGGGCCTCGCCGACGTGGCCGTGGGGGCTCGGAGCGCGCTCTTCGCGCCCTTCCGGCGGCTCGGGCTCGTCGTCGTCGACGAGGAGAACGACGACTCCTACAAGCAGGACGAGGGCGTGCGCTACCACGCGCGCGACCTCGCGGTGGTGCGCGGGCGGATGGCGGGCTGCCCGGTGGTGCTGGGGTCGGCGACGCCCTCGCTCGAGACCTGGGAGAACGCGCGGACCGGCCGCTACGGCCACCTCACGATCCGCAACCGCGCGACCGCGCGCCCGGTGCCCACCCCGGAGATCGTCGACGTCCGCGGGCTCGACAAGGGCGCGCTGATCGCGCCCGCCGTGCGCGAGGCGATCGCCGACGCGCTGGAGGCCGGGGGCAAGGCCATCCTGCTGTACAACCGCCGCGGCTACGCGACGTTCGTGGAGTGCCCCGGCTGCGGGCTCGCCTACGACTGCCCGAGCTGCGGAATCGGGCTCGTCTACCACCAGTTCTCGCGGCGGCTCGACTGCCACCACTGCGGGTTCCACCGCCCGTTCCAGCCCGACTGCCCGCGGTGCGGGACTGCGCTCCAGATCCTCGGCCGCGGGACGGAGCGCGTCGAGGAGGCCGTCGCCGAGGCCTTCCCCGGCGTGCCGATCGGGCGGATGGACGCCGACACGACGTCCGTGCGCGGCTCGCACGCGCGGATCCTCGACGACTTCCGCGAGGGCCACACGCGGCTCCTCGTCGGCACCCAGATCGTCGCGAAGGGTCACGACTTCCCGGACGTGCACGTCGCCGCCGTGCTCGGCGCCGACCACATCCTCGGCATGCCGGACTTCCGCGCGGCCGAGCGCACCTTCGCGCTCGTCACCCAGCTGTGCGGGCGAGCCGGGCGCGGCGACACGCCCGGCCGCGTGTTCGTGCAGACCGCCCACCCCGAGCACTACGTGTTCGCCTGCATCGGCGACATGGAGCGCTTCGCGGGCGAGGAGGCGCGGCTGCGGAAGATGCTGGGCTATCCCCCGTGGTCGCGGCTCGTGCTCGTGCGGTTCGAGCACACCGACCGCGCGGTCGCGCGCCGCGCCGCGGAGGAGTTCGCGCGCGAGGTGCGGGCCGATGCGAAGGGCGCCGCGGACGTGCTGGGGCCGGCGCACGCCCCGCTCGCGCGGCTGGTCGGGCGCTGGCGATGGCAGGTCGTGCTGCGCGGGCGGAACATGCAGGCGTTCCGGGCGTGGCTGTCCGCGGCGGCGCCGAAGTGGAGGGCGCCGGCGGGGGTGCGGCGGATCGTGGACGTCGACCCGCGGAGCCTCGCGTAGATGTCGCTCCTCCTCGCCCCCCTCGCCATCCCCGCGCAATTCGCCCTCGCGGTGGTCGCCGCCGCCATCGCGCCTCGCCGCGTCGCAGTCGCGCTCCTCGGGGTCGTCGCCGCCCTCCCCTGGGCCATCCCCGGCGAGCTCGTCCCCCTCCGCGGCGTCGCCGCGCTCGTGGCGATCGCGCTCTTCATGCGCGGCGTGGACCTGCTCCGCGAGTC
>JBMOQZ010000223.1:0-14490 GCA_049322475.1 Myxococcota bacterium | reverse complement strand
GTGCACGACGGCGGGCGGCGGGGCCTCGGCGACGGCCGGCTCGGCAGCCTCCGGCACCTCGGGAGCCTCGGGAGCCTCGGACACCTCGGGGGCCACGACGGGTTCGGCCGCGGCGGGCGCCTCGGCGACCGGGCGAGCGGCCGGCGCGACGGCCTCGCGCTGAGCGGTCGGGCGCGCGGGCGCGCCGACGGGCTCGCGACGAAGGGCGGTGGGACGAGCGGCGAGGGGCTCCTCGACGCGCGGCGGAGCCGCGCCGGCGCCCGGACGACGGATGGTCTTCGGCGCGGGCGGCGGGGGCGGCGGCGGCGGTTCGGGGGCGGCGGCGGCGGGACGGCGGCGCACGACGCTCGAGCCGACGCGCGTCTCGTTGGCGCGCGGCTCCGGCCCCCCCTTCACCTCACCCGGCTTGGCGGGCTTGGCGGGGGTGCTGGCGAGACGATCGAGGATGTCCTTGTTCGACATTCATTCCTTCGGAAGGGGCGGGGGCCACCCAAGCGTGTGCACCGTTTCCCCGGCGTGACCCCGGGGCCACGATGCGCGACGGGCGCGCAGGTGCGTTTCGGGGCCGCCACCGGCGCGATCCACCTCCGGGCGAGAACCCAGGAGGAGCGCGGATCGCGCGCGGAGCCGGGCGGCTCGGGCCCCGCCTAACGCAGTTCCTGCATCCGCCGCAACTCGCGAGCGAGCGCACGCGTCGCGCCGCCGTCGCGGAGGCCGATGACCGACCGCGGCCCCTTCCCCACGCGCCGCCCGAGCTCCTCGGTGGTCAGCGGCGCCGTCCACACCGGCAGGTCGGACGAGGCCCGCGCCTTCTCGACGCTCTTCGGCGAGGCGTCCGCGGAGATCAGGAGCCCGACGAGCTGTTTGGCGCGGGCGGCCTCCACCACCTGGTCCCCGCCGCTCGCGAGCAGGCCCGCGCGCGCGGAGAGCGAGAGGAAGTCGAGGAACGCGCGCTGGTTGGCGGCCCGCACCTTGTCGAGCAGCCCCTCGGTCGAGACGTTCTCGACCTCGAGCGCGCGGGCGAGCATCCCGGGCTTCAGCCGCTCCAGCACCTCGCGCCGGGGCAGCACCCACGCGCCGCGCCCCCCGAGCTTCGCGCGGTAGTCGACCTCGGCGACCCCGGCGACCGCGACGATCCGGACGAGATCGTCCGGATCGTGGGGCTCGCGGGTGACGATGCAGGTGCGTTCCATCGGCTTCCCGTGGGGCGGGCGGGACGCCCGCCCCCACGATCACTCCATTGCTCCCGAAGCCTGAGGCCTGAAGCCCGAAGCCTGTCTAGACCTCGTCGGCGCTCGGCGGGAGCTCGGCCGCGGCCTTGCGGCGCTCGGCCTCCTCGAGGATGAGCACCTCGAGCGCCTTCTCGCCGCTGGCGACGATCTGCTCGGCGACCTCGTCGTCCACCCCGAGGATGCCGGCGAGCTCGTAGGGCTCGGCGTCGGCGACCTCGCGGCAGCTGCGGAAGCCGTGGCGGATGAGCTGCTCGACCTGCTCGAGATCGAGCGCCTCCACGCGGGAGAGCTCGTCGCGGGCCTGGTCGTTCATCTCCGCGTGCTTGGCCTCGCTGAAGATGTCGATGCGCCAGCCCGTGAGCTGCGCGGCGAGCCGGACGTTCTGGCCGCGGCGGCCGATGGCCTTCGACAGCTGGTCGTCGGGCACCACGAGCTCCATCGCGTGGGCGTGCTCGTCGATGTAGACGCGCGACACGCTGGCCGGGGCGATCGCGTGCACGATGAAGCGCGCGGGGTCCGGGTGGTAGGGGATGATGTCGATGGCCTCGCCGCGGAGCTCGGCGACGACGGCCTGAACGCGGCTGCCCTTCATGCCGACGCAGGCGCCGACGGGATCGACGTCGGGGTCCACGCTCGACACCGCGATCTTCGCGCGGAAGCCGGGCTCGCGGGCGCACGCCTCGATGCGGACGATGCCCTCGGCGACCTCGGGCACCTCGAGCTCGAAGAGCTTCATCAGCAGGCCCGGGTGCGTGCGGGAGAGCACGACCTGGGGCGTCTTCGTCGCGCGCGTGATGTCGACGACGTAGGCCTGGATGCGGTCGCCCTGACGGTACGTCTCGGTCGGCACCTGCTCGCGCTTCGGCAGGATGGCCTCGGCCTTGCCGAGCTCGACGATGATGTTGCCCTTCTCGAAGCGGCGGACGATGCCGGTGATGATCTCGCCCTTCCGGTCCTTGAACTCGGAGAAGGTCATCTCGCGCTCGGCGTCGCGGATCTTCTGGATGATGACCTGCTTCGCCGTCTGCGCGGCGATGCGGCCGAGTCCCGCGACGTCCATCTTGATGCCGAGGCTGTCGCCGATCTCGCACTCGGGGTCGAGCTGACGGGCGTCGTCCAGCGTGATCTCGATGTCGTCGTCCTCGACCTCCTCCGAGACGGTCTTGAACTCGAAGAGCTCGACCTCGCCGAGCTCGTCGTTCCACTGCGCCTCGAAGTCCTTCTGCATCCCGTACTTCTTGCGGGCGGCGGCCACCATCGCCTGCTCGAGCACTTCGATGAGGGCGTCGCGCGGGATGTTCTTCTCGCGGGCAACGGCCTCGAGGTCGCGTGCAAGCTCGCTGATCATGACGGTTCTCCTTCCGCGATGGGGTGCAGGCCCTGGCCGAGCCGTGCGTACTGCTCGAAGTCGAGCACGAGGTGGGCGCGCTCGACGTCGTCGAGCGGGACCTGCGTGCGGACGCCTTCGGGGGTCTCGATCGTGAGGACGCCGTCCGCGAAGGCGACGAGCTTCGCCTTCGTCTTGCGGCGGCTGTCCTGCCCGTAGCGCTTGAGCCGGATGTCGCAGCCGACGAAGCGCTCGAAGTCCTTCTCGCGCTGCAGCGGGCGATCCATCCCCGGGGTGCTGACCTCGAGGTCGTAGCTGGCCGAGATCAGGTCTTCCGCGTCGAGCGCCGGCGAGAGCGCGCGCGAGACGCGCGTGCAGTCGTCGATGGTCGCGCCGCCGGGCTTGTCCACCGAGACCCGCAGGACGCGGTGCCTCCCGACGCCCTGCGCCCCCAGCAGCTCGATGGCCACGAGCTCGCACCCGTGGCGTTCGGCGATCGGTTCGGCGACCGCGCGGAGCGCGGCGACGAGCTTGCGGGAGTAGGTCGGGTCGGACATGGTCGGCAGAAACGAAAAGAGCGCCCCATGGGGACGCTCCTGTGGTGCGGGCGTTGGACGAATCCCCTAACGCGAAGGGGGGTCGTGTCAACCCGCGGTCACTTGCCGAGCTTCTCCTTCGCCTCCTTCGCGGCCTTGCTCTTCGGGTAGAGCTTCACTACGTCGGCGTAGAAGATCTTCGCGGCGTCCTTCTCGCCCATCGCCTCGAAGCACTCCCCCTGCCGGAGGACCGACCAGGGGGCCCAGGTGCTCTGCGGGTACTTGTCGACCACGGTCTGGAACGCGGTGGCGGCCTTCTTGAAGTCGCCCTCGTTCTGGTAGGACTCGGCGACGCGGTAGTGGGCCTCGGGCACGCGGTCGTGCTGCGGGTTGTCGGCGATGAACCGCTTCGCGACGGCGCGGGCGGCGCCCCCGTTGCCCTCGCCGAGGTTCTGCTCGAGCAACTTGAACAGCTCGTCGGGCGTGGCCGCGGCGGGGACCTCCGTCTCGGGCGGGGGCGTCGTCTCCGTGGCCGGCGGGGGCGTCGTCGCGACGGGCGGCGGCGCGGAGCCGTCGCGCGGCGGAGGTGCCGGCGCCTTCATCCCGAGCGACTTCTCCATCGAGGCGACGCGCTGCTCGAGGTAGCCCATGCGCCAGTCGGCGTCCTGCTGGAAGCCGAGCCCGGCGCTCTCGTAGGTGCCGTAGTCGTGCTGGAGCACCTCGAAGTCGCCGCGCATGCGGGCGACCTCCTGCCGGAGCTGCTCCATCGTCTCCATCTTCAGGATCTCGTCCTGGCCGCGCGCGCGCGTGACCTCCTCGAGCTGGCCGATGCGGCGGGCCATGTCCTCGCCGACGACCTCGAGCTCGCGGATGCGCCTCCCGTGCTCGGTGAGCTCGCGCTGCATCTGCGACGGGGAGGACTGGCCGGTCCGGTCGATCACGCAGGCCATCAGCAGGATCCACATCAGCGCACCACGATCTCGGCGCGGCGGTTCTGCTCGGACGTCCCGACGGGCCGCTCTTCCCCCCAGGACGTCGCCCGCATGCGGGCCGGCGAGATGCCGAGCCCCACGAGGTAGCGCTGCACGGCGTCCGCGCGACGCTGCCCCAGCGCGAGGTTGTACTCGGTCGTGCCCGACTCGTCGCAGTGGCCCTCGATGCGCAGCTCGCCGGGCGCGCTGCGGAGGCACTGGGCGACGCCGTCGAGCTGCCGGCGCGTGTCGGTGGTGAGCACGCTCTGGTCGAACCCGAAGTACACGATCACCGAGCGGCACGCCGAGATGTCGACCTGCTGGGCGTCCGCCATGTTGGCGAGGGTGAGGCCGCGCCGCAGCGTGGCCTTCGTGCCGTCGGGGTTCTTCACCGTGACGTCGTAGGCGCCCGGAGGCATGGCCGGCACGATCACCGCGAGCGTGTTCTCGTCGAGGAAGCGCACGCCGTCCGCCGCGCTGCCGGAGAAGGAGACCGTCGCCCCCTTCTCGAAGCTGGAGCCGATCACCTCGACGTCGACGGAGTGGTCCGCGCGGGCGATCGGCGGGTCGACGCCGATGACCTGGAGCTTCACCGAGGGGGGCGGGAGGACCTCCTCCTCGTCGGTGTCGCGCGGCTTCTTGGGCGGGCAACCCACCAGCGTGGCGGCGACGGCGACGGCGAGGAGGCTGCGACCGAGCTTCATTCGTGAGGACCGGGCGGGGGGCCACATAGGGCCTCGTCGCCGTCGTGTCAACGGGTAACGAGGCGCGGGCTTGCACCTCTCCGCGACCTTCTCCATCGCGTGCGCGCTCGCCTTCGCGTGGCTGGGGGACGTGCGCGCGGTCGTCGCGCCGGTCGCGCTCGCGTGGGGCGTCGTCGTGCTCGCGACGCGCGCGCCCGCGGGCCCGGCGTGGGCGTGGGCGCTGGCGGTCCGGCTGCCGCTCCTGCTCGTGGCGCCCACGCTCTCGGACGACGTGTGGCGCTACGTGTGGGAGGGCGAGGTCTGGGCCGCGGGCGCGAACCCGTTCGTCCACGCACCCGACGATCCCGCGCTCGCGCAGTTGCGCGACGAGGTGTGGGCCAACGTGAACCACCGCCACGTGCCGACGGTGTACCCGCCGCTCGCGCAGGCCCTGTTCTTCGCGCTCGCGCCGGGCGGCGTGCTCGCGTGGCGCGTGTTCGCAACCGCTTGCGACGTCGCCACCGCGCACCTGCTCGCCCGCCGCGACCCACGCGCGGGCGCGACGTGGGCGCTCCTCCCGCTGCCCGCGATGGAGTCGGCGATCTCCGGTCACCTCGAGGGGCCCGGCGTGATGCTGATGGTGCTCGCGCTCGGCGGGAGCGACGCCGCCGCGTGGGCCGCCGCGATGATCAAGCTCCTGCCGGGCGTGCTGCTCGCGCGAGCGCGCAGGCCGTTCGTCTGGGCGCTCGCGACGGCGATCGTCTGCGCGCCGGTGATCCGCCTCGACGGGCTACGGACGTACGGCGAGAAGTGGGCCTACAACGCGTCGCTCTTCGCGCTCGTGCCGTCGCGTCCGCTGCTCGGGGCGGTCGGGGCCGCGATCGTCGCGTGGATCCTGTGGCGGAGCCGGGACCGCGCGCGCGTCGCGCTGTGGGCGACGGGCGCGTTCGTCCTGCTCTCGCCGGTCGTGCACCCCTGGTACGTGCTCTGGCCGCTCGCCGCGGCGCTCTGGAACGGGATGCGCGCGTGGGCCGTGCTCGCGGCGACATCCCCGTTCGCGTACGTCGTGCTCGCCACGTACGACCCCGCCACGTCGACGTGGGAGGAGCCGACGTGGGCGCGGCTCGTCGTGTACGTGCCGTTCTACGCGGCGCTGGTCGTCGAGGCCTGGCGACGGCTCACCCGGGCGGGGCCGTCGCCCGTCCATTGACTCAGTCGGTCAGCGCGCCGCCCGAGTAGCCGAGGGTGTCGCCGTGGGCGGCCCCGTCCTCGTCGCTCCACGCGAACGTGAAGGTCGTCGCGTCCGCGATGGACACGTCCGCGGCGAACTCGACGAAGTGCTCGTCGTAGGCGTAGATCTCGCGCGGGAAGGTGTCGCCGAAGACCGCGTCGGCGAGGTCGTCGCCCGCGGCGATCACGTCGGCGCCGACGGTGACGTCCTGGTCGGCGACCACCGTGCCGCCCGTGAGCGGGTTCATCGTCTCCCAGGAGATGCACTTCGACTGCGCCGCGTCGCCGCACTTGGGGTCGACGTCCGTGTCCTCCGGGTAGACGTTCGCAGAGAGCGGCTGCTCCACCGAGCCGCTCGGCGTGACGACCACGTCGGTGATCCAGAGCTGGGTCGCGTCGGACTCGCCGCCGGTGCACGCGGAGTAGAGCAGGAAGATCATGGGCGCCTCCGGGGGGCAGTCTGCCACGGCGGGCGCGATGGCGGCCATTAGACTGCGGTCCGTGCACGCAGCGATCGCCGCCTCCCCTCCCCCCCGCGGCCGCCGCGTCGCGATCGCGGTCCCGGACGGGACCCGGCCGATCGACGTAGGCGCCGCGCTGCGGGCGCTCGAGCCGTACGTGGGCGAGGCCGTCGCGGTGATCGGGCTGGGCCTGCACCGCCCCATGCGCGTCGACGAGCTCCCGGCGAGCCCCTTCCGCCTCGTGCAGCACGACCCCGACGACACCGTGCCCACCGCGGTCGTCGACGGCATCCCCGGCGGCGTGTCGCGGGCGATCGCCGAGGCGGACGTCGTGCTCGGCGTCGGCATCGTCGAGCTGCACCAGTACGCGGGCTTCTCGGGCGGGCACAAGGCGGTCGCCGTCGGGTGCGGGGCGCGGGCCACGCTGGATGCGCTCCACCACCGCGACCGCGTGATCGCCCCGGGGGTCGAGCTCGGGCGGCTCGACGGCAACCCGTTCCGCGAGGCCGTCGACTCGCTCGGCGAGGCCGCGCGCTGCGCGTGGACCCTGCTCCGGGCCGGCGATCGCTGGTTCGCCGGCGAGCCCCGGTCCACGCTGCGGGCGGCCGCCGCGTCGCTGGACTGCTGGCTCCCCGTCGCCGCGCGCCACCCGGCCGCGATCCTGCGCGTGCCGCCGAAGAAGGCCGTGAACTTCTACCAGGCGAGCCGCGCCGCGACCTACATCGGGCTCTCGAAGGACCCGCCGCTCGCCCCCGGCGCCACGCTCTACCTCGACGCCGCCTGCCCCGAGGGCATGGGCGAGGGCGACGGCGAGCGCGCGTTCGCCGGCGTGCTCGCGTCGGGCGCCGACGTGCTCGCCGGCCCCGCGCCCGTCGGCGCCGGCACGCAGCGCGCGGTGATGATCGCGCTGCTCGCGCGCCGCTTCCCGCTGGTGGTGTGCGGGGTGCGCGACCCCCGCCCGCTTCAGGCCTGCGGGATCGAGGCGACCTCGGCCCCCGCCGACGCGCTCGCGCCGGCCGGCTCGCTCGTGGTGGACGACCCCTTCGGGAGGCTCCCGGTCTTCTCGAGCAGCGTCCAGCCCGTGATCAGCGCGACGTAGCCGGCGATCCCCCACGCGAGCGAGCCGATGAGGAACACGCGGTGGTCGGGGTACCGCGTCTCCGCCCAGTGCGTCCACGCCTCGAGCCCGAGGAGCCAGACGAGCCCCACCACGTGCTTCGGGCGGTCGAGGCGCGACGCGTGCAACACCACCAGCGTGACGCGCGCGACGTAGTAGTAGTAGCTCGCGGTGGTGAGGAGGAAGAACGGGACGAAGCCGTACGCCCACGCCTCGTCGTCCTCCACCTTGCGCATCGCCCAGCCGAGCAGGAGCATCACGACGCCGGCGATCGCGTAGCGGACGGGCTTCTGGTCCTCGATCCGCTCCTTGCGCGCCTTCTCGATGAACTTCGGCGTCACCTCGCCCCGCCAGGGCAACGCCAGCGCGAGGCCGATGCGGCGCGAGGAGAGGTTCGAGGCGTCGTTGTGGTCCTTCATGTTCTCGATGTGGACCTTCACGGCGTCGGCGCCGACGGCGAGCGTGGCGGCGCCCTGAAGCACGGCGACCCCGACGACGAACCCGCCGAGCAACACCAGGAGCTTCCGGTGCACGACCTTCGGGAGCGAGAAGAGCCCCTTCGCGCCGGGGCCGAAGAGCCACATCGCCGGGAAGAGCCGCAGCGTCGCCGCCATCGCGGCGAAGAGCCCCGCGGCGAACGGGCGCCCCCTCCGCAGCATCGCCATCGCGGCGAGCAGGGCGGCGACGTAGTCGTAGCGGAGGAAGGCCCACGTGAAGGTGGGCCACCGCGTCGAGTAGGTGATCAAGAGCCAGAACGTGGTCCACGTCGCGACCGGACCGCCGTACGCCCACGCGATCGCCCCGAGGCCCCCCGCCATCAGCACCACGTCGAGGTACCCGAGCGGCTTGACCCACTCCACCGGCACGACCGACGCGATGGGCCGCGCGACCATGGTCCACACGGTGGTGCCGTTGAAGCCGTGGTCCTGGATCATCTCGCGCCAGAGCGAGTCGCTGAGCCCCTTCTTCTCGCGCTGCAGGTAGACCATGTCGTGCGTGAAGGCCGCCCAGCGCGCCTCCGAGAAGCGGTTCTCCTTCACCCACTTCCCGCGCTCCACCGCGTGGCCGATCGGGCGGAAGTGGTGCCCCGTCTCGTCCTGCGCGAGGTACTTGTCGCCCTCGTCGAAGTAGGGCCCGAACTGCTCGTGGTCCGCGAGGATGACGGCCGGGTACAGGTCGAAGTAGCCCAGCTCGTCGAAGTACTTCGCGTTCAGGTAGTAGTGGATGAGGTCGTAGTTGTCGATCTTGTCGAGGAGGGTCTTCGGGCCCCACCGCGCGTAGTTCAGCGCCGCGACGACCGTGAGCGCGGCGAGCGCGCCGACGGCGGCGCGACGCGGGAGCCAGCGCCACGCGATCGCCAGCAGGATGCCGCCGCCGGCGAGCCAGATCTTCCAGCCCTCCGTGACGGCGCGCGTGACGTCCACGCCTACTTCCCCGGCACCGGCTGCGGCGCCGCCGCGGCAGGCGCGGCGGACATCTCCCGCAGGCTCCCCACCCCGGTCCACGCGAACCCGAGCCCGAAGAGCAGGAGGAACGGCACCGAGCCCCACAGGCCCGCGCCGATCGCGTAGACGGCGGTGCCGAGGTGCCACGTCGCGAGCGCGAGCTCGAAGGGCACCGGCGCGGACGCCGGCGCCTTGTAGGAGCCGACGCCGCCACCGTTCTTGGGCGTGCGCACGAACGCGCTGCGGCGACCCGCCAGCGCCTCGAACACCGCGAGCGTCTGGTTCACCGCCATGCCGATGCCCAGCGCGAGCGCCGCGGGGATCCGCGCGAGGCGCACGCCGGCCGCGCGGTAGAACAACACGTTCGCGCCCGTCGACAGCAGGAAGAACGGCAGGTCGAAGGCGAGGTGGCGCCAGTCGTCGTCGCCGCGGACGACGACCACCGCGGGGAAGATCGCCGCGAGGAGCAGGGCGAACGGCCACGCGAGGTTCGACCACAGGTGGGCGAGCGCTTCGAAGCGGACCCGGACGGGCGCGGTCGAGCGCAGGATACGGCCCGTGAGCTTGCGCGCCGTCTCGATCGAGCCCTTCGCCCACCGCTTCTGCTGCCCGCGGAACGCGGCGACGCCGTCGGGCAGCTCGGCGGGCACGACGTGGTCGAGCACGTAGACGAAGCGCCAGCCGGCGAGCTGGGCGCGGTAGGACAGGTCGAGGTCCTCGGTGAGCGTGTCGTGCTCCCAGCCGCCCGCGGCCTCGACGCAGGCGCGGCGCCAGACGCCCGCGGTCCCGTTGAAGTTGAACCAGCCGCCGGAGCGGTTGCGCGCGGTGTGCTCGATGGCGAAGTGCCCGTCGAGGAGCACGGCCTGGGCGTCGCAGAGCGTGCCCGCATCGGCGTTGAGGTGGCCCCAGCGCGCCTGGACCATGCCCACGCCGGGGTCGGCGAAGTGCGGCACGAGGCGGCGGAGGAAGTCGCGCGTGGGCACGAAGTCCGCGTCGAAGATCGCGACGAGCTCGCCCTTCGCGCCGGCGAGCCCCGCGGCGAGGGCGCCCGCCTTGTAGCCCACGCGGTCGCTCCGGCGACGCACCTCCGCGGCGATGCCGCGCGCGCGCGCCCGGGCCAGCGCGCTGGCGGCGTGGTCGGCGGTGTCGTCGGTGGAGTCGTCGAGGAGCTGGATCTGCAGGCGGTCGGCGGGCCAGTCGAGGTCCACCACCGCGTCGACGAGGCGCGCGACCACGTCGCGCTCGTTGAACACCGGGAGCTGCACCGTCACGAACGGAAGCTCGCCCGCGAGCGGCGGCGCAACGGGCGCGCGGTCGCGCGTGCGCCGGACCAGCGCCACGAGCCACAGGCGGTGCAGCCCGTGGACGCAGAGCAGCGAGACGACGGCGAGGTACAGCGGGAGGAGAGCTTCCATCTGCGGCAGCGCGGGCACCTTACGCGCCGCCGCTTTTTTGGCCAGGCCTACCGGTGGTTCACGGCCATCTGGGCCATCTGGGACACGTAGTCCACGGCGCACTCGATCGTGCCCTCGGTGGCCACGTCGATCGAGCCGTCCTCGTCGTCGTCGTAGCCGTCCAGCGCGTAGCCGAGCTGGTCGCTCATGTCGTAGATCTCGGCCTGCGCGGTGGTGTCGGCGGCGGAGACCGCGGCGATCTGGGCGTGGAGCGACGCGGCGGAGGCGTAGTCCTCGATCCGCTGGGCGCAGTCGTAGGCGTCGGCGACGAGCTCCTTGACCGGGTCGCCGGGCTCGAGCTCGCCGGAGGCCGCGTCGAAGTCGGCGAAGATGAGCTCGAGGTAGCCGGTCTCGCCGAGGATCGGGAGGTGCTCGCCGTAGACGACGGCGCCGCCGCCGTTCAGGTCGGTCTCGGTGCCGTTGATCGCGTTGTAGTAGCCCTCGCCGGCGTCGTTGAGCGCGTCGACCCCGGGCGAGGTCCCGATCACGGCGAGCGCGTCGTCGCGGATGTCCTGCACGGTGGTCTCGAGCGACCGGAGCGAGCCCTCGCCCTCCGGGGTCGAATCCGAGGCGATCAGCAAGTTCTGGATGACGGCGTACACGGTGGTGTCGATCTCGCCGGCCCAGAGGGGATCGCCCTCGCCGAGGACGCCGGAGTCGTTGTGCCAGGCCTCGAAGGTGTAGTAGCCCTCGACGATCGCGTTGACGCCGGTCTCGCCGTCGTAGATCACGTCCTCGCCGGTGACCGGGATCTCGCCGAGCGCGATCGGGTCTTCCCCTCCGCGCGACACGAAGCCAAAGTAGGCCTTTCCTTCGGCGGGCGGCTCGCAGCGGCCCAGCTCGAGGTGGAAGAGCGAGTTGTCCTCCGCACCGTCCGCGAAATACGCCGTGCCGCTGCCCGCGGCGCTCCAGACGCTGCCTCCGCCGCCCTCGCCGGTGTCGTCGCCGGCGGTGGTGTCCGGGGTCTCGCCCTTGTCGCCGTCACACGCAACCAGCAGCACGGAAAGGAGCGTGAGCCGCATCGAGCCCTCCGGCGCGAACCATAGCCCGGCCCCGCCGGAGGCGGTGCTGCGCGCCGTCCTGTACTACGACGTGTTCCGGCACCCGCTGGCCGTCGAGGAGCTCGCGTGGATGGCCGACGGCGACCCCGCCCCCGCCGTCGCCGCGCTGGGCGGGCGGCTGGAGCGCCGCGGGCGCTGGGTCTTCCGCGCCGGACGCGGCGACCACGTGGAGGGACGGCTCGCGCGGGCGCGGGCCGCGGAGCGCCTGTGGCCGGCGGCGAGGCGGGCGGGGCGGACGCTCGCGGCCTTCCCCTGGGTGCGCGGCGTGCTGGTCACCGGCGGGTTGTCCAAGGGGAGCGTCGGCGACGACGCCGACGTCGACTTCCTGCTCGTGGTCGAGCCGGGGCGCGTGTGGACGGCGAAGAGCGCGCTGCAGGCGTTCCGCCGCGTCCTGCCCGAGCGGCTGCGCGAGTGCTTCTGCACGAACTACCTCGTCGCCGCCGACCGGCTCGAGATCGAGGAGCAGGACGTCTACACGGCGATGGAGCTGGCGACCGCCGTGCCGCTGCACGGCGCCGACGTGTGCGCCCGGTTGCTCGACGCCAACACGTGGGCGCGGCGCTTCGTGCCGGGCCTCGCCTTCGCCCGCGCGCGCGCCGAGCGGGCGCCCACCCACCCGCGCTCCGGGCTCGCCCGCGTGGTGGAGCCGATGCTGGGCGGCGCCGCGGAGGCCTGGTCCGCGCGCACCTGGGACCGCTACTGGAACCGCAAGTACGATTTCCTCGACGAGGCCACGCGCGCGCAGCGGTTCAAGCGCGGCGAGCACGTCGCGACCAACCACCTGCACGACTTCCGCGAGTGGGTGATCGGGGAGTTCACGCGGCGCTGCGCCGAGGAGGGCGTGACGCCGTGGGAATGAGGGTGGCGATGGTCGGCCTGAGAGCGCCCTGGGGCGTCGAGGGCGGCGTGGAGAGCGCGGTCGCCGAGCTGGCGCCGCGGCTCGTCCGGGCGGGGTGCGAGGTCACGGTCTACTGCCGCGGGCGGTACAACCCGTACGGCAGCGGCTTCGTCGAGGGCGTGCGGCTGGTCGACGTCCCGACCACGTACTCGCGCAGCCTCGAGGCCTTCGTGCACAGCGCGATCGCCGCGCCGCGCGCCGCGCTGCGGCACGACGTGGTGCACCTGCACGCGTGTGGGCCGGCGATGATGGCGCCGCTCCCGCGCGCGCTCGGGCGGCGCGTCGTCGTCACCGTCCACGGCAAGGACTGGACGCGGGACAAGTGGGGTCCGGTCGCGAAGGCGGTGCTCCGCGCGGGCGTGGGGGTCGCCGGGCGGTCGGCGAGCGCCCTGATGGCGGTCTCGCGCGAGCTCCGCGACTACCTCGCGTCGCGCTACGACGTGCCCGTGCACTTCGTACCCAACGGGGTCGCGCCTCACGAGCCCGTGGCGTGGGACCCCGGCCTCTTCCCGTCGCTGCGGCCCGGCGGGTACGTGCTCTTCGTGGGGCGGCTCGTCCCCGAGAAGGACGTGCTCACGCTGGTCCGCGCCGCGGCGCGCACGCGCCTGCCCGTCGTGATCACCGGCGGCGCCGCGTACACCGACGCGTACGTCGCGCAGCTGCGCCGCGAGGCGCCCGCCAACGTGCTCTTCACGGGGCCGCGCTTCGGCGACGAGAAGGCGATGTTGCTCACGCACGCGCGCGCATTCGCGTTGCCGAGCCGGGTGGAGGGGCTCCCCATCGCGCTGCTGGAGGCGATGGCGGCGGGCCTGCCCACGCTGGTCAGCGACATCGGGCCCAACCGCGAGGCCCTCGCCCACTGCGGCGGCTGGCGGCTCCCGACGGGCGACGTGGCGCGGTGGGGCGCCGCGCTCGAGGAGGTTGCGGCGGCCGACCTCGCGATCCTGCGCGGGATCGGGGCGCAGGGCGCGTGGCGGGTGCGCGAGCGGTACGGCTGGGACAACGTCGTGCGCGAGACGCTCGGCGTGTACCAGACGGCGACCGCCGCGGGGGTGGAGCGGGAGGCGGCGCGGGCCCAGGCCTACGGGCCGTACACGAGGTAGGCGGCGCCGCCGCCGTACCGGCCCGTCGCGCCGATCACGAGGTCGGGCACACCGTCGGCGTCGACGTCTCCCGCGGCGACCGCGCTGCCCGCGTAGTCGCCCGTGCCCTCGCCGGCGAACACCATCTCGGCGTCCTCGACGGGTCGCGCGCCGGCGTGGGGGCCGTAAAAGAGGTACACCGCGCCGTGCTGGACGGCGACGCCGGTCGCCCTCCGATCGCCGACGAGCACGTCCGTCACCTCGTCCCCGTCCACGTCGCCCGCCGACGCCACGGACGAGCCCACGTCGAAGTTGGCGGTGCCGTCACCGAGGAAGGTGGCGTGGGCGTCGGCCGTGGTCGCGGACGCCGAGAGCGGTCCGGCGAACACGTACGCCGCGCCCTCGTCCGCCGCGTGCTCCGAGCCGAGGAGGAGGTCCGGGTACCCGTCGCCGGCGAGGTCGGGGAGGAGGGCGATCGCCTCCCCGAGCTGCTCGAGGAGGTACGAGCCGTCGATCCGGGCGTCCGCCGCCGACAGGCTCACGGTCCCGGTCACCGGCCCGTGGAACACGTAGACGCGACCGTAGGAGCCGGCGCCCGAGGCGCCGACGACGAGGTCGGAGAGCCCGTCGCCGTCGAGATCCTCCCCTCCGGCGAGGCCTTCCCCGGCCAGGTCGGAGGCCGCCTCGCCGAGCAAGGTCGCGGTCGCCGCGCTCGCCGAGACGGTCCCCGAGCGCGGCGCGACGAACAGGTAGGCGGCCCCCGACTGCGACCCGACGCCGTCCTGGAACCGCGCCCCCACGAGCACGTCGTCGAGCCCGTCCCCGTCGACGTCGCCGGCGCCCGCCACCGCGTATCCGAAGTCGTCGCCCGCCCCGGCGGCCACGAGCTTGGACGTGGCGGACCCGAGGTCCTCGTCGCCGGAGCCGAGGGTGGTCAGCAGGTGGACGGCCCCCCCCCCGCTGGCGCCGTCGTCGTCCTCCGTGGCGCCCACG
>JBMOQZ010000222.1:0-14520 GCA_049322475.1 Myxococcota bacterium | reverse complement strand
GAGGTGGTGACACGTGCGCACGTGTCACCGGCGCTCCGCCCCGGCGTCGTCTCCCTGCCCAAAGGCCTCTGGCGCCGCGCGACCAGGAACGGCTGGACCAGCAACGCCCTCATCCCCGACCACGTCGACGAACACGGCGGCGGCGCCTGCTACAACGACGCGCGCGTCGAGGTCGAGAGCGCCCGGTAGAGGCAACCGCCAAGACGCCAAGGAGGCGCCAAGAACGCCAAGTGGACTCAGGGGGAGAGGTCTTGGCGCCGAAGGCGCCCCTTCTCCCTCTCTTGGCGCCCTTGGCGGACCTTGGCGCCCTTGGCGGTTGCCTCTCCTACCGCCTCTCCTCGAGCTTCCCCACGCGATCCCGCAGCTTCCGGTTCTCCTCGATCAGGCTCTCGAGCTGCCCGCGCACGGTGGCGAGCCCGTCCTCGCTGGTCCGGCCCTCGCGGATCGACGCCATCGCCTCGAACGCGAGCCGGCGGCACCGGCCGTCGCCGGCGGAGGCATGGACGCGCGTGAGCGTGCCGAGGGCGCGCGCGTCGCGGAGGTAGCCGAGGGCCACGATCGCCGCGACCTGCACCCGGAAGTTGCCGTCGTCGGCGAGCTCGCAGAGGCGCTCGACGGCGACCGTCCGGCACGCCTCGACCTCGTCCCCGAGGCGGCCGAGCGCGGCGCACGCGGCGGCGCGGGCGCGGGCGGGCTTGTCGTCGCCCGTCCACGCCACGATCGTGCCCACCACCGCGGTGTCGCGGAGGTGCCCCAGCCCTTCGAGCGCGCGACACCGCAGCACCTCGCCCCAGCTCGACCGCGCGAGCAGCGCCTCGCACGCCTCGCGCGCGCCCTCGGCCCGGAGCCGCCCGAGCGACTTCGCGACCTCTCCCTCCACCTGCACCGACGCGTCGGTGTGGGCCCGCAGCGCGGCCGCGACCTCCGGCCGCCGCACCCCGCCGAGCGCGGCCACGACACGACGGCGCGCCTTCGGGTGGGGGTCGTTCAGCGCCTCGACCAGCGCCGCGGTCGCGACGTCGCCCCCGCGGGTCGCCAGCAGGTCCGCGATCTCGGCGCGCACGCCCCAGAACCCGTCGGTCCGGAGCGCCTTCACGAGGGGCTCCACCGCCCCGTCGTCGGCGAGCGCCCGCGCCGCGCGCACGCGGCCCACGACGGACGGATCGCTCGCGAGGAGCTCCTCGAGCATGGAGCGCGGCGCCTTAAGCTTGATCTCGGCGCAGAGCGCGAACTTCGGATCGACGCGGACGGGGCCGTCCCCGGGGATCGTGTAGGTGCGCTCGCGCGCCTCGATCGAGAGCCGCGTGTCGTTCACCTGCAGCGGGAACGAGAAGGGCTCCTCCTCCTGCGTCTGCTTCACCGTCACGGTGGCTCCGCCGTCGCCGCGCGCGATCGTCACCTCGAGCGACGGGTGCCCCGGCCCGAGGATCCACTGCGCGAAGAAGCGGTCGAGGTTGCGCCCGGTGGCGTCCTCCATCGCGCGCTGGAAGTGGCGGGTGTGCACGGTCGAGTGGCGGTGCCGCTCGAGGTAGAGCGCCACGCCCGGCCAGAACGCCTCGTCGCCGAGGTGGTTGCGCAGCGTGTGCAACACGAGCGCCGCCTTCTCGTAGAGGTGCCGGTCGAAGAGATCGATGGGCGCCTTGTACTGGTAGCTCACGATGGGCCGGCGATAGCGGCCGCCCAGCTCCGCGAGGTAGTTGCCGAGCTGCTCGAAGAGGTGCCAGTCCGCCTCGTCGCGGCCGCGGTCGACCCCGGCCCACAGGTGCTCGGTGTACGTCGCCCAGCCTTCGTTGAGCCAGCCCTGCGACCAGTCCTGGCAGGTCAGGAGGTCGCCGAACCACTGGTGCGCGAGCTCGTGGACGACGAGGTCGTCGGCGTCCCAGTCCATCGCGGCGCGGTCGTCGGCGAGCACGAGATCGGTCAGGGTGGTGGCGGCGACGTTCTCCATCCCGCCGAAGATGAAGTCGTGGACGGCCACCTGGTCGTAGCGGGGCCAGGGGTAGGCGCCGTAACGCTCCGACAGGAACGCCATCATCCTCGGCGTGCGCCCGAAGGCCCGCGCCACCTTGTCCGCGGGCGTGCCGGCGGGCACGAGGTACCGCAGGGGGACGTCGCCTTCGCCGGCATGCTCGTCCATGCGGGCGACCACCGCCGAAAACAGGTAGGGCGGCATCGGCTCGGCCACCTCCCACATCCACGTGTCGCCGTCGCGACCGGCGAAGCGCCCGTTCGACACCACCGTGAAGCCCGCCGGGGCCGTGATCCGGATCGAGAACGGGTGCTTCACCCCGGGCTGGTCGATGCACGGGAACAGGAAGTGGGCGTCCTCGTCCTGGCACTGCGTCCAAGCCTCCGGGGCGCGGTCGGGCTCGGCCTTCGTCGGGCCCACGAACCAGAGCCCGCGCGGCGGGCGGCCGTGGTAGCGCACCACCAGCGTGTCGGTGGGCGGGAAGCGGAGCTTGCCGTCGGCGTGCTTCGCGTCCACGCGCCGGCCCGCGCCGTCTTCCACGGCGTCGACCGTGACGCCGTCGAGATCGAGCTCCCACGCGCCCTCGCGTCCCGCGAGCGGCCCCAGCTCCAGCCGCGCCACGCCGCGCAGCGTGCGCGCGACGGGGTCGATGGCGAGGTCGACCGCGATCCGCTTCACCTCGCAGGACCGGTCCGCCGCGTACGTCGGGCCGACGCCGGGCTCGCCGAACGCGCGCGGCTTCGCGAGCGCCCAGCCGCCGAAGCGCGCCTCCAGCGCGAGCGACTTGTCGGTCAGGAAGTGGCTGGACATCCGCGGCTCCGGGAGGCCGCGGGGCCTAACCCAGGCGGGACGGGTCGGGCAAAAGGATGTAGCCGGTGTCGAGATCGCCGAGGAACGCGCAGCCGTCCGTGCCGACCTGCCCGAGGAAGGCGCCGACGTAGGCGCAGAGCATCGACTCGAGCTTCTCCTCGAGCTCGCCGAGGCGGGTGCCGTTGAGGTCGGGCAGGTGCGCCGCCATGAGCTGGTCGAGCTCGGGCGTCATGTGCAGCACCGGCTTGCCGCCCTGGAGCATGCGCTCGGCGATGAGCTCGCGCAGGCGCTGGACGGCCTCCTTGCGCGCGCCGATGGGACCGGCCTTGAGGCGGACGGGGCGGTCCACGCCGAAGAGCATGACCTGCGCGGCCTGCGTGTGCGTCTCGACGAGGCGATCGCCCTCGGACTGGGGGTTCGGGTCGAAGCCCATGCGCATGAGCGCGCGGCCCATCGTGCGCGGGTGGCTCGCCGAGACCGTGTTGTTGGCGTACTCGTCGATGCGGTACCGCGCGAAGTGCTCGAGCAGCAGGCGGTCGCAGGGGCGCGCCCCCGAGAGGTTCTCGACGATGATGGGCGCGTTGATGGTGAGCGTACACGTCGACCGGCCGCGGTTGCGCGTGATCCACCGCAGGGTGTCCTCGTGCGAGCGCAGCGAGTCCGCCGACACGAGCCGCACGCCGCCGTCCTCAGTGGGCTCGAGCACGCACCCGCCCGAGCTGTCGCGCGGGGTCCAACCGAGGTCGAGTCCGAGGTATCGAATCTTCCGCACCAGCAACTCCTTCCGCTACTTCCAACGATTCAGCAGGCCCGAAACGGCCATCTTCGCCCCCGCGATCTTCGCGCCGCCGCCGCGCGTGAGCTCGACGAGCCCCTGCGCCATCGTGACGAGCGAGCCCGAGTAGGGGTACCACCACAGCTCCTTCTTGCCCCGGCTCCGGTCCACCACGACCGTGCGCACCCGCACCAGCGCCTCGAGCCCGAAGCGGCTGCCGGTCACGCCGTAGCCGGTGTCCTTGCGGCCCACCCACGCCGCCCCGCCCATCGGCCCCGTGAAGCAGCAGTTGTTCACGTAGGCGACGCCGCAGTCGATCTGGTCGAGCAGCTTCTGGGCGCGCTTGACGTCGCGGCTCCACACCGACGCGCAGAGCCCGTAGGGCGACGCGTTGGCCCGGGCGACGGCCTCGGCCTCGTCGGTGAACGGGACGATCGGCAGGACGGGGCCGAACGTCTCGTCGCGCATCACCGCCATGTCCTCGGTGACGCCGGTGAGCACGGTGGGGGCGTAGTACCAGCCGGCGCCGGCGACCCCGCCCGCGTGCACCCGGGCGCCCGCCGCGACGGCGGCGTCGACGTGCGCCTTCACGTGCGCGAGCTGCCGCTCGTTCACGAGCGGGCCGTAATCCTCGCCCTCGCGGAGCGACCTCGCGACGGCGACGACCTTCTCGACGAAGGCGTCGGCGACGCGGGCGTCGACGTAGACCCGCTCGACCGAGGCGCAGTCCTGGCCGGCGTTGTGGAAGGCGCCCCAGGCCACGCCGTTGGCCGCGCGCTCGAGATCCGCGTCGTGCAGAACGATGGCGGGGTCCTTGCTGCCGAGCTCGAGCGAGCACGGCACGAGGCCGCGGGCGGCCCGCTCGGCGACCGCGCGCCCGGTGGCGACGCTGCCGACGAAGCAGACGCGGTCGGGCCGGGCGTCGACGAGCGCCTCGCCCTGCGCGGCCCCGCCCTGCACGGTGATCACGAGGTCCGGCGGCAGCGCGGCGGCGAACACCTCGGCGAGGAGCGCCCCGCAGCGCGCCGCGTGCTCGCTCGGCTTCCACACGACGGCGTTCCCCGCGAGCAGCGCGGGCACGATCGTGCGGAGCGGGATGTGCACGGGGTAGTTCCACGGCATGATCAGGGCGATCACGCCGGCGGGGTCCATCCGCAGGACCACTTCCTTGCCCGGGTAGTTGACCGGGTTGAGCGGCACGGGGACGGCGACCAGCTCGTCCTCGACGACGTCGAGCCAGTGGGCGAAGAGCTCCTGGGCGGTGACGATCTCGCTCGTCCACGCCTCGCCCGGGGGCTTGCCGATCTCGGCGACGAGCATGCCGGCGAGGTCGGCCGCGCGGGCGAGGAAGGCGTCGCCGAGCTTGCGCACGACCGCCTTCCGCTCGTCGAGGGAACGGGCGGCCCAGGCCGGGCCGGCGACCCGGGCGCGCGCCACGGCGCTCGCGACGTCGGACACCGGCGTGATCGGCACCTCGCCGACCACCGCGGCGGTGCGCGGGTCGCGGGTGACGATGTGTGTCGCGGTCACGTCGGCCATCAAGCACTGGTATCGCGGCGGGACCGGCTGTGCTCCCCGAACGCCCAGCGCACCTCGGATCGCCCGAGGAACGTGGCCCGCAGCGGCCCGAACAGGCCGTCGAGCGCGCGCCGGCAGATCGTCTTCGCCTCCGAACGCGCTTCGGGCGATCGCCCGATCGCCAGCGCGCGGAGCAGCGTGAGCTGGTCTCCGGCGAGGCGCGCCTCGACCTCGGCGGCGACGAGCAGATCGGGGTCTTCGGTGGCGAGCGCGCCCACGAGCGACAGCGCGGCGAGCTGACGGGGGGCGCCCACGGCGCGTAGCTGTCCCACGGCGTCGACCATGCCGGCCACGTCGGCGGTGAGGATGGCCGCCATGCCCGCGTGCAGCGCGCGCGGGACCACGTCCCCCGCGACGGCGGCGGCGTCGGCCGCGCGGAGGTGCGCGGCGAGGGCGGCGGGCCGGTCGCCGCGGGCGTCGCGCAGGGCGGCGACCGCCGAGAGCCAGGCGAGCCGGACGGGCCAGGGCGTGGTGCGCTCGCCCGCGGTCGCGTGCGCCCGCAGCGCGGCCTCGGCGCCGTCGGCATCGCCGCACGCGAGGTGCAGGCGGGCGAGCACGACCGCGGACGCGGCGCTGCTGTAGGGCAGGCCCCGCCCCCGCAGCGCGTCCTCGGCGGTGCGGAGGGCCTCCTGCGCCGCGGCGAGCGCCCCCTCGATCAGGTGCACCTCCGCCAGCGCCACCCACGCCCCCGCCGACGCCTGGATCCGATCGAGCGCGCGGGTCTCCGCGGCGACGCCGCGCAGCGTCGTGGCGGCCCGCCCCAGCTCCCCCCGGGCGACGGCGAGGCGGGCGCCGAACATGCGCGCCTCCACCGCCACGCGGTCGACGGGGCCCGGAGCGGCGCGGGCGACGCAGCGATCGAGCATGGCGGCGGCCCGCTCGATGTCGCCCTGCCGGCGGAGCGCCTCGGCCCCCAGCAGGAGCGCGCGCGGGCTCCCCTCCTCGTCGGCGAGGCGTGCGGCCGTGGCGAAGTCCTCGGACCCCACCGACCCGAGCCCGAAATGGAGCTGGGTCTGCGCGAGCTGGACGCGGCGCAAGAGCGCGTCGTCGCCGGCCTCCTCGGCGAACGCGCGCCCGGCGTCCATCGCCGCCCTCGCCTCCGCGAGGCGCCCCACCGCCCGCAGCGCGTCGCCGCGGGCGAGCGCGAGCGCGCCGAGGTGGGCGGGCTCGTGCAGCGGCAGGCTCGCGGCGGCGTCGAGCACCTCCAGCGCCTCGAGCGCGCGACCGCCCTCGAAGAGCCAGGTGCCGACCTCGACGAGGCGGACGGTCTGCGCGGGCTCGTGCGCGCCGAGGGCGCCGTGGAGGAACACGAAGCGGCGCTCCCACTCCTGCTGCGGCCGCTCCGCCACCGCGGCCGCGAGCGCGAGGTGGATCTCCCGCTGCGCCTCGTCGGACAGCCTCCCCGCGACGATCGGCTCGAGCACCGCGCGCCGCATGCGCACCCACTCCTCGCCGCGCTCGACGGACAACGCGCAGATGCCGAGGCGCAGGAGCGGCCCGAGGTCCTCCCCGGAGGCGTCCACCCCGGCGGCGGCGAGCAGCGCCTCCATCGGCACGGGGCCCCCCGCGACGGCGAGCACCTCCGCGAGGCGACGGGCACCGTCGGGCAGCGGGCGCAGCGCGCGCTCGAAGAGGCGCGCCGTGTCCTCGCCGGGGACGAGGCGCGTCGCGGGATCCCACGACCAGCGCGGCGCCCCGTCCTCGCCGATGCCCTCGCACCAGACCGCGCCGCCCTCGACCTGCTCGCGCAGCACGCTCACGACCACCGCCGGCAGCCCGCCGCTGACGCGCAGCAGCGCGCCGTCGAGCCCGGGCGGCACCGCGCGCGTGTCGAGCATCCCGGCGACGAGCGCCCGCACCTCGGGCGCCCGCAGGGGCCGCAGCTCGATCTCGCGCCCGGCCGGCACCGGCCCGAGGCCGCTCCCGCACACCACCGTCGCGAGCCCCGACAGTCCGGCGAGGTCGGCGACCAGCTCCGCGACGCCCTCGGGCGCGAGGTCGAGGTCCTCGACCACGAAGAGGAATCGCCCGTCCTCCGCGACCCTCGCGGCGAGCCCCTCGCGCAGCGCGCCGGCGTCGGCCCCGACGGCGCCGCCGAACGCGGCCAGCTCGCGGGCGAGCGCGGCGGCCGTCTCGGGGAGGCCCTGCCGGTGGCGGCAGCGGAGCGTGACGAACTCCACGCCTTCGGCGCGCGCGACGGCGCGGACGAGGCGCGCGGCGGCGCCGAGCCCGCTCCCGAGCTCGCCCCTCGCGCGGAGGAGCCCGCCGCCGCCGTGCAGGAGCGCGGTGACCGCGCCCCGGAGCGACTCGCGCCCGACCATCGGCGGGGGCGAGAGCTCGCGCCGGAGCCCCGTCGTCCCCGTGAGCAGCGCCAGCGCGACGGCGGCGGAGCCGGGGCGCGCGGCGGGATCGCGCATCATGAGCCGCTCGACCAGCTCCGCGAGGCGCACCGGCGCGCGCGGCGCCAGCTCGATGATCGGCGTGGCGCCGCCCGCGCGGTGGGCGAGCAGGAACCCGCCGAGGTTGTGCGCGTCGTACGGGCGGGTGCCCGACAGCGCCTCGTAGAGCGTGATGCCGAGGCTGTAGAGGTCGACCCGGTGGTCGCTCTCGGCGCCGGCGATCTGCTCGGGCGCCATGTAGGCGTGGGTGCCGAGCACGTCGCCCAGCGTGGTGGTGAGGGGGTCGAAGGGGTCGGTGGCGAGCCCGAGATCGAGCAACACGACGCGCCGGTCGTCGGCGCAGAAGATGTTCGAGGACTTCACGTCCCGGTGGACGATCCCCTGCTCGTGCAGCCAGCCGAGCGTGCGGAGCATGGTGGTCGCCAGCAGCACGGCCTCGTCGCCGAGGAGCGGCGCGCGGCGGACGCGCACGTCGAGGGTCTCGCCGGCGAGCAGCTCGAGCGCGAGCGCGGGCTGCTCCCCCTCGAAGATCTCGAAGCAGCGCACGAGCCCGGGGTGCTGCAGGCGCTTGAGCAGGCGCCCCTCGCGGAGGAAGCGCTGGCGCAGGCCGGGGCGGTCGGGGTCGCGGAGCACCTTCAGCGCCACGGTCCGGCCGCGCCAGGTGGCGCGGAAGACGTCGGCGATCCCGCCCTCGCCGATGCGCTCGAGGATCTCGACGTCGGCGAACATTCAGCGCGCGCTGAGCCAGTCCCGGAGCACCCGCCAGGTGTGCCGCGGCGCGTCCTTCCCCGTGATGAGGTCGAGGTGGCCCCAGTGCAGCCCGGTCGCGTAGTCGTCGAACAGCGCCCAGGTGCGGTCGCGGCTGCCCGACTCGTCGAACGCGGCGCGGGCGTCGGGGGGGAGCATGAGGTGGTCGAGGTCGCCGGCCATGACGAGGAGGGGCACGTCGGTCTTCTGCCAGTCGTCGGCCCACTCGAAGCGCGCGCCGCTGCCCCAGCGCGCCATGTCCAGCCAGACGTTGGCGGCGGTCCAGTCGAAGCCGTGCTCCAGCCGCTCGGCGAGCACGTCCTCCTCGATGCTGCCGGGGGCCCAGCCCGAGATCGGGAAGGCGTAGCCGGCGACGTCGCTCACCGCGTAGAGGCGGCCGAGCAGCTTGCCGGCGAGGCGCGTGCGCACGTTGAGCGCCCCGAGGAGGTTGCGGCCGGCGACCTGGCGCGAGAGCCGGCAGAGCAGCTTCAGCGCGCGGTTCGCCTGGGCGAAGCGGTAGAGCGCGCCCATCCCGACCACGCCGCGCATCGGCGAGCGCGTGGCGCCCGCGTAGATCACCGCGCCCCCGAGCGAGTGCCCGACCCAGAACGCCGGCTCGCCGAGCGCCGCCGCGACGCGGGCGACGTCGTCGACGTAGGTGGAGAAGTCGACCGAGCCGTCGCCGCCGCGGGAGCGGCCGTGGCCGCGCAGCTCGAGGTTCCAGACGTCGAAGCCCTCGGCCGCGAGCCACGCGGAGATGGAGCGTCGCGAGCCGTGCCACGTGTAGCGGTTCTGGGCGAAGCCGTGGACGAGCACCACCTTCGGCGCGTCCTCGCGGACGTACTTGCGGACGAACGACAGCCCGTCGAGCCAGAGCTTCTCCTTGCGGAGCGTGACGGCGCCGCCGTCGAAGGTCGACTGGGTGACCTCGTCCGAGGACTCGAGCAACAGCGGAGGGCGGCCGAGGCGGGCGTTCATCCGGCGAGCACCCGCTCGATCGCCTCGACGCACTCGCGGTTGCCGACGTAGAGCGGCGTGCGCTCGTGGATGTCCTTCGCGACCTTGTCGAGGATGCGCGTCGTGCCGTCGCTCGCGGCGCCGCCGGCGGCCTCGGCGAGGAAGGCGAGCGGCCAGGCCTCGTACAGGAGCCGCAGCTTCCCCTGCTTCGCCTTCGCGGTGGGCGGGTAGAGGAACACGCCGCCCTTCACGAGGTTGCGGTGGAAGTCGCCGACGAGCGAGCCGATGTACCGCGCGGACCAGCCGAGCTCGGGCTTCTTGAGGTCCTCGATCCACCCGCGCAGGCGAGGGTCCCACTGCGCGGAGTAGGCCTCGTTGCAGGAGTAGGTCTTGGCCGACGCCGCGAGGCGGATCTCGGCGTGGGACAGGAAGAACTCGCCGACCGTCGGGTCGAGCGTGAAGCCCTGCACGCCGTACCCGGTGGAGAGGACCAGCACGGTGCCGGCGCCGTAGACGACGTACCCCGCGGCGAGCACGTCCCGGCCGGAGCGGAGCACGTCGTCGAGCGTGCCGTCCCTGCCCTTCGAGCGGCGGCGGAGGATGCAGAAGATGGTGCCGATCGACGCGTTGGTGTCGATGTTCGAGGACCCGTCGAGCGGATCCATGCAGAAGACGTAGTCGCCGTGCGCGAAGGGCTCGGGGATGGCGATGGGCGCCTCCTCCTCCTCGCTCACCATCATGCAGAGCACGCCGGCGTGCTCGAGCGCGCGCTTGAACGTCTCGTTGGCGTAGACGTCGAGCTTCTGAACGTACTCGCCCTGGATGTTCATCGAGCCGGTCGCGCCGAACATGCCGGCGAGCCCCGCGCGGTTCACGCGCGCGCTCACGAGCTTCGCCGCGAGCGCCACCTGCTTGAGCAACGTGACGAATTGGCCGGTGGCGTCGGGATGCGCCCGCATCGTCTCCAGCAGGAAGCGATCGAGCGTGGTGCCTTCTTCGAACTGCGCCATGAGGCGTAGTCTATGCTGGCCGGGCCCCCGGAGGTACGCGTGCGGTCGTTCGCCTGTGTGTTGGTCGCGATGGCGGGGTGCGTGCGTCCGGACGGCGACACGAAGACCCCCGCGTCGGAAGCCGAGGACGAGACGGGCCCCCTGGCGATCGAGGGGTACGGCGACGACGTCGCGATCGCGCCCGACGTCGGCTGGTCGCAGGCGGAGCCGAGCGCCGTCGCCCTCGAGGACGGGACGGTGCTCGCCGCCTGGATGCACATCGAGGACAGCGGCGGCATGTGGATCCGCTACAGCCGCAGCGAGGACGGCGGCCTCACCTGGAGCGATCCCGAGAAGATCGACGACGACCGGTACGGCTACCAGAACGACCCCGTGCTCGTCGCGGGCGGCGGGTACGTGTACTTCACCTGGCTCGCCGTCGAGGGTTCGTACGAGCGGCTGACCATCTACTGCTCGCACTCCACCGACGGCGGGCGCACCTGGTCCGACCGGGTACGCCTCACCGAGGCGAACACCACGAACGACCGCCAGTGGATGGACGTCGCCGACGACGGGCGCGTGGTGATGACCTGGGACCACTTCCCGTCGGGCAACACCGAGCAGCAGCTCTTCGTCGAGAGCCCCGGCGGGTGCGAGAACTTCGGCGAGATCGAGACCGTCGCCGACGGCTACTTCCTCAACGGCGTGCCCGCGATCGACGCCGACGGCCAGATCTGGGCGTCCCGGCACGCCATCACCGGGCGCGGGTACGACACGCTCACCGTGTTCCTGTCGAAGAAGACGGAGGACGGGTGGGAGGACGCCGAGGTCTTCGAGGGCGACGCCAACTTCCTCGGCGAGGCCGAGGACGTCGCCGAGGACCCCGCGGAGGAGATGGAGGAGCGCGAGGAACACGTCGAGGAGGCGCTCGCGCGCGACCCGCTCGCGCTGCTCGACCGCGTGGGGCCGCACTTCCCGCGGGCGGTCGCCGACGGCGAGTACGACGGCACCTACTCGCCGACGATGGTGGCGCTGCCGGGCGGGGGGCTCGCCATCGCGTCGCTCCTGTACGAGGACGGCGAGGACGTGGCGGACGTGCGGTTCGCGACGGTGCGCGACGGCGAGGTGGTCGAGCAGGTGCTGAACCAGGACGGCGCCGGCAACCCGCAGGCCGAGCCCTGGCTCGCCGTCGACCCCGGCGGCGGCATCCACGCGGCGTGGTTCGACGCGCGCTCCGGGAAGTGGCAGCTCCTCGGGGCGACGAGCCTCGACGGCGGCGAGACGTGGAACGAGTACGAGATCGGCGACACCACCTTCCGCAAGGGCTTCGACGACTCCGACCCCTCGATGTGGGTGGGGCACTACCAGGCGCTCACCGCCACCTCCAGCGGGGTGGTCGCCGTGTGGGGCGACACCCGCGACGGCGAAGCGAGCTGGATCCACGCGGATCGCGCGGAGCCGTAGGTGCTGCAGCGCTCGCCCACCGTCGCGCGCCTGCTGCTCGGCGTGCGCGTGCCCGGCGGCGTGCGCCAGCCGTACTGGGACCCCACCACGCTCCTGCTCGCGCAGGCGCTGGGCGCGCGGCCGGGGCTGCGGGTGCTGGAGGTCGGCACCGGGGAGGCGGGGGTGCTCGCGACGCTGGCGGCCCGAAAAGGGGCGCGGGTCGTCGCGTTCGACGTGCGCGAGGCGGCGGTGGCCTCGGCGCGGCGGGTGGCGGCGGCGAACGGGGCGGAGGTCGAGGCGCGCGCGTCGGACCTGCTCGCGGCGCTGCGGCCGGGGGAGGCGTTCGACGTCGTGGTGTTCAACCCGCCGTACCTGCCGACGGCGGTGGGGCTCGACCGTGGATGGGACCGCGCGCGGGCGCCGATCTGGGACGGCGGCGAGCGTGGCGACGCGGTGATCCTGCGGTTCCTCGACGACGTCGCGGCGCGCCTCGCGGCGCGCACGCGTGTGCTCCTCGGCTTCGGCACCGAGTTCGTCGGGCTCGCCGGCGTGCGGCGCGCGCTGTCGGAGCGCGGGCTTCGCGTCGAGCGCGTGCACACGCGCGCGTGGACGCGGAGCGTGGTCGTGGAGTTCCGGGTGACGGACGCCCGACGGCGGTGACGGACGTCCGACGTCGCCTGCGCGCGAGATCGCGTGGGGGCCTGCGGCACGGGGCTTGCCGGGCGCGCCGGCATGAGCTTCCACCACGTCGCGCGTGCCGTGAAGGGCACGCTCCTGTTCTGCACCTGGGAGGAGGGCCTCGCCCTCTGGCGCATCTTCGTGCGCGCCTTCCCCGAGGTCGTCGCGTTCTGCGTGATGCCCGACCACGTGCACCTGATCCTGCCGCACGCCGACGAGGAGCGCTTCGCGCGCGCGATGGCGGCGTACGCGCGGTGGCGGAACGCGCGCCGGCGGACGTCGGGCCCGGTGTGGCAGCGTCACCCGCCGCCCGAGGAGCTCGCCGACGAGCAGCACCTGCGGCGCACGATCCGGTACGTCCACCTCAACCCGTGCCGGAAGGCGCTGGCGCCCGACCCGCTCGCGTGGGCGCTCTCCACGCACCGCGACCGCGTCGGGTTCGCCGCGTCGCCGGTGGTCGCCGAGGACCGCGATCCCGCGCGCTACCAGCGCTACGTGTCCGCCGACGACCACGTCGATCCGCACGGGACCCCGCTGCCCGTCACGCGGCACGAGGACGTCCGGTGGGAGGACGTCCGGGACGCCGTCACCAGCCTCTGCCGCGTGCCGCCGACCGCGGTGCTGCAGCGCGGGCCCGCGAGGGCCCTCGCGCTGAAGACGGCGTGGGCGCACGGGCTGCGGGACGTCGGGTCGCTGACGGCGTGGACGGGGGCCTCCCGCAGCGCCGTGTTCCGCATCTGCGGCAAGGTGCCCGCGCGGGGCGCGCGGTACGCGGACCCGCTGCTCGACGCCTGCGTTCGCGCGGTGGGCGACCCGCGGTTCCAGCCGCTCGACGCGGGGGATCTCCGTTCGCGGTCGCGGTGGGCGAGGTACCGCCGGATGGGGTGACGAGGCAGAGCCGAGGCGACTGGGACGGTTCCGGAGCAGAGTCGGAGCGAGCGGGACTCCGGTCGGCGCCGCACACGGAAAACGGACGTTGGTTCGTTCGGCCGCCGCCGGATGGAGGCCCCGAGTGAGACGAGAGTCCCGGTCGGACCCGCTCTGCCTGGAATTCGTCCCATTCGAGGCGACTCTGCTGTAGGCTGGGTGCCATGCTCCTCGCCGTCGCCCTCACCTGCGAGCAGATCGCCGCCAACCTCGTCGCGAAGGTGCCGACCGACGAGCTCGTCGCGATGATCGGGGCGAGCCCGTCGCCGCCGGGCACGGGGGAGTGCCTCGCGGAGAAGAAGGTGCCCACCGAGGTCCTCCGCGCGGCCACGCGGCGCGAGGGCACCCGGGAAGGCGACGGCGCCAGCTGCGCCGAGATCATGAACATGGTCGAGGTCGAGGTCCCGGCGGCGATCGTCGCGCAGACCATCCGGGACATGGGCGTCCCGAGCGCCCACACCGCCCCCTGCCTCGCCGCCCTCGACGCGCCCGCGCCGGTGGTCGCCGCCGCTACCGCGTCACCTCGAACACCCCCCGCCACACCGCGGCCTTGATCCCCGCCCGCCGGGACCCGCGCCGGCGCCGCTCGTCCGCGAACAACATGCGCTGGGCAACCTCGTACAGCCGCGGGCTGTGGGCCATCTCGAAGGTGAGCCGGCCACCGTGCTCGCCGGTGACCCGGTCGGCCACCTCGTCGTGGAACGCGGTGCCCTTCATGGGGTGGGCCACGGAGATGAGGGTCACCTCGGGGTCCACGCGCCGGAGCATGTCGCGCGTGGCGAGGATGTCCGCCTTCGACTCGCCCGGGTAGCCCAGCATCACGAACGCGCCGATCTCGATCCCGGACGCGCGCAGATGCCCCGCCCCGCGGTAGAGCTCGGCGAGCGTCGTCTCCTTGCGCATCGCGTCCAGCACGTGTTGCGCGCCGCTCTCGGCCGAGAGGTACATGCGGAAGCACCCCGCGCGTCGCAACGCATCCGTCATCGGCCCGTCGAGCGTCTCGGCGCGCCCGATGCAGTAGAAGGGCGTGACGGCGCCGCGCGCGACCATGCGGTCGCAGAAGCGGTGCACCCACGTCCGGTTGATCGTGAACATGTCGTCGACGAACCAGATCTGGTCGGGGCCGTAGCGCTCGCGGATCGCCAGCAGCTCGTCGATCACCGCGTCGGGATCGCGGCGGCGGAAGGTGTCGCCGTACACCTGCTTGCTGCACCAGGTGCAGTGGTACGGGCAGCCGCGCGAGGTCGT
>JBMOQZ010000221.1:0-14549 GCA_049322475.1 Myxococcota bacterium | reverse complement strand
GCGCTCGCGCCGATCGTCGCTCGCGGGGAGGGCCGCACCATGCGTGCCTTCGCGGCGCTGATGCTCGGCGTCGCGGCGACGCAGCTCGTGGCCTACGACGAGGCCCCGGGCGCCCACGCGGAGCACGCCGCGCCGGCGGGGGAGCACGCGGGCCCCTGAGAGCTCGCCTCGGTGCCAACCGGGCGGTATTCCGACGGGCGCTCGCCGGAGGGAAAATGCTGGTCGCAGGGCTCATCCTCGGCTGCGCGGCCGAGGCGGACGACGCCCGGATTCGACGGAGCCGCCCCGCCCTGCCGGCTGACGTCGCCCCCGAGGATACCGGCGCGGTCGACTCCGGCGTGGGTGACACCGACACGACGGTCCCGATGGAGGACACCGGCGAGCCCGCCGGGGATACCGACCCGCCCGTCCAGGGCGCCTGCTACCTCGGCCCCGCCCGGGACCACTCCGCGTGCCCCGACGTGCACGAAGGCGGACGAGCCGTCCCTCCCCTCACCCCCCTCACGATCGCGTTCCCATCCGCCAGCTCGCAATCCGCCGCCAGTTCGCCCGGAGATCGAGAAGTTCGGGGAGTAGGACGGGAAGCCAAGCTCCGGACCGGCTCACCACCCCCAAGCCACGCGCACCCGGACCGTCGCGACCACGCCCCACGCCGGGTACACCTCCCCCGCCAGGTCCCGCAGGCGGGACGCGCACGCCTCCACACCCAACACGCCGATGGGACGCGGCGAACGGGGAGGCGTTGGTCACGATCGTGCCGTCGTCGCCGACGTAGAAGAAGGTGCTAGGTCCTTGACCCCGAGCGCGACGTAGGGAGCCACCTCGCCGAGCCGGATGCCGCCGGTCAGGTCGCCGCCGAACGTCGAGACGACGAGCAGGTCGTCGTAAGCCGGGCCGGTCGGATCGAAGGGGGTCGAGGCACGGGGGGCACGTAGGCGACACCCGCCCGGGGCGTCACACCCGCGACCGCGGGCAGAGCAACGAGGAGGCAGGGCCGCGGAAGCACCGGGGTCCTGTTCGTGTCCTCGGTCTTCCCGCACAGGAGCACGAGGCGCCGCTCGCACGAGAGCGGCGGGATGCCGGCGAGCTCGAGCCCCAAACCAATCGGGGAACGGGCGCGTGCAACGGGGACAGGCTTGTCGCGAGCGCGAAGTAGTTCAGGAGGAAGTCGCGCTGGGCCTGCTCCGAGTAGCCTGCCGGCGGCGGGAGGCGCCCACGCCGCGGAGCCCTCGGCTTCACCGCCCGAACTCGACGGTCCCCACCCCTCCCCTCGAGAACCACACGCCGTCGGGCCCCGCGGTCGAGTCCCCTCCCCTCCGCCCGGACCAGGTGAACGCACGCCAGGCCGCGCCGTCCCAGCGCCAGATCACGTCGAACAGCACGCGCTCGCCGAGCTCGTAGACGGGCGCGTACCCCCAGGCTGTGGCGCCGCGGCTCGCGCCGTCGAGGCCGAGCGGCTCACACGCCGCGCCGGCGGCGACGTCGTCCGCCATCGCGAGGCTGAACGCCCATTCGCACCCCGGGCACTCCTCCGGGGGAAGCTCCGCCCCGTCGTCGTACAGCTCCGCCTCGACGCGGCACACAGCCTCGCCCGCGTCGGTCCGGGCCTCGACGCGGAGCCTCCCGTCGAGGAAGATCCCGCCTTCGACGACGGCCTCCCCGGACCAGTGGAGGCGGGCGGTCTCCACGCAGCCCTCGTCGCGAGCGCCGTCGCAGTCGTCGTCGGCGCCGTCGCCGCACACCTCGGCCGCCTCGGGGTGACGCGAAGGGGCCTCGTCGTCGCAGTCTCCCGCGCGCTCGGTCCAGCCGTCGCCGTAGTCGTCCCGGCGCCGGGGGTCGGGACGCGGGGCCCTTGGCGGCTCCGGGGCGACCGCGAGGGCCACCGGCTCGGGCCCGGGGCGCTGCTCCGACCCCGGGAAGAGCCGGATGAGACGCACGCGAGGCTTCACCTCCACGTCGCGGGAGGCGCGCTCGCCGGCGACCACGACGATCTCCTGCTCGGGCTGGTCCGTGTAGTGGAACGTCGGGAGCGCTGCGGCGTCCACGGCGAGGGTCCAGCGGCCGGGCCGCACGCCGTCGAAGGAGAAGCGCCCTTCCGCGTCCGTGAGGCGCGAGAGCCGCTCGACCCCGTCCCGGAGCTCGACGAGCACGCCGGCGAGGGCCCGCGGTCCCTCCGCGTCGCCGCTCCCGAGCACGGCCTCCCGGTCGGCGCTGACCGCCGAGGTCCCCACGACCACCACACGCCCGCCGACCTTCGCCCCGTCCGCGACCCCGAGGTCCACGTGGGCGACGCCGCCGCCCACGACGCTGACGTGGAGGGGGAGGCGGCGCTCCACCACGCGCCCGATCGCGAGGCTGGAACGCTCGACGCGGACGCCGTGGGTGCCGGGCGCCAGGCCCGTCACCGCCCAGCCGCCGTCACGACCGGAGACGGCGACGACGTCCCCGACGCGCACGACCACGCCGGGGATCCCGGGCTCGCCCGGGGCCTCCGCGTCGAACACGCGCCCTCTCACCGTCGCGGTGGTGCGGTCGCGCCCGACGGGGACGCCGAAGGGCACGCTCACGGAGAGCAGCGCCGAATGGCTCGTCGCGCGGTCGGGCGACGCCTCCAGGCGCACCCGGCCCGAGAGGGTCTCGCCACGCCGGAGGGAGACCTCGGCCCGCGCGTCGAGCCGGGTCGCCGCGTCGACGCCGAACGTCCGCCTCCCCTCGGCCTCGACGAGCAGCCACCGGGCGAGGCGCGAAGAGACCGCCGCCCCCGCGCTCTCGTCCGCCGCGAGCAGCCGACCGTGCTCCGCCTCGGCGTTGCTCCAGGTGGCCCACCCGCGCACCGTGTGGCCCACCGCCGGGTAGACCGCCGCGTACGCTCCCACCTGGGTCATCGGGTAGACGTCGCCGGCGACGCGGTCCTCGCGGAGGCCCGCGGTCGAGAGCACGTGCGCGTACCAGCGCGACGTGGATCGGCCGACGGAGACGCGCGCGGCGCCCTCGCGCGCGTCCACGTCCGCGGCCGCGCCGAGATCGAGCTCGCGCGCGCCGAGCAGCGCGGTCTCGACGCTCCAGCCACGGGGAAGCGCGAGCACGCCGCGGGCCTGCGCGGTCTCCTCGAGATCCGCGACCCCGTCGATCGGCATCAGCGCGAGGTTCTCGCGGATCCGCTGCCACGACGCCTGCGCCGTGAGGCGGCGCCCCACCGGGAGCGAGGCCGTCGCCGCCGTGAGGTCCACGTCGCGGTGGTAGCCGCCGAAGTCCGCGCCCGCGCGGACCTTCCGCCCAGCGAGCGACAGGCGGTCCCACAGCAGCGTGTCGGCCTCGATCCGGAAGGCCTGGCCGGCGAGGTCCACGTGCCCGAGGTCGAGGGCGTACTCGGCCGAGAGCGAGGTGCCGTCGAGCGGCCGCGCGTCGCCCGCGAGCCCGACCATGCGGTCGGGGACGGCCGTGTCGCGCTGCAGGAAGCTCGCGAGGAGGCGCGCGCGCTCGCCCATGCGCGCGCCTGCGAGCGCGCCGGTCTCGGGCGCCCGGGTCGGGTCGAACCGGTCGACGACGTGGTGCGCGGCGAGGTCGAAGGCGCCCGGGTGCGCGGCGAGCCCCGCCCCGAGCCCGTACCGGTACGGGCTGACGAGCTCGGTGAGGCCCCAGGTCTGGTCGCCGAGCCGCGCCTCGCCGACGGGCGCGTCCAGCGTGAGCCGGTACTCGTCGCGCTGGCCGAAGAAGCCGGCGTGCGCGGCGTCCGGCCCGCGCAGGCGCAACTCCGCGCCGACCTTCCCGGCGCCGTCCAGCGGTCCGGCGGCCTGCAGCTCCGGCTGGACGGCGTAGCGACCGTCGCCTTCGACCCCATGGAGCGACGCCACAGCCGGGACGGTGCGCACGGACCGGTCCGGTCCGGTTCGCGTCGGCAGGACGGTCAGGACGGCGACCGTCGAGACGTCGTCCGCGCCCGCCGTGCGCGCGCTCACCTTCAGGATCCGCGTGGCGGCGCGAGGCTCGGCGGCGGACGTCGCGACGGTGAGGCCCACCCGCGCGCTCGCGCGGGGGGCGAGCTCGACCTCCCCGGCCTCGAGCAGGAGCTCGAGCGCGTCGCCCTCGGCCGACAACGCGACACGCGCGGGCGTGTTCCCCTCGTTGCGGACGAGCACGCCGAGCCGCGCGACCTCGCCCGCCGGCACGAGCTCGGGCACGTCGGCGAGCGCGACGGCGATCTCGTCGACGCGGGCGACCTCGACGCGCAGCACGTCGGCGTCGAGGGTCCACGGCCGGGCGCGATCGCGGACGACGTACCGGACGACGTGCTCGCCCGCGGGCGCGTCGCCGGGGACCACGACGGCGACGAGGCGCGTCCGGGTCTCTCCCGGGCCGAGCGCGAAGCTCGTCGGGGGGGTCGCCGCCGTCCAGCCGGCCGGGAGCTCGAGCGCCTCGATCAGCTCGGCGGCGGGCGCGCCCGCCGGCAGCGTGACCCGGAAGCCGGCCGTCACGACGCGCCCGGGCGGGGTGGCCACCCGGTTCGCCGCGCCGGCCCGCACCTCGAGCCCGACCCCCTTGCCGGCGAGGGCCGCGGGGGCGAGCGCGAGGAGGAGGAGCCAGGCGACGAGGAGTCGGCGGCCCCACCCGGTCATCGGAGGTCCAGCGTGTACTCGGCGCCGAACACCGCGTCCTCGCCCGCGTCCGCCACGACCAGGGCGCTGTAGCGGCCCGCGCGGAGTCCCTCGAGACGGATGGGGTACCGCACCGAGCAGCCGGGCAGGAGACCCGCGTCCCGCGCGGCGGGGAAGCGGCCGAGGCTCCGGCCCTCCTCGTCGAACACCTCGGCCCACACCTTCGGGGCGAGGCGGCCGCCGCCCTCGTTCGCGATGTCCACGCTCAGCACGGGTTCGCCGTCCTCGAGGAGGAGCTGGCGGTCGGCGAGCCGCAGGGTGCCGGCCGGCGTGTCGCCGACGTGGGTGACGATCTGCACGCCGTAGCGGATGACCGTCCGGATGGAGACGGCGGAGCGAGCGTCCGGGTCGGCGGGCTGGAACCGGACGTCCATCGGCTCGACCATGAGGATCGACCAGTAGGTGCCGGCGAGCGTGGCATCGGCGGGGACGTCGACCCGGTAGGACAGCGAGGTGGTGCCGTGGGGAGGGATCTCGACCTGCTCGGGCGAGAACCGCAGCCACGCGCTGTTCGAGCGCGCGAGCGAGCCCGGGTCGGCGTAGACGTTGCGGCCGTCGGCGTAGAACGCGTAGTCGCGCACGTACGCGAGGACGCGGACGGGCTCGTCCGTGTTGTTGCGCACGGCGACGCGCCCTTCGACGGCGCCGCCCGGCGCGGCGGCGTCCTCGCGGAGGAGGCTCCCCACCACGCTGATCTCGGCGGCGGCGGCGGGCGCGAACAGGAGGAAGAGCGGGCTCATGGCGTGTCCACGACGGTGTAGAGGAGGCTCGAGACGTACGAGTCGGGCGGCATGGAGAGCGACACGCCCGTGACCCGCACCTGGAGCGGAACGGACGTCCGGTCGCCGGCGCCCGCGAAGAGGGGGGTGTCCACCGAGGTGACCTCGAGCCAGGTGCTGCCCCCGGAGATCGACCCCGAGCCGGAACCGGCGCCGGTGCGACGCACCCACACGCGCGCCCCGGCCGGCCACGAGACGTCCAGCCGGCGGACGTCGACGCGCCAGGCATCCGACGCGCCCGCCGACAGCGTCACGTCGGCGATCACCTCGTTCGCGCCGCTCTCGTGGGTGGTCTGGAGCGCGCTGCCCGGGCCCGCGGTGAGGTCGGAGGCATCGACCACCGTGGACCAGGACCCCGCGAGCGCGAGGTCCAGGGCCGCCGCGGGCGCGGGGCGCAAGGAGGCGGCCATCACGAGGAGGAGGGTGCCGGCGGGGCGGAAGCGCATGGTCGCCTCGGCGGGCGGGGCCTCGCCCCGCCGGCGTCCGGATCAGCCGGCGGTGATCGTGTAGGTGACGGTGTGGGTGTCGGTCCCCGTGCCGGCCGCGGACGTGGCGGACGCCTCGTAGCTGAGGCCGCAGGTGCCGTCCGTCGTCGAGATGCCGGTGACGAAGTCCTGCGCCGTGGTGCTCAAGGTCACGGTGCCGGCGCCGGTACCGCCCGAGACGCTCGCGGCGGCGACGGTGAGCGGGAAGCGGACCGTCGCGAGGCTGGTCGCCACCGTGATCTTCTTCGTGGCCTCGTTGGTGGACCAGTTCAGGTCTGCGGTGGTGCTGTCCGACACGCTGGCGGGGCCGCTCCCGGCGGTCGCCGAGTTGATGGTCAGCGACACGTTGCCGCCGGTGATGCTGACCTCGTTGATCGCGGCGGCGGTGACGGTGACGGTGTGGCTGGCGGTGCTGCCCGCCCACGCGGCCGGCGCGAGGACGAGGGCGGCGAGGAGCGCCGAGAGGAACTTTCGCATGCGTCAACTCCAACTGGGTGTGCGACCCGGCGTCCATCTGTCGGGTGCCCATGCTCCTTCGGCCGGACGCTCGACCGCTTGAGCACAAACTTCGCCACGCGCGCGATAGCCTGGCAGGCGCAGGCGCGTTCGCCGCTCACCATCATGAGGTTGATTCAATGACCGAGCTTCACGTCCATCTCGAAAATTGCTACGGAATCAGAAGTCTGACGCATCGATTCGACTTCCGCACGGACACCCCCTACGCGGTCTACGCGCCCAACGGGTTCATGAAGTCCTCCTTCGCAAAGTGCTTCGAGGATCTCAGCCGTGGTTCCGCGTCCTCGGATCGGATGTTCCCGAAGCGGGTGTCGGTCCGGGCGATCCGGGACGAGGACCAGCGCGACATCGAGCCGGACAAGGTCCTCGTCGTGCGGCCCTACGACGAGACCTTCCAGCCAGAGCGCGTCTCGTTGCTCCTCGTGAACGATGCGCTCAAGCGACAGTACGACGACGCCGTGGCACGCATCGAGGAGCGTCGCGCGGACCTGATCAAGGTCCTCAAGCAGAGATCCGGGCTCACGGGGAGGACCGCGACGCCCGAAAGTGAGCTCTGCGCTGCGTTCGCCGGGCAGTCCTTGTTCGACCTCGTGGAGGTCCTCACGGCTGCCGCGGGGTCTGTGAACGAACTCGGACTTGCCGAGGTGAGCTACGCCGAGCTCTTCAACGACAAGACGCGGAGCCTCCTGGAGTCCGGGACGATTGCCACCCAGTTGAAAGACTACGTCTCGAGGTACGACGCGCTCGTCCGTGAGTCGCCCATCCTCAGCCAGAAGTTCACTCACTACCACGCCCAGACGGTGCACAAGAACCTGGCGGACAACGGGTTCTTCGACGCCCGCCATTCCGTGAACCTCTTCGACGGGACCGCCAAACAGGAGGTCTCGAGCGCGCGCGAGCTTCAGGAGCGAATCGAGAACGAGAAGCAGCGGGTGCTCGCGGACGCCGGCCTGCGAAAGGCCTTCGACGAGCTGGACAGAAAGCTCTCGGCCAACGCCGAGCTGCGCAGGTTCCGAGAGTACCTTCGGGGACACCCGGACCTGATCCCGCGGCTCGTCGATCCCGGCGCGCTCGAGCGGGACCTCTGGTCCGCATACCTCGCGGCGGAGCCGTCCGCCTGGAGCGCGTTCGCCGAGGAGTACCGCAAGGGGAAGGCCGTGATGGACGACGCCGTTCGCGCGGCTCGCTCCGAACGGACGGAGTGGGAGGCGGTGATCGAGCTGTTCACGAAACGCTTCCACGTGCCATTCCGCCTCCGGGTCGAGAACCAGCCGGACGTCATCCTCAAGCAGGAGACCCCGGAGATCGCCTTCGACTTCGTGGACGAGGAGGAGACCCGCGTCCCCGACCGAGGTGCCCTCCTCCAGGTCCTGAGCCAGGGGGAGCGTCGGGCCCTCTACCTGCTCAACGTGCTCTTCGAGATCGAGGTGCGGAAGAAGTCGCCCGGGAGGACCATCCTCGTCGTCGACGACGTCGCCGACTCGTTCGACTACCAGAACAAGTACGCGATCGTGGAGTACCTGCGCGACATCGTGACCTGCGGGTCTTTCTCCCTCATCGTCCTGTCACACAACTACGACTTCCATCGCACCATCGGCTTGCGACTCGGGATCGCTCAGCGGGATCGCCGCCTCCTCGCCGTCCGGACGGGCCGGGAGATCTCGCTGGTGCCCGAGCAGTACCAGTGGAGGAGCCCCTTCAATCACTGGAAGAAGAACTTGCGCGAGCCCCGGTTCCTCGTCGCCGCGATCCCGTTCGTGCGAAACCTCGCCGAGTACTGCGGCCGCGCGGAGGAAGAGCTCCAGCTCACCTCGGTCCTCCACCAGAAGGCCGACACGAGGACCATCACGTTGGCCGACCTCCAGGACGTGTTCTCCCGCGTCCTGCACGAGTGTCCCCCCTTCGTACCACCGTTGGAAGGTACGAGAGGGGTCGTCGATCTCGTGTACGAGACGGCAGACCAGATCGCGTCCACCGGCGTGGATTTCGCCGAGCTCGAGAGCAAGGTGGTCCTGTCGATCGCGATCCGGCTGCGTGCCGAGGCGTTCATGACCTCCCGCATCGCGGATGTTCCTGACTTCCACCGAAACCAGACGGCCGAGCTCGTCTCTCTCTACCGCTCGCAGCATTCCGGCGACACCGAGGTCCTCGGCACGCTCGCGCGCGTTCAGCTCATGACGCCGGAGAACATCCACCTGAACTCGTTCATGTACGAGCCAATCCTCGACATGTCGGCAGCGCACCTGCGGCAGCTCTGGGGCGACGTCAAGGCGTTGGGCGACTGACACGTTGGACGGTCAGCGCAGGGTCTCGAGCGCCTCCGGCGGGCCGGGCTGGGCCCCCCGCGCGCGGTCGCACCCCGCCTCCCGGAGCCACCTGGCCTGGAAGTCGTCCGCCTGAACCGCCCCGTCAATCGCACTCGACCTCGGTGTAGACTCCGGCGATGAAGCCCGGAAACGAGTCCACACCTCCGACACCCCTGACTGGGCGCGTGCACACGCCGCGGCGCGGCGCTCACGTGCTGCAACCGACGGGTCGCGTGCTCGTCGCGGACGACGAGCCCGCCGTCCTCCGAACCGTCGCGAAGGTGCTTCGTGCAGCCGGGAACGACGTGTGCGAGACGGCCGACGGCGACGCAGCGGTCGCCTCGATCTCGCGGGAGCCGTTCGACGCCATCCTGACCGACATCTCCATGCCGGGTGTCACGGGGATCGACCTGTTGCGCATGATCCGGGAACGGGACCTCGACGTCCCCGTCTTGCTGATGACCGGGGAGCCACGCCTGGAGACGGCGATACGCGCCGTAGAGCTCGGCGCCGCCGGCTACCTTGTCAAGCCCTTCCAGAACGAAGCGCTCGTCGACGCCGTGCAGCGGGCACTCCGTCTGCACGGGCTCGCGCGCCTGAAACGGCGGGCGATGGAGATGTCCGGTAAGCTCTCCGGGCAGCCGGGCGACCTCGCGGGCCTCGACGTGCGCGTGCAGCGGGGTCTGGACACCCTGTGGCCCGCGTTCCAGCCGCTGGTGCACGTCCCCACGAGGCGCGTGTTCGCCTATGAGGCTCTCTTGCGCTCGAGGGAGCCCTCGCTCCCGCGTCCACCGGACGTGCTCGATGCGGCGCAGCGGGTCGGGCGGCTCCTCGACGTCGGGCGGGTCATGCGCCACCGCGTCGCGCTCGCAGCGGCGCGACTGCCTCCTGAAACCCTCGTGTTCGTCAACATCCACCCCGAGGATCTCGCCGACGATCAGCTCTACCAGAGCGACACGCCGCTCGCGGCCTTCGCCAGCAGCGTGGTCCTCGAGGTCACCGAGCGCGCCGCGCTCGATGGGATGCGCGACCTTCCGGATCGCACGCGGGCGCTCCGATCTCTCGGCTACCGTCTCGCGGTCGACGACCTCGGCGCCGGGTTCGCCGGGCTCACGAGCCTGGTCCGCCTCGAGCCGGAGATCGTCAAGCTCGACATGACGCTGATCCGCGGCGTGGACGCGGACGAGGCACGTCGCCACGTCGTCCAGGCGATGACCGGACTGGCCGTGGAACTGGACATGCAGGTCATCGCCGAAGGCGTGGAGACAGGGGGCGAGCGGGACGCCCTGCTCGCGGTCGGCTGCACCCTCCACCAGGGCTGGCTGTACGGGAAGGCCGAGCAGGACTTCCGCGCGGTGCGCTTCGAGTAGGCGAGCCGCCTTCAGTCGCTGTCGAGGATCTGACGGACCTTGCGGAGCATGGCCTCGGGCGTGAGGGGCTTCTGGAGGAACCCGATGCCGGAGTCGATGAGCCCGTGGCGGAGCACGGCCTCGTCGGTGTAGCCCGACATGCACAACACCTTCATCTCCGGCCGGATCGAACCGAGGCGCCGGGCGAGCTGGACGCCGCTCATCTGGGGCATCACCACGTCGGTGAGGAGCAGGTGGATCCGCTGGGGGTGCTGCTCGCAGATGAGGAGGGCCTCGCCGCCGTTCCGGGCTTCGAGGACGTGGTAGCCGCCGCGCCGGAGGATGCCGCGCGCCGCGGAGCGCACCTGGTCGTCGTCCTCCACGAGGAGGACCGTCTCCGAGCCCGTGAGTCGGGAGACCTCGGCCGCCCGGCGGCCGACGGTGTCCAACGCTTCCTTCGCCTTCGGCAGGTATACCTTGAAGGTCGTGCCCTTCCCCGGCTCGCTGTAGACCCAGATGTGGCCCCCGGACTGCTTCACGATCCCGTAGACGGTCGACAGCCCGAGCCCCGTCCCCTTCCCACGCTCCTTCGTCGTGAAGAATGGCTCGAAGATGCGGCCCTGCGTCTCCCGGTCCATCCCCACCCCGGTGTCGGACACCGCGAGCATCACGAACTCGCCCTGCGCCACGCCGAAGTGCGCGTCGGCGTACTCCCCGTCGAGGTCCACGTTGGCGGTCTCGATCGTCAGCTTCCCGCCCTGGGGCATGGCGTCCCGCGCGTTGACGACGAGGTTGACGATCACCTGCTCCAGCTGACCGGGGTCCGCCAGGACCACACGCAGGCCTGCGCCCGGCCGGACCTCGAGGAGCACGTCCTCGCCGATCAGGCGGCGGAGCATGCGCTGAACGCCCCCCACGACCTCGTTGACGTCGAGCACGCGAGGCTCGAGCACCTGCTGACGGCCGAACGCCAGGAGCTGCCTCGTCAGCGCAGCGGCGCGCTCTCCCGCCCGACAGATCTCCTCGAGGTCGGCGCGGAGCGGGTCCCCGGGCTTGAGATCGGCGAGCGCCATCGCGCCGCAGCCCAGGATGACCGACAGCATGTTGTTGAAGTCGTGGGCGACCCCGCCGGCGAGCTGCCCCACGGCCTCCATCTTCTGGGCCTGGCGCAGCTGGGCTTCGGTGCGGCGAAGGGTCTCCTCCGCGCGCCGGCGTTCCTCGAGCTCCCGCTGTAGGGCGGCCTCGGCCCGCCGCGCCGCCTCGAGCATGGTCGTACGCTCGCGCAGGCGCGTCTCGAGCTCGGTGTACAGGCTGACGTTCTCCATGGCGACCGATGTGCCGTCGGCGAGCGCCTGGAGCAGGCGCACCTCGTCCTCGGTGGCTTTGTGCGGGTTCGCCCAGTAGTTCCCGATCGCACCGATGGGGCGCGCGGTCCGGATGGGCACCATCACGAGGCTCCTGACGAAGGTCGGGCGATACGCGTCCGCCGGGATCCGTGGATCCGCGTAGATGTCCTCGATCACCGCCGCGCGGGCGTTGAGCATGGACCACCCGCTGATGCAGGCGGACATCGGGAAGCGCATCCCCTTCCACAGCGGCGCGATCGCGTCCTCGTCGGCATAGAAGCACTGGTCGCCCTCGCGGAGCACGAAGGTCGCCCCATCCGCCCCCGTGAGCGTGCGCGCTGCCGAGCGCACGATCGCCTGCACGGCCTCCAGGCTTCGAGCGAGCGACAGCTCCTGCATCACGCCGACGAGGGCCTCGATTCCGCGCATCGCTCTGTCGTCTACCACGCACCCGCGGGGACCGCCTGCCTCGTGCGATGGCTCGACGCGTGGCGGCATCGCCGCCGCCAGCTCGCGGGACCCGGTCACCCCCTCGCCCAACCCCGCCGCGCCCACGTCTGTCACGACGCCCGAGGTAGAGCGTCGCCACCTCGCGCTTCAGCGCGCGCGCCCATGCCCGGATGCGCTGGACCCAGCTCATCCGGGCAAGGCGTCGACCGGGCGCCGGCTCAGTGGCAGTAGTTCTGCCCCTCCGCCGTCGACACGGACCACGGGTACGTCCCGACGCCCGAGAACCGCGCCAGCTCCTCGTGGGTCGCCGTGTCGACGACCACGACCTCGCCGGTGGACGAGATGGGCAGGAGGAGCCGCCCGTCAAGCGTGGTCGTGCCGGTCTCGGTCGTGCCGCCGACGTCGAGCGTGTCGATGCGCTCGCCGGTCACGCGGTCGAGGATCGCGACCTCGTTGCGCGTGCGGTTGAGCACGAACGCCTCGTCCGGGGCCTGGGCGCTGAAGTTCACGCCGTAGACCTCGCTGTCGCCCGCGGTCCAGACGTCCGCGGTGCCGTCGATGCCCACCTTCGCGACGGTCTCGGTGTCCCAGCTCGGCACGAACGCGGTGCTGTCGTCGTTGAACGGGTCGACGAACGCGGACCAGGTCGAGGCGCCGACCGCGACGTCGGGCCGGCGCTCACCCGCGATCGTGTCGTAGACGACGACATTGCCGGTCGAGAAGTGGGAGGCGAAGAGCACGCCGTCGGGCCCGATCTGGGCGTCGGCGAAGCCGCAGGGGTCGCCCTCGCAGGCGCCGGCCTCGAGGCCCTCCGGCACGATCGTGTCGACGATCGCGTAGCTGGCGAGATCGACGACGGAGACGGCGTTGCCCCCGATGCTCGGCACGTAGGCGTAGTTGCCCGAGAAGCGCGCGAAGTGCGGGATGTTCAGGCTCTCGCCCGTGATCGTGCGGGCGATCTCGTCCGTCTCGGTGTCGACGACGACCACGGCGTTGTCGTCTTCGGCCATGACCCAGAGCTCGCTGGTGCCCTCGCGCATCGCCATGTGGGTCGCGTGGTTGCCGACGGCCAGCTTCTTCGTGACGGTGAGCGTCTCGGCGTCGACGACGACGAGCGTGTTCTCCTCGGACGCGGTGACGTAGACCTTCGCGCCGTCGGGCGTGACCATCGCCATGTGGTTGCCGTTGACGCGGCCGCTCGCGACGGAGGAGTCGATGGAGCCGACCTCCTCGAGCGTGGCGTAGTCGAAGACGAACAGCTCGTTCGATTCCTCGGACACCGTGTACGCGCGGTGCATGAGGTCGGCGGCCTCGGTGTTCTCGGCGTCGGGCGGGGTGCAGGCGATGAGGAACAGGATCATGGGTGAGACTCCGGTGGTTGGAGGAGGCGGAAGAACGGCGCGCCGCCGAGCGGGTCGGCGACCCGTCGGACGTCGGCGCCGAACACATCGCGGACGGCGTCCGCGGTGAGCACGTCGGCGGGCGGGCCCGCGTGGCGGACCCTCCCGTCGCGGAGGAGCACGACCCGGTCGGCGAGCGCCGCGAGCTCGAGGTCGTGGGAGGCGAGCACCACGGTGCGCGTCCGCGACGCGAGCAGCGCGGCGATCCGGGCGCGGGCCGGCAGATCGAGGTGGTTCGTCGGCTCGTCGAGGAGCAGCACGGGCGCGCCGCCGGCGAGGCAGCGGGCGAGGTGCACGCGCTGACGCTCGCCGCCGGAGAGCGTGGCGACGACGCGGTCGGGGTCGAGCCCGTCGGTGCCGCGGCCTGCGCCGCCCATCGCGACGACCTCGCGCACGGTGAGGTCGAAGGCGACGGGGTGCTCCTGGAAGAGGCAGGCGATGCGGCGCGGGTCCGGGCGACCGAGCGCCGTCCCGGCGACGGAGACGGCCCCGCCGTGCGGCAGGAGGCCCGCGATCGCGCGGAGCGCCGTGCTCTTCCCCGAGCCGTTGGGCCCGAGCAGGGCGACGACCTCGCCCGCGGCGGCCTCGCACCAAAAACCGTCGAGGACGAGGCGCCCGCCGAGGCGGACGGACACGTCGCGGGCGACGATCACGCGACCTCCGCGAACGCGTACGCACGGCGGCGGAGCAACGCGAGGAAGAAGGGCCCGCCGAGCACGGCGGTGAGCACGCCCGCGGGCAGCTCGCGTGGGACGAACGCGGTGCGGGCGAGCGTGTCGGCGGCCAGCAGGAGGAGCGCGCCGACCGCCGCGGCGACGGGCGCGAGGCGCCGGTGGGTCGAGCCGGCGAGCATCCGCCCGAGGTGCGGCGCGACGAGGCCGACGAAGCCGATCGCCCCGCCGAGCGAGACCACGGCGCCCGTGAGCGCCGCGCCCGCCACGAGCAGCGCGGCCCGGACGCGCGGGACCTCCACGCCCATCGAGGCCGCGACCTCCTCGCCCAGCAGCATTCGGTCGAGTTCGCTGGCGAAGCGCCAGAGGCCGAACGCGACGACGGCGGCGAGCGCCACGGTCCCCGCCACCGCCGGCCACGCCGCGCTCCCGAGCCCGCCCGAGGTCCAGTAGAGCGCGGCCCGCACGGCGCGCGCCCTCGGTGCGACCTGGAGCAGGAAGCCCGTGACCGCGCCGAGCACCGCGGCGACGGCGACGCCCGAGAGGACGAGGCGCGTGGGTGGCAAGAGCCCCTCCGCGCTCCGCGCGAGCG
>JBMOQZ010000220.1:0-14562 GCA_049322475.1 Myxococcota bacterium | reverse complement strand
CGCCCGCGCGGGCGCGCTCGACGATCGACTCGACGGCGAGCCCGTCGGCGTCCAGCCCCACGACGTCGTTCCACGTCTTGTGCCCCGACGCGAGCGCGGTCGCCGCGGCGGCCGAGTCCGTCACCCCCGACAGCGACGCGGTGCGCACGCGCCCCTGGTGCGGCGCCGTCTCCATCGTCAGGCCGCCGCGCTCGCCCGTGACGTGGAGGCTGCCGCCGGCGACGTGCTCGAAGCCCATGCCGTCGCCGACGAACAGGACGACCGCGGGCGCCGGCCCGGGCGACGTCGGGGCGCTGTCGCCGGTGTCGTCGCCCGGGAGCGGCGGATCGTCCGGCGTGGCCGGCGTGTACCGGGTGCACGCGGCGAGGGCGAGGAGGGGGAGCATCGGGGGGATGGTAGCCGGGAGTCTGCGCGCGCGACGTTATACGCGGATATAACAGTGGGCATGGCGATCCAGCGGAAGGTCAAGAAGGTCGGCGGTAGTCTGGGCGTCCTCATCCCTCGGGACATCGCGGAGGCCATGTCCGTGGAAGAGGGGAGCCCGGTGCGTCTCACGCTCGTCGGGCGCCAGCTCGTGGTGGAGCCGGCCGACGACTACGCGACGGACGCCGAATTCCAGCGGGCGTTCGCGACGGTCCTGCGTCGCTACGGCCCCACGTTCGAGGCGCTCGCGGAGTACGACCGCGGAAACAAGCGCCGCTGATGCGGTACCTGTCCGCGGATCAGGTCGTGGCGATGCACGACGTGTTGCTGGAACGCTGGGGCGGCGAGCCGGGCGGAGGCCACCGCGGGGGCGCCTACGAGGGAGCCGAGGCGGCCGTGCAGGCGGTGCGGAACTCCTACTACGAGCGCGTCGAGGAGCTGGCCGCGGCCTACGCGGTCTACATCGTGCAGGGTCATGTCTTCCTTGACGGGAACAAGCGGACGGGCGCAGCGGCGGTCACGACCTTCTGTGTCCTGAACGGGCGGACTCCTCGCATCGAGCCGGATGAGCTCTTCCAGGCGATGATCGAGCTGCAGGAGCGCGCCGTGAACGGGGAGTCCACGGAGAGGCTCGTCGCGTGGTTGGCGGGTCATCTCTGAGGACCCGCCGATGAGTCCGAATCGCCTGCATTTTGGGACGTCTGGCTCGGCGTGTGTCGAGCCGGACGCGACGCGATACCCGCTGACGGGAAGATCGACTCGGCACCCCACCCCACGCCCCCTCCCGCCCAGCCCGCCCGCCTCCCGCACACTTCACCCGCGTGCGGTAGGATCCCCCCATGATCCCCACTCCCGGCTCGCCCGAAGAGCTGGCCGCCTTCCACAAGATCCAGGAGCGCCTGCCCGACCTGTTCCGACGCGTCACGTCCGACCGGCGCGCGGAGCAGACCGTCGTGGTGGTGCCGTCGCTCTCGCTCGACCCGCAGGAGCTCGCGAAGGTCACGGGCGTGCACCACTACGAAGAGCGCATGCTCTACATGCTGATGCTGCTGCGCCGCCCGCGCACGCGCGTCGTCTACGTGACGAGCCAGGAGCTCGACCCCATCGTGGTCGACTACTTCCTGCACCTGCTCACCGGCATGCCGTCGAGCCACGCGCGCGAGCGGCTGCACCTGTTCTACTGCTCCGACGCGTCGAAGCTCCCGCTGACCGCGAAGATCCTCGCTCGCCCGCGTCTGCTCGAGCGCATCCGTCAGGCCATCGGCGACCCCGCGCAGTGCCACCTCACGTGCTTCAACAGCTCGCCGATCGAGCGCACGCTCGCGGTGCAGCTGAACATCCCGCTCTACGCGAACGACCCCTCGCTCTACAACCTCGGGACCAAGTCGGGCTGCCGCGAGGTCTTCCGCGAGGCCGGCGTGCTCTTCCCGGACGGGTTCGAGAACCTCCGCGACGCCGAGGACATCTCGCGCGCGCTCGCCTCGCTCAAGGCGCGCAAGCCGGCCATGCGGCGCGCCGTCGTCAAGCTCAACGACGGGTTCTCGGGCGAGGGCAACGCGCTCTTCTACTTCGACGGCTGCGACGTCACGAAGGAGAACGAGATCCGGGCCTGGGTCCGCGAGCGGCTCCACCAGCTCCGCTTCGAGGCGCCCGGCGAGACCTGGGAGCGCTTCCACGCGAAGTACCAACAGATGCAGGGCGTCGTGGAGGAGTTCGTCGAGGGCGCGCAGAAGCGCTCGCCGTCGGCGCAGAACCGCGTGAACGCCGCGGGGAAGGCGATGGCGATCTCCACGCACGACCAGGTGCTCGGGGGCCCGTCGGGGCAGGTGTTCCTGGGATGCACGTTCCCGGCCGACGACGAGTACCGCCTCGAGGTGCAGCGCGCCGGCCTGCAGATCGCGGAGGTGCTCGCGAAGAAGGGCGTGCTCGGGCGGTTCGCGACGGACTTCGTGTCCGTGAAGGAGGGCGATGCCTGGAGACACTTCGCCATCGAGGTGAACCTCAGGAAGGGCGGCACCACCCACCCGTTCCTGACCCTGCGCTTCCTCACCGACGGCAGCTACGACGTCGAGACGGGGCACTTCTACTCGCAGAGCGGTCGCGCCAAGTACTACTACGGCAGCGACTCCGTGCAGTCGGACGCCTACCGTGGGCTCGGGCCCCACGATCTCGTGGACATCGCGGTCATGCACGAGCTGCACTTCCACGGCAACACGGAGCGCGGGGTGGTCTTCCACCTGATCGGCGCGCTCTCGGAGTTCGGGAAGCTCGGCATGGTGTGCATCGGCGACAATCGCCAGCAGGCCGAGTTCCTCTACCGCAAGACCCGCAGCGTGCTGGACCAGGCGACGCGTCGCCCCTGACCGTCTGCTTACGGTTGCCGCGCCCGCGCGCGTGACTAACGATGGGCTGATGCGACCCGGCGGAGCGAACCTCGTCCTCATCCTCTCCGCGGTGATGGTGGCCTTCATCCTCGCCGCGGCCTTCGGGCTCATGGAGCCCCAGGGCCTGCCCTACTCGCAGTTCAAGGACATGGTCCGCGGCGGGCAGGTCGAAGAGGTCACGTTCGAAGGCGAGATCGTCAACGCGAAGGTGAAGGAGCCCGAGGAGGGCAAGCCCGACACGGTGCGCACGGTCGCGGTCCCCAACGACGAGACGCTGCTGCCGCTGCTCGAGGAGAAGGGCGTCCGTTACCAGGCGGTCCAGGCGGCGGGCTGCGGCGGCGCCACGATGCTGACGGCGCTCCTGCTCTCGCTCGGCCTGTGGTTCCTGCTCGCGCGCCCCGGCGCCGGCGCGCCTCCGGGGATCGCCACGTTCGGGAAGTCGCAGGCGCGGCTCGCCCCGGAGGAGGGGATCGGCGTCACGTTCAAGGACGTCGCCGGCATCGACGAGGCGGAGGAGGAGCTGCACGAGATCGTGCAGTTCCTCAAGACGCCCGAGCGCTTCACGCGCCTCGGCGGGAAGATCCCGAAGGGCGTGTTGCTCGTCGGCCCGCCGGGCACGGGCAAGACGCTGCTGGCGCGCGCCGTCGCCGGCGAGGCGGGCGTGCCCTTCTACAGCATCAGCGGCAGCGACTTCGTCGAGATGTTCGTCGGTGTCGGCGCCGCCCGCGTGAGGGACCTCTTCAAGCAGGCGGCCGAGCGCGCCCCCTGCATCATCTTCATCGACGAGCTCGACGCCATCGGCAAGGCCCGCGGCGCCACGGGCCCCGTCGGCGGCCACGACGAGCGCGAGCAGACGCTGAACCAGCTCCTCGTCGAGATGGACGGGTTCGACGGCCGCAAGGGCATCATCATCATGGCGGCCACCAACCGCCCCGAGATCCTCGATCCGGCGCTGCTCCGCGCGGGCCGCTTCGATCGTCAGGTCGTGGTCGACCGCCCCGACGTGAAGGGCCGCGAGGCCATCCTGAAGGTGCACGCGCGCAACATGCGCCTCGCCGAGAACGTCGAGCTCAAGCAGGTCGCGCAGCGCACGCCCGGCTTCTCCGGCGCGGACCTCGCCAACGCGCTCAACGAGGCGGCGTTGCTCGCCGCCCGCCGCGGCCGCGACAACATCGCGATGGAGGACATCGACGACGCGGTGGAGCGCATGGTCGCGGGGCTGGAGAAGAAGTCCCGCCGGCTCTCCGCGATGGAGCGGCGGGTGGTCGCCTACCACGAGGCGGGCCACGCCGTCTGCGCGGCGGCCTCGCCCGGGAGCGATCCGGTCCAGAAGATCAGCATCATCCCGCGCGGCGTAGGCACGCTGGGCCACACGCTCACGATGCCGCTCGAGGACCGCTACCTCGTGAGCCGGCAGGAGCTCATCGACCGCCTCGTCGTGCTCTACGGGGGGCGCGCCGCCGAGGAGCTCGTCTTCGGCGACTTCACGACCGGCGCCGCCGACGACATCAACAAGGCGAGCGATCTTGCGCGCCGCATGGTCACGCAGTTCGGCATGAGCGAGACGCTCGGCGCCGTGAACTACGGCTCGGATCGCCCCAACCCCTTCGGCGTCGGCGGCACGCAGCGCGACGTGACCGTCAGCGAGCAGACCTCGCGCGACATCGACGGCGAGGTGCGCCGCATCCTCGACGAGGCCCACGAGCGCGCCCGCTCCGTGGTGGTCGCCAACCGCGACGTGATGGACGCGATGGCCGCGCGCCTGCTCGAGGCCGAGGTGCTCGACGGCGACGTGTTGAAGAGCTTCCTGTCCCAGGTGCGCGCGCACAAGGGGGCGGACGCGCCCCGTCTGCGCGACGTCACGGCTTGAAGGCAGGCTTTAGGCTTTAGGCTCTAGGCTTTAGGCAGGCGGTGGCGTAGTGTGCCCGCCATGTCCGAGCCCCTCGCCCGCGCCACCTTCGATCCCCGCGTCCGCACGTACCTCGTGCTCTACGTCGCGACCGTGTTGTGCGGCACGTTCGTCGGCGTCCTCGCGCTGCCGCTCTGGATCGTGGTCGGCCCGTGGTGGGCGAGCCGGTACTACGCGAGCATGGAGGCCTACCTGACGGAGCGGAGCCTCGTGTACAAGCACGGCGTCTGGTTCCGGCAGGAGCTCAACATCCCGCTGGACAAGATCCAGGATCTCGCGCTGCTGCACGGCCCGGTGCTCGACCGGCTCGGGCTCGCGACGCTGCGCCTCGACACGGCGGGGGCGGCTCACCCGGGCGCGGCGAGCGCGAACCTGATTGGCGTCGTCGACGCCGCCGCGTTCCGCACGCGCGTGATCGAGCGCCGCGACGCGCTCGCCGCCGGGGCCGAGCCCGTGCGGTCGGACGGCGACGTGCTGCGGCAGATGCTCGCCACGCTCGAGCGGATCGAGGCGCTGCTGGCGCGCCCGCGGGGTTAGCAGGCGCGCGCCATGCGCAACCTGCGGCAGTTCCTCGACGTCCTCCGCCGTGAGCACGACCTCGTCGAGATCGACGCGGAGGTCGATCCCCACCTCGAGATCGCCGAGGTGCACCGACGGGTCATCGCCGCCGGAGGCCCGGCGCTCCTCTTCAAACGGCCGAAGGGCCACGACGTGCCGGTCGTGACGAACCTCTTCGGCACGGCGAAGCGCGTGGCGCTCGCGTTCGGGGGCGACCCGCGCGCGTTCGTCGCGCGCGCCGCCGCGTTGCCGCACACGCTCATGCCGCCGTCGGTCGGCAAGCTCTGGGGCGAGCGCGACTTCTTCTGGAGGGCCGCCTCGCTCGGGATGACCCACGTGGGCCGCGGCCCGGTGACCGAGGTAGTGGAGGCGCCCGCCCTCACGAAGATCCCGATGCTGACGAGCTGGTCGCAGGACGGGGGCGCGTTCGTGACGCTGCCGCTCGTGTACACCGAGCACCCCGAGACGGGCGCGCACAACCTCGGGATGTACCGCATCCAGCGCCACGACGACCGGACGACCGGCGTGCACTGGCAGATCGGCAAGGGCGGGGGCTTCCACCACCACGTGGCCGAGGCGAAGGGGCAGGCGCTGCCGCTCAACCTCTTCGTCGGGGGGCCGCCCGCGCTCATCGTCAGCGCGATCGCGCCGTTGCCCGAGAACGTGCCCGAGCTGATCCTCGCGTCGCTCTTGCAGGGCGGCCGGCTCGCCCGCTGCGACAACCCCGCGGGGCCCTTGCCGCTCGTGGCGGAGTGCGAATTCGCCATCGTCGGCAAGGTGCCGCCCGGGGTGCGGCGCCCCGAGGGCCCCTTCGGCGACCACTACGGCTACTACTCGCTGCGCCACGACTACCCGGTCCTCGAGGTCGACCGCGTCTGTCGCCGCAAGGACGCCATCTGGCCGGCCACGGTCGTCGGCAAGCCGCGCCAGGAGGACTTCTTCCTCGGCGACTTCCTGCAGGACCTGCTCTCGCCGCTCTTCCCGGTGGTGATGCCCGCGGTGCGCGACCTCTGGTCGTACGGCGAGACGGGCTACCACGCGCTCTCGGCCGCGGTCGTGCAGGAGCGGTACCGGCGCGAGGCGATGGGCGCGGCGTTCCGCATCCTCGGCGAGGGCCAGCTGTCGCTGACGAAGTTTTTGCTCGTGCTCGACCAGCCGCGCGACCTGAAGGACTTCCGCGGCGTGCTCGAGCACGTGCTCGCCCGCTTCCGGCCGGAGACCGACCTCTACGTGTTCTCGAACCTGTCGATGGACACGCTCGACTACACGGGGCCGGCGGTGAACGAGGGCAGCAAGGGCGTGATGCTCGGCATCGGCCCCGCGGTGCGCGAGCTGCCGCGCGAGTTCCGGGGTGACCTGCCGCCCGGCTGTCGCGACGCGCGCGTGTACTGCGGCGGGTGCCTCGTCTTGGCCGGAGAGGCGTACGCCTCGGCCCCGGACCTCGCCTCGCGCGTGGCGGTGGAGGGCTGGCCGCTGATCGTGCTGGTCGATGACGCCGTGGAGGCGACACGCACCGACGCGCGCTTCCTGTGGACCGCGTTCACCCGCTTCGAGCCCGCCGCGGACCTGCACGCGCGCCGCCGGATCGCCCGAAACCACGTCGTGTTCGAGGGCCCCGTGGTGATCGACGCGCGCATGAAGCCGACCTACCCGGACGAGCTCTTCTGCGACCCCGACACCGCCGCGACCGTCTCGCGCAGGTGGGGCGAGTACTTCCCGGGCGGCGGGGTCGAGATGGGAGACTCGGACGGGGGGCATCTCGGGTGACGCGTGCGCTACGCTCTCCCCCGATGCTCCTGCTCCTCGCCTGCACCGGCCCCGCCGCCGACGACGTGAAGTCGCCCGTCGAGTCGGACACCGACACCGACACCGACACCGACACCGACGCAGACACCGACACGGTCGCCGGCCCCACGGACGGCGATCTCGCGGTCCCCTTCACCCTCGACGCGAGCGGCACGGGGGACGATCGCGTCGACTCCGTCGAGCTCCTCGACGCCGCGGGCACGATCGAGCTCGACGGGGTGGGCCACGCCGCGGTCGCGTACCAGGACCACGACTGGACCGACGCCGGCTACCACCTCTACGACCTCGTCTCCGTCGCCGAGGACGGCTCCAACCTCGCCGTCACCTACCTCTACTGCAGCGGCGACGACCTCCCCTACGCCTACACCGAGAGCTTCACGCACCCGATGGCCTGGGAGACCACGCGTGGCAGCTGCGACGGCGCCGTCGCCGACGGGATCGCCCGCGCCGAGCTCCCCGCGCTGCTCGCCCGCCCCGAGCCGATCGAGACCGGCTTCACGTTCGACGGCGAGCTCGCCGAGGGCCGGCTCACGCTGGAGGACACCGAGCGCGAGTGGATCCCGTTCAACACGGTCGACTGCGCCGAGTGCCCGGGGGGCCCCTGGTACGAGCTGCACTCGCTCCTCGTCGGCGAGGGCGACGCCTGCTTCGCCATCCTCTACCTCTTCCCCGACGACCCGACGTTCGTGCAGGTCGAGTACACCCTCTGCCTGCCCACGCTGGAGCGCCCCACGGGCGTGATCTCCGCGACGTGGTCCGGCTCGCCGCAGGGGCCGCCCGCGCCGATGCGCCCGCGCCCGCCGCGGCGATGGTGACGCTCCTCCGGACCTACTGAGCCAGCGCGTCCGCGGCCTCCCGCAGGCGGGCGGACACGTCGGCCGTGACGGGCTTGCCGTGGGCGACGCACACGATCCCGGCGCCGGCGTCCGCCTGCGCGCGCAGCCAGGCCGCGAACCGCGGGGCGTCGGGCTTCAAGAAGAGCTTCCCGACGTTGGTGATGCCGAACTTGCCCGTGCTCCCGAGGGTCTTGAGCACCCACCCGCGGAACCCCGGCTGGTGCTCGAGGTTGAACAGGGCGTCGCAGAACACCAGCGCGGTCCCGGCGCCGCTGTCGAGCGCGTAGCAGCTCTCCCACGCCTTCAGCCCGTCCGGCACGCGCACCTCCGCGCCGGGCACGTCGGTGTCGAGCGCGTCGACCTCCACGACCTCCTCGACCTTCGCGCGCGACGGCGCGGGGGCGACGACCCGCATCGCCGGGAAGCGCTGCTTCCACGCGGGCGCGTCGAGCCGGTGCATGCCGTTCGGAACGACCAGCACCTCGGGCGGCCCGAGCTGCGTGACGGACGCGAGCGTGTCCTCGTCCACCGCCACGGCGCTGTGGACCCACAGCCCGCCCGACTCCATGCGCCAGATCGTCATGTTGCGCGGGATGCCGCCGGCCCCCTTCTGCGAGCCCGTGAGCTGCCAAAGGCGGGGGGCGAGCTGCACGAGGGGACCGTGCGGGAGCACCTTCCAGTCACGCATCCGACCGACTAACCCCCCTGCTCCCACGCGGGTCGCACGTCCGGGACGATGGGCCGGCTGCCCTCCTTCGGGGGCGGCGGGGGCGGCGCCGCGGTGGGGTCGGGGAACGCGCGCGCGGCCTCCGCCGACATCTCGCGCGCCGTCTCCTGCAGCGCATGCACGCGGTCGCCGACCTTGGCGCCGTTGCCCTCCAGCTCGAGCAGCAGGAGCCCGTAGGCGTACTCGAGCCGCGCGCGCTCGGCCTCGCCGCGCACCTGCTCCACGACGGGCTCGAGGCGCGGCTCCCACCGCTCGGTGTACACGCGCTCCGCCATCGTGCGCGCCGCCTCGCGGTGGCCCGCCTTCCACAGGCGCTCCACCTCGGCGAGCCCCTCGACCACCAGTTCGCCCTCCGCTTTCCACGAGTGCGCTTCCGGCGGTGTGACCGTCGGCGTGGGCTCCGCGCACGCGAGCATCCACAACATGCGTCCGGCCTATCCCTTCCCGGGCGCCGCCGCGGTGCCTATCCTTCGCACGTTTGCACCCCCTGAGGCACCCATGAAGTTCGAACGCTTCACCGTGAAGGCGCGCGAGGTGATCTCCGACGCCCAGCAGCTCGCCGGGAAGTTCGGCAATCCCGAGATCCGCCCCCAGCACTTCCTCATGGTGCTGCTCACGCAGGAGAAGGGCATCGCCCAGAGCCTGCTCTCCCAGATCGGGGTCGACGTCGCCGGGCTCACGCGCGAGGCCGCGAAGCTCGTGGACGAGCTGCCGAAGGTCTCGGGCGGCGCGCAGGCCAACCTCTCGCGCGCGGCGCAGGAGGTCCTCGACGTCGCGGATCGTGAGGCGAAGGCCCTCGGCGACACCCACGTCGCGACCGAGCTCCTGCTCCTCGGCGTCGCCGAGGTGAAGGACAAGCAGCGCCAGCTCCTGATCGACTACGGCGCCACGCGCGAGCGCATCATGAACGCCGTCCAGGTGATGCGGAAGGGCCGCGCCGTGCAGGGCGAGGAAGCGGAGGGCTCCTACGAGGCGCTCAAGAAGTACACGCGCGACCTGACCGCGCAGGCGCGCGAAGGCAAGCTCGACCCCGTCGTCGGCCGCGACGAGGAGATCCGCCGCACGCTGCAGGTGCTCTCGCGCCGCAGCAAGAACAACCCCGTCCTCATCGGCGATCCGGGCGTCGGCAAGACCGCCATCGTCGAGGGCATCGCCCAGCGAATCGCCACGCAGGACGTGCCCGAGTCGCTCAAGGACAAGCAGGTGCTCGCGCTCGACATGGCCGCCCTCATCGCCGGCGCGAAGTACCGCGGCGAGTTCGAGGAGCGGCTGAAGTCCGTGCTCAACGAGATCGAGGCCAGCGGCGGCACGATCATCCTGTTCGTCGACGAGCTCCACACCGTCGTCGGCGCCGGCAAGGCCGAGGGCAGCATGGACGCCGGCAACATGCTCAAGCCCGCGCTCGCCCGCGGGGAGCTGCGTTGCCTCGGCGCCACGACGCTCGACGAGTACCGCAAGCACATCGAGAAGGACAAGGCGCTCGAGCGCCGCTTCCAGCCGGTGTTCGTCGGCGAGCCGACCGTCGCCGACACGATCCGCATCCTCCGCGGCATCAAGGACAAGTACGAGCAACACCACGGCATCAAGATCAACGACGACGCCATCCTCGCCGCCGCCACGATGTCGGACCGCTACATCAACGATCGCCAGCTCCCCGACAAGGCGATCGATCTGGTGGACGAGGCGGCGTCGCGCCTGAAGATGGAGATCGAGTCGCTGCCGCAGCCGATCGACGTGCTCGAGCGGCAGGTCCGCGGGCTCAAGGTCGAGCTCGCCGCGCTCTCCCGCGAAACCGACAAGGCCGCGATCGAGCGCGCCAACAAGCTCCGCGCCGAGATCGCCGACAAGGAGGAGGAGGCGGTCAAGCTCCGCGGCCAGTGGGAGGCCGAGAAGAGCGCGCTGGACGCGATCCGCGACAACGCCGAGAAGATCGACCAGCTCAAGCACAACCTCGAGCGAATGCAGCGCGCGGGCGAGTTCGAGGCCGCCTCGCGCGTCCAGTACGGCGAGCTCCCCGAGGCGCAGCGCCAGCACGCGGCCGCCCAGGCGCGGCTCGCCGAGCTCCAGAAGGACGGCGGCGTGCTCCGCGAGATGGTGACCGACGAGGACATCGCGCTCGTCGTGTCGAAGTGGACCGGCGTGCCCGTGACCAAGCTGAAGGAGAGCGAGCAGGCCAAGCTGCTCAAGATGGAGGACAACCTCCACAACCGCGTCATCGGACAACACAGCGCGATCGTCGCGGTCTCCGACGCGGTCCGGCGCGCGCGCGCGGGCCTGCAGGACCCCAACCGCCCCATCGGCAGCTTCATCTTCCTCGGCCCCACCGGCGTCGGGAAGACGGAGCTCGCGAAGGCCCTCGCCGAGTTCCTGTTCGACGACGAGAACAACATCGTGCGCATCGACATGTCCGAGTACATGGAGAAGCACGCGGTCGCCCGGCTCATCGGCGCGCCGCCGGGGTACGTCGGGTACGAAGAGGGCGGCCAATTGACGGAGGCCGTGCGGCGGCGCCCCTACAGCGTCGTGCTCCTCGACGAGATCGAGAAGGCCCACCCCGACGTGTTCAACACGCTCCTGCAGGTCCTCGACGACGGCCGGCTCACCGACAGCAAGGGCCGCACGGTCGACTTCAAGAACACCGTGCTGATCATGACGAGCAACGTCGGCAGCCACAAGATCATGGAGCTGAAGGACGACCGCGCGAAGATGGAGCAGGAGGTGCTCGCCGAGCTCCGCCGCACCTTCAAGCCGGAGTTCCTCAACCGCGTCGACGACATCGTGATCTTCGACTCGCTCCGCCGCGAGGACATGGACAAGATCCTCGAGGTCCAGCTCCGTCGCGTCCGCAAGCTGCTCGCCGACCGCCAGCTCTCGCTCGAGCTCACGCCCGCCGCGAAGCACGCCGTCGCCGAAGCCGGCTTCGACCCGGTGTACGGCGCCCGCCCGCTGAAGCGGTCGATCCAGCAGTACCTCCTCAACCCGATGTCGAAGTCGATCGTGAGCGGCGGCTACGGCCCCGGCGACACCGTGAAGGTCGACGTCGAGAACGACCAGATCGTGTTCGAGCGGGTCCCCGCGCCGGAGGAAGAGCAGGCCCACGAGCCGGCGCCCGTCAAGTAGCGGCGGCGAAGCGCCACGACCCGATAGGCAGCCGGCCGGGCGCGTGGTACCCTCGTCCCTCTGCGTGGAGGCCTCGTGGGCAAGGAGAAGTCGCAGGCGAAGAACGTCGTGGCCCCCGACAAGAACGTCGATCCCTCCACGAAGGGAACCGACGCCACCGGCAACGGCGGCGGCGCGCAGAAGAAGAAGCTCGGCGAGCAGAACACCAAGGGCAACGAGGCGGTGCAGTCCCAGCTGCCGGCCGCCTCGCAGGCCGACCGCGCGTCCGCCCAGAAGGCGGTCAACGCGTGGGGCGACTCGGCGAGCGACTTCGTCGACGGCACCCGCCAGTGGCTCCAGGGCAACTGGACGGAGTTCTACGGGCGCGCCAGCGGCAACCCGCGCCTCGGCTGGCAGGAAGGCGAGGGGGCGTCGATCCTCAACAACGCCTTCGGGAACGCGATCACCACCCTGGGCGAGGGCCTCATCAAGAAGGGCTCGGCCGCCGCGGCCGCCGCGCTGGTCGGCACCGCCATCGCGCCGGGCGTCGGCACCGTCATCGGGTTCGTCGCCGGCGTGATCATCGAGTGGGCGGCGGGCAAGCTGTTCGAGTACGTCACCGGCAAGTCCGACACCGACGACTCCGCCGCGCAGGCCAGCAAGCAGACCGCCGGCCTCATCCAGGCCCAGAACGAGACGTTCGAGACGCAGGCGGAGAAGGGGCGCGGCGAGGTCCGCGGGGGTCGCGACAAGCTGCAGGAGCGCCTCGATCAGGCCACGACCAAGCAGGAGGTCGACTCCATCGCCACCTGGGCCCAGGCCGAGAAGGCGAAGTCCGCGCGCCCCAACACGAAGGACCGCACGCTCTTCAAGACGCTGCTCGAGCAGTGGGTGCTCGAGCACGCGGGCGACGAGGAGGACGCCAACAAGGAGACCTCCGAGGCCCAGTGGGAAGGCGCCGCGCAGGAGGTCTTCGGCAAGACCGACCTCGACAACCGCCCCGACGTGTTCGCGTGGCAGACGAAGAACCACTGGGCGGGGGTCGGCCTCAACAACTCCAGCACCCAGGTGATGATCAAGACGGCGCAGGGGATGATGAAGAAGGGCAAGGATCCCGCGGCCGAGGCCTACGCGGGCTTCAACGGGTGGAAGCAGACGTTCCAGACCACGAAGAACCCCGACGCGCTGATCAAGCTCATCGACGACCACCACTACACCAAGCACGTCTCGCCCGAGGGGCGGGAGTGCATCAAGAAGGGCCAGTTCAAGCTCGACTGCGCCCTCGACCTCACCACGTCCGACGGCGCCTGCTACGTCGACGAGTGGGAGTACGACCTGCACTTCACGGGCAAGCTCGGCCCCGGCCAGATCTACGACACGAAGTTCGGGGTCTCGCCGGATTGAGGCTCTGGCTCGTGTCCATCCTCGGCTGCGCCGAACCCGCCGACCCATGCGCGCCCCCCTCGCCGGAGGCGCTCGCGAGCCTCGCGGCGAAGGGTGAGCTCGCGCTCGCGACGGCGCGGTGCCAGTGGAAGGGGCTCGACCTCCGCGGGGTCGCCCTCGGCAAGGACCTCGAAGGTGCCTCGCTCGTGGAGGCGCGGCTCGACGGCGTGGATCTGTCCGGGGCGAAGCTGACGGGGGCCGTCCTCGCGGGCGCGGGGCTCTCGAAGGCTCGCCTCGACGACGCCGTGCTCGACCGCGCGGAGGTCGAAGGGGCGCGCCTCGACGGCGTCTCCGCGCAGCGCGCCCGCTTCCACACCGCGAAGCTCGCGAAGGCCGACCTCACGGGCGCGGACCTCACCGAGGCCTACCTCTTCGATGCCGACCTCCGCGGCGCGAAGCTCGCGGGGGTCCGCTTCCACCGCGCCGGGCTCTCCCGCGCGAACCTCGACGGCGCCGAGCTCGCGGGCGCCGTCTTCGCGGGGGCGGACCTGACCGACGCCCGGTTCGGGACCGGCTCCGTCGCCGGGGCCGACCTCGGCGGCGCCGACCTCGGCGGGGCGGACCTGTCGGGCGTGACGGGCAAACCCGCCTCCTGCGCCGGCGCCCTCGTGAACGAGGCCACGCGCTTTCCCGGGGGCGTCACGCTGGAGGCCTGGTGCGCGCCCTGACGGGCATCGCCGAGCTCGCCGGCGCGGACGCCGCCGCCCGGTGGGACCTCCCCGGACGCGACCCCGGCGAGCTGGCGCGCGCCCTCGTCGACCACGGCGTGTTGCGAAGGCGCGCGGTCGCGAGCGGCTGGGGCAAGCACCTCGACGCCCCGACCGACGAGATGCGCGCGCACGGCGTCGCGGGCGACGCGGGCGTGGCCTGGGAGCTCGTCGCCGAGTTGTCGGGCGCCGGGGGTCCCGTGGACGACTCGCTCATCGCGTGCCTCGGGGCGTTGCCCCCGGACGATCTGCACGCCGTCGCGTCCGTGACCCGCCAGGGGCGGCACGCGGCGCTGCGATCGGCGTGGGAGGCCCTCGGCGACCCCTCCGGGCTCCTGTCGGCGCTCGGCCGCCTGCCGGCGACCCTCCGGGCCACCATCGGGGCGCGCGTGGACGACGGCGAGCGCGCGGCGCTCGTGCGCGCGGGCATCCCGGTGTCCGCCCGGGGCGTGCCGCGCGAGGTGCGCGCCGTCCTGTTCCCGCCGCTCGCCGACGAGGCCGCCGCCGAGCAGCGCCGTCGCCTCGCCGCGCTGGGCGCGGGCGGCGCGCCGCTCGCGACGTGGCCCGACGAGCGGGCCGTCCTCGGCCGGCTCCGGGCGGGGGCGCTCGCGTGCGCGGCGAGCGGCTACGACGTCCTCGCCAGCGCGCGCGCGAGCGAGGTCCCGCTCGG
>JBMOQZ010000219.1:0-14583 GCA_049322475.1 Myxococcota bacterium | reverse complement strand
CGCCCCCGCGACCGCGCCGGCCCCGGCGCCCCCCGAAGCCCGAAGCCCGAAGCCCGAAGCCTCCGCCAGCAAGCCCCCGTCGCGCACCGCGAAGGCCGACACCACGTTCACGGGCATCTGCGCGCTGGAAGGCGACGCGATCGCCGTGACGCTGACGGGACGAGCGGGGATCTTCGCGGCCGGGGAGCTCCCGATCGGCCAGTACACGGCGGAGATCACGCTCTCGGACGGAAACCTCGTGACGGTGCCCGACGTCACCATCAACAACGAGAAGGTGACGCGCCTCGTGTGCAAGGGGCGCGCGTGCACCGAGGTGGAAGGCTTCTGAGCGCGGCTGAGCGTGGCTAGCTTCGGACGTCGGGGGAGGACAAGATGGACTGGGTCATCGCGATCCTCGTCGGCGCGTTCATCGGCTGGCTCGCCAGCGTGCTGATGCGGACGAACGCCCAGCAGGGCGTCATTGCGGACATCCTCGTGGGCATGGTGGGCGCCGCGCTCGGGCGCGGGATCTTCGCCGGGCTCATCGGCGTGGAGGGCGCCGAGGAGGCGGGCGGGCTCTCGCTGGGCGGCATCCTGTGGGGCGTCGTCGGCGCCGCGCTGCTGATCGCGATCCTGCGCGGCCTGAACGTGTTCAGGACGACGCGGACGTAGGCGGGGGCCCGAGGCCCGGCGCGGCTCGGGGCGTGGGTCGTCGTGCCGGCGACCCACGCCCGCGAACTATCGCAGCGCCGCCATCACCTCCGCCGGAGTGACGACGTCCGGGCCTTCAGCCCCCTCCTTGACCCACAGGGCGCACACGAGGCGTCGCCCCCGGAGGAACGGCGCGGACTCGGCACGCGCGCGAAGCTCGGCCCGCCATCGCGCTACGTCGGGGCGGGACGCCCACCTGGCTTCACCGATCAGGATGCTGTCGCCGTCGAGCGACTCCGCGACGACGTCGAACTCGATCGGACCGTCGCGGCCGTTCCCCCACCAGCGCGACGCCGGGCCCCAGCCGATGCCCCCGATGCGCAAGCGCGGCACGGACTCCCGCGCGAGCACCTCCCAGGCTTCGGCACAATGCTGGGGAAAGGCCTTCCCGATCCTTGCCTCGACGGGCTCGAGCAGGTCGCGCTGCAGCAGCGTGCGCGCGGGTTGCACGAAACGAAACCAGAACGCGACGAGGGGGTCGTCGATCCGGTACAGGGTCCGCTTGGAGGATCGCTCGTCCTCACCGAACGGCACGTCCTTGCGGAGGTAGCCGAGCTCGATGAGATGGGCCAAGGGACGCGTCAGCGCCCCCGCGGGTTTGCCCATGCGGGCCGCGATCTCCGAGAGCCTGTTGCAGCCGGCACCCACCAGCGCCAGCAGGGTGGACGCCTGCGTCGCGCTGCGCATGTCGTCGAGCAGGAGGCCCTGTGGCTCGTCGTGCAGCACGCCGTGGCGGTGGAGGACGAGGTCCCGGATCGCCTCGTGCAGGGAGGGGTACCGCTGGGCGAGCTCCCAGTAGCGCGGGACGCCACCCCACACCGCCCACGCCTCTACCGCCGCCGCTCCGTCGATTCCCAGCGCGTCACGGATCCAGCCGGGAAGGAGTGGGGCGAGCCGCAGGATCTCCTGGGCGCGACCGTACAGCGGTGCGCTCCGGTCGAGGGCGAGGCCCTGCATCATCCGTTGCGAGGAGCCGCAGAGGAGGAGGCGAGTCCGCCGGGACCCGGGACGATCCAGGTGGCGCTGGATCACGCTCGGGAGCTCCGGAGCAGACGAGACGAGGTAGGGGAATTCGTCGAGGACCAGGTTCAGGCGCTCGACGCGGGTCTCGAGGGACGTGAAGAGCGCTTCCCAGGATGGATACCGGGCTGCGTCGAACTCCGGCACGACGCGAGCGATCTCGGACGCGAGCGCCTGGATCTGGAGCGAGGACTCGCGCTCGTCCGCCAGCGCGTAGACATCGCCCTCCTCACACATTCGTTGGGCCAGGGTGGACTTCCCGCAGCGACGGCGTCCGTACAACACGGCGAGGCGGGAGTCATCGCCCCTCATGAATCGATGGAGCCGCCGTTGCTCGTCGTCCCGGTCGAGGAATGGAAGCGACATGGAGACATGTAGCTCGAACATGATGTTCGTCAAGCATGTTCCGCTTCACCCTGTGGGGGTGCCCGGCATCCGCCGCTGGCCGTCGATCAGGGGTTCAACGCCGATGTTCGTTCACCACGAACCCTGGGGGCCTCCGTACGCCCCAAGATCGTTCACCGACTCGTCGCGGTCGTTCCGCGACGGGTCGGGATCGCCCGCGTCGGCGAGCCGGGCCCGTCGACGAGAGGTGGAAGTCGTCGTTCGTGGCGTCGGTGTCGTCGTACCAGAGCACGAAGGACGGGGAGATCCCCATGTTCCCGTCCTGCCCGTTCACGCTGGAGAGGCCGGAGTAGTCGTAGCGGTTGCCGTAGACGTCGTTGTAGGTGAGCGTCCAGGTGCTCTGGCTGGTGTCGCCGTCGTGAAGCCCGTAGGTGTTGCCGGCGACGATCACGCTCGACATGCCGACGGTCGACGCGTAGTTGTAGAAGCCGTAGTCGGAGCTGGCGAGGACGCCGTTCCACAGGCGGACGTCGCCGTAGGACGCGTACCAGCCGCCCATCGAGTAGTCGCTGCTCTCGGCGTTGATCACGAAGGCGTCGAGCTCCACCGTGCCGTCGAACTGCGCGATCGTCGGCCACTGGCCGGTGTTGCCGGCGACCTCCACGCGGACGCCGGAGATGTCGGTGCTGCTGAGGTAGAGCCCGCCGCCCCAGCTCGCGTTGTTGTCGCGGACGTGGACGTCCTCGAGCGTGAGCGAGGCGCTCTCCGCGTAGACGCCCCCGCCGTAGCTCTCCATGTAGAGGTAGCTCGTGGAGGACGTGGCCCCGTAGTAGTAGTCGGGGAGGGTGTTGTCGGAGATGACGAGGTCGCGCAGCGTGGGCGAAGCGCCCGACACGTACACGCCGCCGCCGTACCAGTAGTAGGCGTCGTAGTAGACGTACTGGTAGCCGTCCCAGTAGTAGCTGCTGCCGGAGCTCTGGACGCCGGACCCGCCGGTGATCGTGAAGCCCTCGAGCACCGCGCTGGACGTCTCGCGCGTGGAGAACGTGACCACGGGGCCCGAGCCGGTACCGCGGAGGATCGTCTCGGCGGGGCCCTCGGCGCTGCGGACGACGATGTTCTCGCCGCCGAAGTCGAGGTCCTCGTCGTAGGTGCCCGGCATCACCACGACGCAGTCGCGCGCGTAGAGCATGCCGTCCATGACGTCGCGCACCGGGTCGTCGTAGGTGCCCTCGGCGCCGGTCGAGCCGCCGACGGCGACGAACACGGGCTCGAGCGGGTCGGCGTCGTCGCAGTCGAGGTCGTTGTCCGCGCCGTCGGCCGGGACGAAGCAGCCGTACACGAACCCGTCCGGGTCGCCCGCGCCGTCGCCGTCGAGGTCGGCGTGCCAGGGCAGCCAGGTCTCGGGGTCCTCGTCGGTCTCGCCGTCGCAGTCGTTGTCGACGCGGTCGCACACGTCGGCGGCGCCGGGGAAGACGGTGTCGTCGTCGTCGTCGCAGTCGGCGTCGTTGGGCACGAAGCCTTCGGACGGATCGCAGTCCTCGTAGGAGCCGCCGCCGCTCTCCCCGAAGCCGTCGCCGTCGTTGTCGGCGAACCAGCGCAGGTCGACGTCCTCGTCGAGGCGGCCGTCGCAGTCGTCGTCGAGGCCGTTGCACACGTCGGCGGCGACGCCGGGGTTCACCGACGCGCGCGTGTCGTCGCAGTCCTCGGAGCGGCCGTAGCCGTCGCCGTCGAGATCGGTGGGGTCGGTCTGCGTGTCGGTCTCGCCCGAGTCGTCGAGCGCGGGCGCCGTGTCGTCCCCGGAGCCGCCGTTCCCCGTGCACGCCACCGACAGCACGAGCGCCAACACCGTCCGCATGCAACCTCCGGCCGGGACGGTATACGAGCGCGGAGCCTACGGCAATAGCGGCGTTTCACACCTCGAAGCGGTAGCCGGTGCCGTGGACGGTGAGGATGTGGCGCGGGTCCGAGGGCACGTCCTCGATCTTCTTGCGAAGCTTGAGGATCTGGTTGTCCACCGTGCGCGTCGCCATGCTGGGCGAGTAGCCCCACACGTGCTGGAGCAGCTCCTCGCGCGCCACGTCGCGGCCCCGGTGCGCGACGAGGTAGGCGAGCACGCCGGCCTCGTGCGTGGTCATGCGGTACTCCTCCCCGTCGCGGGTGAGGATGCGGCGGCGGAGGTCGACCTCGTTGCGGCCGAACTTGAAGACCTCGGGCGCGCGCGGCGCCGCGGGACGGGACCGCAGCCGGGCGCGGACGCGGGCGATGAGCTCGCGCAGCGAGAACGGCTTGGTGACGTAGTCGTCCGCGCCGAGCTCGAGCCCGAGCACGCGGTCCACCTCGGCGTTGCGCGCGGTCAGCAGGATGATGGGCAGCTCGGGGTGCTCGGCCTTCACCTTTCGGAGGACGGAGAGCCCGTCCATGCCGGGCAACATGACGTCGAGCACGAGCACGTCGGGCACGTCGTCCTCGATGGCGTCGAGCGCTTTTTCGCCCGTGTCGCAGTGGGTGACCTGGAAGCGCTCGTGCTCCAGCGCGTTCGTGAGGCCCATGGCCAGCGTGTCGTCGTCCTCGACCACGAGGATGCTGGCGCCGAGCGTGTCCATTCAAGACCTCCTGCGGATGCGCATCACGAATTTAGAGCCGCCGTCAGTTCCTTCCCGGCACTCTACCTTCCCCCCGTGCGAGCGGGCGGCAGCGGCGACAAATGCTAACCCGAGCCCGTGCCCGCCTGCCTTGCCGCGCCCCGGGCCCTCGACGCGCCGGAAGCGCTCGAAGATCGCGCGGCGCATCGCGGGCGGCACGCCCATCCCGTTGTCCTCGACCTCGAAGACGACCGCGCGCCGCTCGGCGTACACGCGCAGCACCACCCGCAGGGGACGGCCCTCCTGCCGGTACTTCAGCGCGTTGTCGAGCAGGTTCGAGAGCGCGTCGCGCAGGAGGCCCGCGCGGGCGACCACCTCGATCGGCTCGGCGGCGTCGAGATCGAGCGTGCCCCCCACGGGCTCGAAGAGCACGCGCCAGCGCTCCACGAGCTCCTGGCAGAGCTGGGTGGCGTCGATCCGGGCGGCCCGCTCCTCCAGCGGGCGCGCCGCCGCGCGGATGACCTCGTCGAGGCGCAGCCCGAGCCGCTCGGCCTCCTTCACGATGCGCTGCGCGAACATCTCGCGCTGGCTGGCGTCGCGGAACGCGCCCATCTCGAGGTTCTCGGCCATGAGCCGGATCCCGGCGAGCGGGGTCTTCAGCTCGTGGGTGACGCGCGCCATGAACTCCCGCTGCTGCTCGAACAGGCGGGCCTGCTGGCGGTCGGTGTGGATGAGCGTCGCGAGCGCGTACACGCCGATGATGATGCCGAGTCCGATGGGGACGAGCTGCGCGACGAGCGAGCGGGTGCTCGCCGGCGCGACCGCGCCCACCGTGAGGCCCGCGCGGAGGTGCGGGAGGACCGTCGTGAACGCCGTCTCGGCGGCGAGCTCGCCCGGGGCGCCGCCGAGCACGCGGCCGCTCGGATCCCGCACGGTCAGGTGCGGGCGCAGCTGCGTCGGCGCGCTGGCGAGCAGGTCGGCGACGAGCGCGGGCTGGTCCATCTGGATGCCGCCGAGGAGGCCGTCGTCCGAGAGGCGCGCGAACGCCATGAGGTAGGGCGGGTCGCCGATGGGGTCGACCATCGCCTTCAGCCCCGCGCGCACCGGCGGGATCTCGGCCGGCGACCACGCCCGCTCGGCGATGTCGCGGTACAGGCCGAGGCGGCGCTGCGCGCGCATCCAGTCCTCGTCGTCCTCGCCGCCGCGGCCGGTGACGCCGAACGCGCGCAGGTCGTGGGCGATCGGGTACTCGTAGAGGTCGAGCACGGCCTCGAGCGTGGGGCCGTCGAGCGCGACGATCTCGCGGGCGAGCCCGTCGAGGTACCGGAAGGCGACGTCCTCGCGGCCGATCATCGCCATCGCGCGCGCCCGCTGCAGCCGCAGGATGACGATGCGGCGCACGGAGAGGTTGAAGTCGCCGGCGACGGCGAGGGGGAGGCCCGCGAAGAGGTCGACCCGCGCGACGATCCGCGTCGCCAGCGCCGGCTGGTCCGCGTTCAGCGCCAGCTCCGCCGCCTCCGAGGCCGCGAAGAGCGAGACGGGCGCGGGCCGCCCGATACACGCCGCGTAGGCGAGCGCGGCGGTGACGTGGTCGACGGTGCCCGCCTTCTCTTCCGCCGCGGCGACGCACGCGTCGGCGCGGAGGGCGGGGAGGTCCTCGGCGGGCCGCGCGGGCGGGTAGAGCACGTCGCCGCTCTCCCAGAGGTAGAGCGCGTCGAACCAGGCGCGCTCGGTGGCCCACGCGGCCTCGCGCTCGCGCGCGTCGCGCAGCGTGCCCGTCGACAGCCACAGCCGCGCCTGCTCCACGACGCCCTGCTCCCAGGTGGCCACGAAGTTGTCGAGGCGCTCGCCCGTCAGCCGCAGCTCGCGTTCGGCCGCCGCGCGTCGCGACAGCGTGGCCTCGCGCACGCCCACGAGCCCGAACATGGCGAGCAGGAGCGCGATCAGGAGGTAGATGAGGCGGCGCATGAGAGCGGTCAGCTGTCAGCTATCCGCTGTCAGGGGGCGGGCGACCCCGCGCTCCGCGGAGACAGGCGCACGACTCTCCAATCGCGGCGTTCGCGGCACGCGGTACACGATCGTGACGGCCTCGCCGATCTCGATCCGCTCCACGAGCGAGCGGATGACGTGGCGTCTCTGGTCCCAGCGTGTCCTCGTCCATCGGACCCGCCGCGATGGCCCCGTTCGAGGTCGACGGAGCCACGCGCGGTTGTCGATCCGGACCTGGTTGACTAAGCTGGGTAAGTCAGGGAGCGCGAGGTGAAGCCAGTGCCCATCCATGCCGCGAAGACGCACCTCTCCCGCCTCATCGAGCGGGCGTGCTCGGGGGAGGAGGTGGTCATCGCGCGGGGCGACCGGCCCGTCGTCCGGCTCGTGCCGATCGAGCCGCCGGCGCGCGCGCGCGCGTTCGGGGCCCTGCGCGGGAAGGTGCACGTCGACGCGTCGTTCTTCGAGCCTCTCCCCGAGGAGGAGATCGCGCGCTGGGAAGGGCGCTGACGGGTGCGGCTCCTGCTGGACACCCACGCGCTCCTGTGGTGGCTCGCCGGCGACGAGCAGATGTCGCCGCGCGCGCGCGAAGCGATCGGGGACCCCGGCGCCGAGGTGTACGTCAGCGCGGCCTCCGCGTGGGAGATCGCGACCAAGGTGCGGATCGGGAAGCTCCCGGGCGCGGCGTCGCTCGTGCCGGGGATCGCGGCGGTCCTCGCGTCGCAGCGCTTCACGGGGCTCCCCGTCGCCGTCGACCACGCGGAACGCGCCGGGAGCCTCGCCGTGGACCACCGTGATCCCTTCGACCGGGTGCTTGTCGCCCAGGCCTTGTCGGAGGACCTCACGCTCGTCAGCAACGAGAGGCTGTTCGACGCATTCGGCGTGCGCCGGCTCTGGTGACGGGGTGGCCCGGTGGGGGCGCTCGGTCAGGCGACGGCATCGACCTCCCCCTGGGGAGGTCCTCGGCGGGCCGGGCGTCGACGCGGCTCCCGACGGTGTCGGCCACCGGCTTGTCGTCGTCGTCGGGGGCGCAGGCCGCGAGCAGGGCGAGGAGCATGGCGACGCGAGCTGGCTCCGCGCCGATCACGGGAAGCGGAGCACGCCGGAGACGAGCAGGTTGCCGAGGTTGATGGACACCCGGTCCCCGTCGGGCGCGCCCGTGCCCCCGGCGGAGGCATCCAGCGCGAAGGCGGGCGACACCTCGAAGCGCGTGCCCACGGCGAACTCGACGTAGGACTGCTCGTAGTCGGACTGTTGCCGGACCGCGACGATCTCGCCTTCCCCGGCCTCCGAGGTCACGCGGTCACTTCCGTCGTAGTGCAGCCGGGCGTGGACGAAGCGGCCCCCGACGCGCAGCCGCCACCGCGGCGAGGCGGCGACCTCGACCGCGACGGGCGTGGAGAGGCCTACGTATCGCTCGTCGACCTCCCGAAGACGCTCCTCGGTCTGCGAGCTGCTGGACGCGCCGAGGTCGTGGCCCTCCACCGCCACCGCGACCCCTGCCCGAACCTCCGTGGCGCCGGCGCCGACGTGGAGCGCCACGAGCGCCTCGCCCTCGTAGAGCAACATCTGCGTGGGCGAGAGCCTGGTGGTGGTGAACACGTCGACGGGCGCGGCGGGGTCGGTGTAGTCGCTGAGCGTCTCCTCGGTGTCCGGGCCGGTCAGGGTCGCGGGTCCGGCCGCGCCCTCCGCGAACACGCGCACGGCCGCGTTCGCGCCGAGCGGAGCGGTCAGATCGGCGGCCACGCCGGGCAGCCAGGCCGCGAGCCCCTCGTCGAGGCTGGCGTCGGGCGGGCGCCCCTCGAGTGTGTAGACGACGGTGTCGGTGATGTACGTCGCCTCGGCCCTCATCGTGCCGACCGACCGCTGGAGGCGCGCATCGACCTCCAGCTCGGCGTCCGCGATCGCGACGGCGACCCCCACGGTGGCCTGCCAGCTCGTGTCGAGCGCCTCGTAGGTTCCGGTCTCCTTGCGGATCGAATCGCCGTCCTCGGACACGTTCGTGAGCGTGCCCCCGACGCTCGGGCTCCCGCCCGGAACGGGCGTGAGCGAGGCGTCCCAGCGCCGCGCCTCGATCGCGAACCCCGCGCCGAGCGAGAGCCGCTCCGAGACCGGGAGCCCGTAGCCGACGAAGGCGGCCCCCTGGTGCACGCGGCTGACCGACGACTCGACCGTCACCGTCTCGCCTGCCGCCGGGGTCGGCGCCGTCGTCGACGTGGTGGACTCCTCGCCGCCGATGACCGAGCCGTCCGCGATGCCCCCGAGCACGCCCGGACCGACGGCGCCCAGATACCCGAGCGAGAGCCGGGTGGCGCCCCCCTGGTTGCCGAGGAGCGTGTAGACGTGCCGTCCGTCCTGATGCCCGAGCGTGGCGGGCTCCTGGAGGTAGTCGTACTCGTCGCGGAAGAGGCCGAACGTCGCCTCCGCGCGGAGCGAGTCCGGATCGTAGGCGAGCGCGGCTGCGACGAGGACGAGCATGGGCGCGGGCCTTACAGCGACACACGCGGGGGCGCAATCCGCGTGCCGCCGCGGGCTCCGCCGAGGAGGCCGTCGTCGGAGAGGCGCGCGTACGCCGTGAGGCAGGGCGGGTCGCCGATCGGAGCTGTCAGGCGTCAGCCGTCCGCTGTCGGCACGCGGACGACCTCGCGCTCGCCGGAAGGAGAACCCGCGGAACCCGGCGGTGGGCTCACGGGTCTTCGCGATGCTGGCGCATCTGGTGGTCGCCGATCGCCAGCATGACCGCGCCCGCGATCGTGGCCTGCCCACCGACGAAGAGGCCGGCGAAGCCGACAAGGCCCAGGCCGACGGTGTTGACCCCGTGGACGACGCCCCCCGCTCCGTCTCCGCTTCCGATGCTCCCGACCGCGGCGTCGGCCTCGGCGTTCGCGGCGATGATCGCGAGCGTCCCGACGGCCACTCCACCGAGCCCGCCCGCGAACAAGCCGCGCCCCACCCGGGTCAACGCCGGGCGCTGGAGCGCCGCGTCCGCCGGGCCCGCCTCGCGCTCGATCTGGCGCAAGAGCGGGATGGGGGCACCGTCCACGCGGCGGACGGTCGCGACGTCGGCGGTCGCGACCTGCCGGGGGCCGTCGGCCGTGACGAGTGTGAGGACGCCGGACGCGAAGCCGGCGATGCGCCCCTCGACCACGCCCGTCTCGGCGCGCAACACGACGTCCGCCCCGACGAGCGCGCGCCACGCCGCGTCGGAGAGGCCCACGAACTCGGCGGGGGGCGGCTCGATCGGGCCCGCCGCCGCGGCCGCCGCGAGCTCGTCCGGCGTGGGGTGGGCGTCGCCGGTGCGGGCGCGGATCCAGGCCGGGTCGACGCCGTAGCGCAGGAGCGTGACCACGCCCTCGCCGTCGAGGGGGCCGACCTCGCCGGCGATCGTCTCGAGGGTGGGCTCGGGGAGGCCCCGCTGGACCGCGCGCCCGAGGTCGTCGACCGTGTAGGTGCCCGCGTCGGTGAGGGCGCAGAGCAGGATCCACATGCAGCCGCTTCTACCACGGTGTCCCATCCCGTCGGTTTCCCGGGACGGGACAGGTAGGCGAGGCGACGATGAAAGCTGTCAGCTGTCAGCTGTCAGCTGCCGGCACGCGGGCGACCTCCCCCTCAGCGAAGACAACTCCAATCTCCATCCCCCTTCGCGATCCACTCGTCCAGCTCGGTCCACGGGCGGTCCGGGTCCTGCGCGCGCGCGTCCGCGGCGGCGTCGGCGCTCGCCCAGCACCGGCGGGCGGCGTGGCCCATCGCGACGCACCAGGGCGAGCCCTTCACGGCCCACTCGCCGCGCCGCTTCTCGACCGTCGTGACCTCGCAGCCTCGCCCGGCGCCCGTGTAGAGGTGCCACACCGTCGCGCGCTCGAGCCCGTCGGCGGCGTCGGGCGCGACGAGCCGATCGGCGAGCGCGAGCCAGCGGTCGACGTCGCCGGCGAGCCCCGCGACGCGCAGGCAGTCCTGGACGAGCTCCGGGCCGTTGACCGGCGCCCACGCGAGCCAGACGCCGGCGGCGTCACAGCGCTCCAGCGCGCCGGCGAGCACCGCCGTCGCCTCGGGCAGCCCCGCGTCGAGCTGCTGGGTCGCGATCTCGGTGCGGACCAGCACCTCCGTCCACGCGCCCTCGACGCGGAGCCAGTGGCTCGCGGCGTCCTCCGGGAGGCGCGCCTGGAAGTCGGCGAGGGCGTCGAGCGCGCGATCGCAGGCCGCGGCGGCGGTGGCGTCGCGCCGGTTGAGGCGGCACGCGGCGCCGTACAACGTCCCCCGCGCGAGCAGCGCCTCGGGCTGGCGGCTGTCCTCCACGGCGTCGACGGCGTCGAGGCCCTCGGCGTACTTCGCGGCGTCCCACGCGCGCCCCGCGTCCTGCCACCCCTGCGCCCACACGACCGCGAGCGCCCGCACCGCCGAGCTGCGCGGCGTGTGGCGCACCTCCCACGCGCCCTCGGCCATCGCGCGCAACGCGCCGCGTTGCCCGGCGTCGTTGAGCTCGCGCCGCACCTTGTGGGCCTTGAGCGCGGCCATCGACTCGTCGGCGAGCCGGTTGGCCTCGATCACGTTGCGGTGGTCGATCCACGCGGCGAGGCCCCCGCACGTCGCGACCGGGGCGACCACCGCCGCGACCGCGACGTGCAGGCAGCCCCAGCGCCGCGGTCGGGCCGCCGGGCGAGGGGAGAGCGTCGGCTCCGACGGGGTCGTCTCCGGGACGCGCTCGGTGCGCACGGCCTCGGGCACGCGCTCCGTCGAGACCGCGGTCTGCTCGGCCATCACGCCGGTGGCGTCGCGCTCGCCGGGGGTGGGCCGCCCGGCCCAGTCCTCGAGCTCGCCCCCCTCGTCGAGCGCGCGCAGCAACACGTCCGTCCGCGGCCGGCGCATCGGGTCGGCGAGCCGGCAGGCGTCCAGCGCGGTCCGCCACGCCTCGGGGGCGCCCTCCGGGAAGAGCTGCGCCACGACCTTCGACCACGCCCAGAGGTCGCTCGCGAGCCAGGTGCGCTGCTGCGCCTGCTGCTCCGGCGCCGCCCACGAGCGCGTCAGGTCGCGGGTGATCGCCGGGATCCCGGGGCCGCCCACCTCGCGGAGCGTGTCGAGGTCGATGACGGCGACGCCCCCGTCGGGCGTCAGCACCACGTTCTCGGGCTTCAGGTCCCCGTGGGCGATGTGGCGGGCGTGCAGCTCGGCGAGCACGGCGAGCACGGCGCGGGCGACGCGCCGCCGGTCGGGGAGGGCGAGGGGGGCCGCCTGATGGAGCGGGACGCCCTCGATCCAGCGCGTCGTGACGAAGGCGTAGCCGTCCTCGTTCACGCCGGCCGCGAGCGTGTCGGGCCAGCGCGGATCGGGGTGGGGGAGGCGGGCGGCGACCCGGTAGCCCTCGAGCGTGAGCAGGAGCTCCTCGGGCACGCCGGCGAGCGAGCCCCGGCCGAACCGCGCCGCCTGCTCGACCAGCGGCCCCAGCCCGGGGTCCACGCGCGCGCCGAGCAGGACCCGCGTGACACACGCGACGCCTTCGAGGCGGGTCCGGAGCACCCGCCGCGCGCCCGCGACCTCGCGGAGCACGCCGTCGACGTCGTGCCGGGGGATCATGGCCCGAGGAGCCCGAGCGCCGCGGCCTCCGTCAGCGCCGCCATCGCCAGCGGCCCCGCCGCCGCCGCGCCGAAGCCCCCGTGGGGCACCACCGCGGCGACCACCAGCCGGCCGGCGTTCTCGCCGCACTCCGGCAGCGCGTCCGGCTCGGCGATCGCCACGAACCACGAGTGCGGCTGTGTCTGCTGACCGGGGCGGATCTTCCAGGGCGCCTCGTCGCGTGTGCCCGGCGCGTCGGCGGTGCCGGTCTTCCCGTACACCCGCACGCCCTCGACGCCCGGAAGCCGCGCGCCCGTGCCGCGCGTCATCACGCCGCGCATCCCGGCGAGCACGGGCCCGACGTCCTGCCCGTCGAGCAGCTTCGTCTCCGCGCAGGGCTCGCCGAGGCGCAGGCTCGAAGGGCAGCGACGATAGGTGCCCCCGGTCGCGACCGCGCTCACGACGCGCGCGGCCTGGGTGACGTTCCAGCTCCCCGCGCCCTGCCCGAAGCCGGTCTGGGCGAGCCGGCGCGACCCGGCCTCGCCGATGCCGGTGAAGGGCCCGTCGCGCTCGTCGAGGAGCCCGGGGTTGCCGAACTCCACCCCGGCGGCGCGCAGCTTCCGGAACGGCTCCGGACCGAGCTTCAGCGCGAGCTGCCCGAACCACACGTTCGACGAGCGGGTGAGGCCCTCGACGAGGTCGACCTCGCCGCGCGCGCCGCCGTCGCCGAAGTCGTGGATCGGCTTCTCCCAGCCGGGGAGCCGGAACGACGTGCGCCCGTCCGTGACCTCGTCGCACGTGAAGCTCGGCGGGGCCTCCTCCACGCAGCCCGGAGGCTCGCCCGCGGCGCGCACGGCGGCGTCGCCGGCCGTGAAGCCCTCGCGGACGGCCGCGAGCGCGGTGAGGACCTTGAAGACCGAGCCGGCCTGCCACGTGCCGTGGGCGCCGGTCTTGTCGGACCAGGCGCCGTAGATGCCCATGAACGTCGGGTCGTTCGCGAGCCGCTTCGGGAGCCAGTCCGCGGCGCCGGGGTCGTAGTCGGGCCACTGGGCGCGGGCGAGCACCTCGCCCGTGTCCGCGTCCATCACGACGACGGCGGCGGCCCCGACGGAGGACCTCTTCGCGGCGGCCTTCGCGTGCTTCGCGACGGCGGCCTGCAGGCGCGCGTCGAGCGTGAGCTTCACCGTCCGCGACGCGGTGTCGCCCGAGAGCGCCGCGACGGCGGCCTCGCGCTCGGACAGGGGGAGGCGGGCGAGCGGCAGGAGCGGCGACAGATCGGGGGCGGCGAGCGCGATCTTCCGCACGCCGTCGCCCTCGCCGCCGCGGGCGCGGAGGCGGCGCAGGGCCTCGTCGGCGTCGCCGGGGCCCTCGCGCGCGGTCGCGAGCAACAGACGCTCGCCGGCCGGGAGCTTCCCGAGCCAGATCGTGGGCGGGTCCGCGCGGTCGGGCCAGCCGCGGAGCGTCGCGTCGAGCTGGCGCTCCACGCTCCACTTCGGGCGCAGAAGCCCCCCGTCGCTCGGGCCGAGCACGGTGCCGAGCGCGTCGCCGAGCGGGTAGAGCCGCAGGTCCGCCGTCGGCGACTCGGCGAGCACCCGGCCGTCGCGGTCGAGCACGCTGCCTCGCCGCACCCGGGCGGCGATCGTCGCGAGGCGCGGGTCGTGCTGGAGCACGGGGGTTCCGTCGCCCAGCGTGGTGACCACGCCGCGGAGCGTGGTGGCGTCGCGCCGCCAGACGGCCTGCCCCGCGGTGAGCGCGAGCGCGGCCACCGCGAGCGCGGCGACGACGGCCTGCGCCTGCCGCACGCCCGCGCGGAGCTCCACGAGCTCGTCGGTGTCGGCGCGGACCTCCGCGTCCTCGCCGAGGCGCGCGATGAGCGCGGCGACGCCGACGAACGCGGCCATGCTGGTCTTGCCGTACGAGAGGAACGGCACGACCACGCCGGTGAGCGGGATCGCGCCGAGCGTGCCGCCGAGGATGACGGCGGCCTGCGCCACGATCAGGAACGCGAGCGCGGCGGCCATCAGCGCGCGCTCCGGCGTGCGGCTGCGCGCGGCGACGCGCAGGCCGTCGGCGACGGCGATCCCGCCGAGCAGGAGCCACGCGCCCGCGCCGGCGAGGCCGAGCTCCTCGACGAGGTGGGCGTAGACGAGGTCGGTGTGGCCGGCGGGGAGCGCGCCCGGCTCGCTCGCGCCGAACCCGCTCCCCGTGAGCCCGCCGGCGGCGAGCGCCCAGCGCGCGCGGGCGAGCTGGTCGCCGTAGGGCAGGCCGTTGAGCCACGGGTCGGTCCACATCTGGAGGCGCGTGGCGACGGTCCGCGAGGGGACGGCGTCGGGGAAGAGCGCGAAGAGCACGAGCCCGGCGGCGAGCGTGCCGACGGCGAGCCCGGCCCACCCGGGGCTGCGCGTCA
>JBMOQZ010000218.1:0-1642 GCA_049322475.1 Myxococcota bacterium | reverse complement strand
CCGCACGAGCGCGAGGAGCGGCCAGTGCCAGAGGTAGAGCGAGTACGAGCCGAGCCCGATCGCCACCGCCGGGCGGCTCGCGAGGAGCCCGCCCACGCGCGACGGACCGCTCCCCGCCGCGTGGATGAGCGCGGCGGCGCCGAGGCAGGCAGGCACGGCGCCGGGGACGGGGAACGGCGTCGCGGGCGTGACGAGCATGACCGAGGCGCCGATGGCGGCGAGCCCCGCGACCCCGAGCGCCTCGCGCGCGAGCGGGGCGCGGACGGGCGGCGGCGGCGACACGGCGAGCAGACCCCCGAGGAGGAGCTCCCACGCGCGGAAGGGCGCGAGGTAGTACGTCGCGTTCGGCCACGCGCTCGCCACCCACGCGCACGCCCCCAGAGACGCGATCGCCAGCGCGGCGAGGCACCGTCCCGTCCACGCCGGCGCCACCCGGTGCACGGCGAGGAGGAGCAGCGGATAGCCGAGGTAGAACTGCTCCTCCACCGCGAGGGACCAGGTGTGCAGCAGCGGCTTGATGTCGGACGCGCCGCCGAAGTAGGCCGCCTCGCCGAGGAACACGAGGTTGGCGGTCATCGTCGCCACGCCCGCGAGGCTCTTCCCCATCGCCGCGAGGTCGCGCGGCAGGAGCACGGCCACGCTCGCGACGGCGACCGCCGCGAGCACCACTCCCAGCGCGGGCAGGATCCGCCGCGCGCGCCGCTCGTAGAAGCCCGCGACCGTGAACGTCCCGGCGGCGAGCCCGCCGGCGACGATCCCGCTGATGAGGTACCCCGAGATCACGAAGAACACGTCCACGCCGACGAAGCCGCCCCGGAAGGCCGCCGGCGCGGCGTGGAACGCCATCACCGCGAGCACCGCCACGGCCCGCAGGCCGTCGACCTCGGGCTGGTAGCGGGAGGACACGGGAGGGGGGTAACGCGGAGGGCCGCGCGGGAAGGGCTCCTGCAGATCGCTCTCACGGGAACCGACGCTCCCGTCCGCGAGGCGCGCGAGGCGCTCCTTCGTCAGCGCGGGACGCAGCACGTAGCGGGCGAGGCGCTCGAGCCCGCCCGGTCGCCCGCCTTCACCGCGACCCCCGCGTGCAGGTTGTACCCGTCGCAGCTCGCGCACCGCGGGAGTAACGGCAGCCGCGCTCGTCCCGCAGGAACACCCCGTCCGCCGCCACCACGTGGGAGTGGAGGTTCAGGTTCATCGCGCTCCCGAACCGCTGCACCACCGTCACCGTCCCCGGCTCGCCGTCCGGCCGTTCGCCCGTGCACGGCAGAAGTCGGCGATCCGCCCGAGCGCGATCGCCAGCACACCCCGCGCGAGCCGCGGGCTCCGCGCGAGCACGCGACGATGCCTCCACGGCACGGTGAGCACCCCCTCACGCTCGGGGCCTGGCCCCTCGCTCCGGGGGCGGGCTTCGGAGCCTGAACCGGGCCTGGCCCGGTTCGCGCTCGCAGTGCTCGCGCCGGCTCCTTCGCGACGCCTTCGGCGTCCACTGCCGCACCGGCAAGCTCGGGATCACCCCGTGCTGGTTCCGGAAACTCCGCCTCGCGCGTTCCGGAAAATCTGTCCGCTTCGTGCTCGTCACCCGCGGACGGCTTGTCGTCCAGAGCGAGGTGCCGCGTGCGGACGCTCGGCCCGTCCATGAGCA
>JBMOQZ010000217.1:0-14938 GCA_049322475.1 Myxococcota bacterium | reverse complement strand
GCTCCTTGCCGAGGACGAGCACGCCGTCGAACGGAGGAAGGGTCACCCGACGGATTCTCTCATGTTCCGCGGCGAGGATCCGAAGGGAGAGCGGAGGCCCGAATGCCGTACGCACACGCGATCGCGCTCCCCCTGTTGTGGGTCTCCGCCGCGCACGCCGGCGAGCCGTCGGACGCGCTCGACGGCGCCGCCGCGGGCGACGCCGTCCGCGTCGAGATGCCCTCCGCGTTCCAGCGCCGGGCCGTCCTCGACGAGGAGGCCGGGCTCGCCGTCCCCGACGCCATCGGCATCGAGATGGTGCTCGCCCAGTACGGCATCTCGGTCGAGCGGGCCGCGGTCGTGCAGGCGACGCGGGCCGACGGCGACGTGGTGATCGACTGGGTGGAGCTCGACGACGGCTCGCGCTCGGAGCTCACCCGCGCGCGAGGTGGGGTGGTGTGCTCGCCCGCCTCGCGCAAGGCGCTCTGGGAGGGCGGCGCGGAGATCCGCGTGTTCGCCGCCTCGCCCGGCGCCGCCGAGGCCGTGCGCGCGCACCCGGGCCTCGTGATGATCGAGGACCACCCGCACATCGGCGCGCTCGTCGCGCTCGCCCCGGGCGACCAGGTCACCGTCCGCGACGTCCGCCGGCACGGCCTTCTCTGGGAGGAGACCGTCACGATCGAGCGGCCCGGCGGATCGCTGCAGATGCAGCGGCGCGAGCTGCGCGAGCGCGTGTGCTGGATGGCGTCGCGTTCGGCCGAGCCCTGACCCGCGCGCGCCCGCGTTAGGCGCGCGCATGCCGCAGTCCCCCCGCCTCGCCCGCGACGAGTTCGACGCCTGGAAGGCCCGCGCCCGCGAGGGCTGGTTCGACCCGCACCTCGCCTCGCTGATCCGCTGGCACGGGCACGCCGGCGCCGAGCCCGCGCTGCGCGCGTTCGCAGACGCCTGCGCCGGGCCCGTCGACGCGTGGGCGAGGAACACGAACCGCGACGAGAACCTCCCGAGGTTGTACCGCTGGGACGACATCGGGAACCGCACGGAGGAGGTCGCCCACCACCCCGACCACCACGAGATCGGGAAGGTGGTCTGGGGCAGCGGGATCATGAGCCGGTACGGCACGCCGGGCCGCGAGCTGGAGACGCTCGGCCTGCTCTACCTGCTCGCCCAGGACGGGGAGGGCGGCCACTGCTGCCCGCTCGCGTGTACGGCGGGCATGATCCGCATCCTCCAGGCGTCGCCCGACTCGCCCCGCGCGTGGCTGGAGCGCCTGCTCGACCCCGACTACGCCCGCCGCTGGCACGCCTCGCAGTTCCTCACCGAGGTGCAGGGCGGCAGCGACGTCGGCGCCAACGCGGTGATCGCCCGGCCCGCCGCCGACGGCTGGTGGGAGATCACGGGCGAGAAGTGGTTCTGCAGCGTGATCGACGCGAAGCTCTTCCTGCTCACGGCGAGGCCGGAAGGCGCGCCGCCGGGCACCGGGGGCCTGCGCGCGTTCGTCGTGCCCCGCGAGCTCGACGGGCGCCCGAACGGGTTCGAGATCCGGCGCCTGAAGTACAAGCTCGGCACGCGGTCGATGGCGTCGGCGGAGGTCGACTTCGTCGCCGCCCGCGGCTGGCCCGTCGCCGAGTTCCGCAAGGTCATGGAGCTCGTGCTCAACACGTCGCGGCTCTACAACGCCGTGTGCGCCGCCGGCTTCCTCCAGCGCGCCTGGCGCGAGGCGGACGCGTACGCGCGCGCCCGCACGGCGTTCACCCAGCCGATCCTCGGCTTCCCCATCATCGCCCGCGTCGTCGCGCGCCTGAAGACCGAGGCCTACGCCGCGCGCGCGACGAGCTTCCTTCTCGCCGCGCACGAGACCCACGACGAGGCGTGGCGCATGCTCGTGAACCTCAACAAGATCTGGACGGCTACCACCTGTCCGGCGGGCGTACGCGACGCGATCGAGGTGCTCGGCGGCAACGGCGCCATCGAGGAGTTCAGCGTGCTGCCGCGCCTGTTGCGCGACTCCATCGTGCTCGAGGCGTGGGAGGGCGGCCACGGCGTGCTCTGCAACCAGCTGCTCAAGGACAGCCGGAGGGGCATGCACGCGCCGATGTTCGACTGGCTCGAGCGCCTCGGCGGGCACCCCCGGCTCGCCGAGGTGCGCGCCCGCTGGGAGCGCGTCGTCGCCCACCCCCGCGGCGAGGCCCACGTCCGCGACGTCGTGGAGGAGCTGCGCCCGATCGCGCAGGCCGCGGTGCTGCTCGCGGAGTCGCGCGCCGCGGGCAGCGACCCGCTCCTGCCGGTGATCGCCGAGCACCTCGTCGTCACGAACGCGCGCGGATGGGACCCGCTCGCGGACGAGGGGCTCGAGGAGCGCGTCGCGCGGATCAACGCGGCGTAGAAGACCCCTCACCCCCAAGCCCTCTCCCCGCAAGCGGGGAGAGGGGAGTGAGTGGACGGACGACTGACGACTGACGACTGGCTACGGCTCCGACTGCCCCGCCTCGTTGCTGCCCCAGCACAGGATGTTGCCGGCCTCGCCGACGCCGCAGTTGTGGTCCCAGCCGACGCCGACCACCGACATGTTCTCCGCCGGGGTGTTCGCCGTCTCGCCGAACTGGTTGTTGCCCCAGCAGACGATCTCGTCGTCCTCGGTCACGCCGCAGGTGTGGCCGCCGCCCGCCTCGATGTCCTTGAAGCGGACGTCGGGGGGCTCGGTCTCGCCGAACTCGTTCTGGCCCCAGCAGGTGGCCTCGCCCGCGTCGTCGAGCGCGCAGACGTGGAACCCGCCCGCGGAGATCTGGACGAACTCGCCCTCGGGGACCTCGTTCTGGCCGAAGTCGTTGCCGCCCCAGCAGTAGGTGGCGCCGGTGGTCTGGATGCCGCAGGTGTTCGAGCCGCCCGCGCTGATCTGGGTGTAGAGCCCCTCGGGCGTGGGCTGCTCGCCCTCGCCGCGGTCGCCCCAGGCCTCGACGTTGCCGTCCGCGTCGATCGCGTAGCCGAGCCAGCCCTTGCTGCTGATCTGGACGAACTCGCCGTCCGGCGGCGAGGCCTGGCCGGACTCGTCGCTGCCCCAGCAGGCGATCGTGCCGTCGTCGCGCAGGCCGCAGGTGTGCACCAGGCCGGCGGTGATCTGGGTGAAGGTGCCGCCCGGCGCGGCCTCCTGGCCCCACGCCTCCTGCGGGTTCTCGCCGCCGTCGGTCTCGACGTCGATCTCGGCGCCGCCCCAGCACGCGACCGTGCCTTCCTCGTTGAGCGCGCACGTGTGGTAGCCGCCCGAGGCCACCTGGACCCACGCCGGGCCGGTGCCCTGCTCGCCGGTGTCGTCTTCCTTCTTGTCGTCGCCACCGCCGAAGCAGCCCGCGAGGAGCGCAATCTGGAGCATCGTTTCCTCCGGGGCGCCAAGTATTCCCCCACAGCCTGCCGTTCAAGCCCTACCGGGGGTCGCCCTTCACTTGGCCGACCCGGGCCTCGAACGCGCGCATCAGGTTTGGGAGGGTGCGTGACATCGCCCACGCCGTCACGGGCGCCGGCATCAGATCCGCCTCGGTCCAGATCTGGTAGGCCACGCGAGAGCCGCCGCCCTCGTTCGCGACGATGTCCCATCCGCCGAGACCGAGGCGCTGCCAGGGCGAGTCGTCCGACCACGCGGCGACGCGAGCCTTCCACTCCTCGGGCACGCCGGCGCGCCAGCAGTTGCTGAGCCGATCGTCCGCGCGCTCGTGCCAGTCGATGCGGACGATCACCTGCCGGCGCACCGTCACGGCGCCGAAGAGGATGGAGATGCCGATGCGCTGGTAGTAGTCGGTGGCCTCGATGAGATCGACGCGCTCGGTGCCGAACTCGGGCGGGTGCCAGGTCTCCTGAAGCTCGGGGTGCTCGAGCACCGCTTGCCACGCGCGCACCGGCCACGCGCTGCGGAAGGCCACCTGCGCCCCGGAGAGCTTCGTGCCCGCGTGCTCGGCGACCACGCGCTCGGTGACGGGCTCGGCGGTGACGTCGGAGGGGGGCGAGAAGCGAGCGAGCAGGGCGGGATCGCACGCGAACGCGGCCGCGGCCACGAGCAGCATGGCACACGCTATCCGGTAGACTGCCCCGATGTCCGCTCCGCGCCAGCTCACCGTCCGCGCCTGCGTCGCCGGCATGCTCCTCGGCGGCTTCATGAGCCTGTCGAACCTGTACGTCGCGCTGAAGACGGGCTGGAGCATCGGGGTGTCCATCACCGCCGGCATCCTCGCCTTCGCGATCTTCGCGGCGCTCGTGCGCCTGCGGATCGTGCGCGAGCACTTCGGGATGCTCGAGAACAACGCGATGCAGTCGACGGCGAGCGCGGCCGGGTACATGACCGGCGGCGGCACCATCGCGGCCATCCCCGCGATGATGATGATCACCGGCGAGGCGATGCCGGGCCTGCAGATGTTCGCCTGGATCGCGGCCATCGCCATGCTCGGGGTGGTGATGGCGATCCCGATGAAGCAGCAGATGATCAACGTCGAGCAGCTGCGCTTCCCGACGGGCATCGCCGCCGCGGAGACGCTGCGGGCGCTCCACGGCGAGGGCGGCGACGCCAGCTCGAAGGCGCGCCTCCTCGGCTGGGCGGGCGTCGTCGGGGCGCTCGTGGGGTTCTTCCGCGACGCCCACCACCGCTTCATCCCGTTCAACCTGCCCGAGAAGATCCCGCTGCCGTGGCTCACGCTGCGCGGCCGCCCGCTGGTCGACTACACGCTCGCGCTCGAGGGCAGCCTGATCCTCGTGGGCGCCGGGGCGATCATGGGTTTTCGGGCCGCGTGGAGCATGCTCGCCGGGGCCATCGTGAACTACGCGGTGCTCGCCCCGCGGATGTACGCGATGGGCGTCATCGACCCGAAGCTCGGCTACAAGCAGATCGTCGCGTGGAGCGTGTGGTTCGGCTCCGCGATGATCCTCACGAGCGGCCTGCTCGCGTTCGCCTTCCAGTGGCGCACGGTCGTGCGCGCCGTGCAGAGCGTCAGCGCCGCGTTCGGCGGGCCCCGGACGGCGGAAGAGCTCGCCGAGGTGCCCATGACATGGTTCTTCGCCGGCGTCGCGGTGTTCGGGCCGATCGTGGTGTTCCTCGAGTGGCTCCTGTTCGGCATCCAGCCCTGGATGGGCGTCCTGTCCGTGATCCTCGGCTTCTTCATCGCCATCGTCGCGTGCCGCGCCACCGGCGAGACGGACACGACGCCCACCGGCGCGCTCGGCAAGATCACGCAGATCACGTTCGGCGTGCTCGACCCCGGCAACACCACGACCAACCTCATGACCGCCAACGTGACCGGGGGCGTCGGGCTGCACGCGGCCGACCTCCTCACCGACCTGAAGAGCGGGTACCTGCTGAAGGCCGACCCTCGCCAGCAGTTCTGGGCGCAGTTCTTCGGGGTGGTCGCCGGCTCGCTCTTCGTGGTGCCCGCCTACCGCCTGCTCATCCCCACCGCCGACTTGCTCGGGACGGACAAGTGGCCGGCGCCCGGCGCCCAGACGTGGAAAGGCGTCGCCGAGCTGCTCGCGAAGGGCTTCGGCACGCTGCACCCCACCGGGCAGATCGCGCTGGTCGTCGGCGCCGTGCTCGGGATCGTGCTGGTGCTGCTCGAGAAGGCGTTCCCGAAGGCGAAGGCGTTCATCCCCTCCCCCATGGGCTTCGGCCTCGCGTTCACCACCCCCGGCTACAACGTGATCTCCATGTTCATCGGGGCCACGATCGCGCTCGTGCTGTCGCGGCGGAACCCGAAGGTCGCCGAGGACACCGTGGTGCCGGTGAGCTCCGGCCTCATCGCCGGCGAGAGCCTGATGGGCGTCGCCATCGCCGCGCTGGTGGTCGCGGGGCTGCTGGAAGGCTGATCGTGGCGGCGGGCCGCGGCAACAGGTACCTTGTGCGGCCGTCCGAGGGTCCGTTGCGATTCGCCACATTCTGGGTCCTGATCGCCGCGTGTACGGGAGAAGTGGCGACGGACGACACCGCGCCGACGGGCTTTCCCCCGGGCGACTGCGAGGCGACGCTGACGATGTCCGACGGGGTCGCCTCGACCGGCATCGTCTCCTGGACCACCGACGAGCCGGGGCGCTCCTGGGTGGAGTACGGCGAGAACGTGACGCTCGGGCAGCGCACGGTCGCCGGCGGCGACGACCTCGCCGACCACACCTTCCTGCTCGCCGGGGTGCCGACGAGCTCGGTCTGGTACTGGCAGGCCGTGACCGAGACCGCCGACGGCGACGAGCTCCGCTGCACGATGCAGACGATCGACACGGGCCCTCGCCCCCGCGGGCTGAAGGACTACGATGTCGTCGAGGGCCCCACCGCCGACGTGATGCCCGGCTTCCGCGTGATCACCTCGCAGATCGGCGAGTCGTTCACGGTGATGACCGACGCGCGCGGCCGGGGCGTGTGGTGGTACCCGGAGGCGGAGGACACGATCACCCAGCGCATGTACGTGGGCGCCGACGGCGTCACGACCACGCGCATGACGGCCAACAACGACTTCTCGGTCGACGAGAGCATGATCCACCGGGTGCGCCTCGACGGGGAGGCCCTGTCCGAGACGCGCGTCCCGATGGGGCACCACGACTTCGTCGAGCTCGACGACGCGACCTACGCCTACGCCTACGTGCAGGCCGTCCTGCACGAGGCCGCGTTCACCGACGACAGCGGCACGTACGGCGTGATGGGCGACGCCATCGTGGAGATCAGCGAGGACGGCGCGCAGTCGCGGACGGTCTGGTCGAGCTGGGACACGGACCTGCCGCTGGTGGTCGATCCCGAGACGGACGAGGGCTTCTACTCGCCGAACCTCGACTGGACGCACGTGAACGCGGTCCAGTACGTCGCGAGCCAGGACGCGTACCTGATCTCGGTCCGCAACCTCGACCTCGTCCTGCTCGTTGCGCGCGAGGACGGCCGCACCATCTGGCAGTTCGGCGGCGACGGCAGCGACTTCGAGCTCACCGACGGGCGCTTCATGGACGGCCAGCACGCCGTCGAGCTGCTCGACGACACCCACCTGCTCATGTTCGACAACGGGGGCCACGACGGCTCCGGCTTCTCCCGCGCCGTCGAGTACGAGCTCGACCTGACCGCGATGACCGCGCGCGAGGCGTGGGAGTACGACGCCGGCCAGTCGATCACCGCGATCCTGCTCGGCGACGTCGAGCGCCTCCCCAACGGCAACACCGCGATCGTGTGGGGCAACCAGGCGGTGTACAGCGAGGTCAGCGAGCCCGGCGAGGTCCAGCTGCGCCTCGACTTCGAGCTCGGCCCCAGCTCCGGCTACGTCGACTACGTCGAGACCCTCGGAGGCCCGCTTTGATCTTCCTCCTCGCGTGTACGGGCGGCGGCGACGACACCGGCAAGGACGGCCCCGAGGACTTCGACGGCACCTTCGTCCTCACCGACGAGCGCAACTACGGGTTCACGTCCGCGCTCGACATCGGCTGCGAGGAGGCGCCGCTGGGCGAGGACTTCACGATCGACTGGTCGCGGCTGACCACCGACATGCTGGGCCAGCCGGTCGACCCCGCGGCCGACGTGTCGACCGCCACGCTGATCGCGTTCGACATCTCCCAGGAGGAGGTCGAGGCCGCCCTCGTGATCGAGGACCTCGACGGCAACGACCTCGTCGCCTTCGCGTCCAACGACACCGTCACCGGCACCACGAGCTGCCTGTTGTCCGACCTGATCGTGCCCCCCGCGGTGGAGGTGCGCCCCGAGGAGCACTTCACGAAGCCCGAGTGGACGTGGCTGCTCACCGTCGGCGCGGGCCTGACCGAGAACTTCATGGTCACGTTCCTCTGCCCGGTGGAAGGCTCGACCGTGGACACGGTCTACATCGAGGACGACAGCACCGCGCTCACCTTCGAGGCGGAGCTCGAGGAGCTCGACGCCTTCGACATCGCGGAGCCGAGCGCGTACGCGGTCGAGTGGGGCGGGCTCACGACACACGCCAACGGCGAGGCGATCGACCTCGTCGAGCTCGACCAGCTCATGATCGCCCGGTACGACCTCGCGCTGCCCGCGATCGAGGCCGATTTCATCAACCTCGAGTCGCTCGCCGCCGAGCTCTACACGATGGACGTGTACGGCCTGACCGAGGCCGACCTCGGCGACGCGCTGGACGCCGACGGCGCCGCGTTCGCCGGCTTCGGCGCCGGGACCACCTGGCTGCTCGCGCTACGCTGCACCGAGTGCACCAACCCGGCGCCTCCTTTCCTCACGGTGATCGAGGTCGAATGAACGTCCCCGAGGTCTGGCTCTCGGCGCCCGCGACGCGGCTGCTCGGGTCGGCGGTGGACAACGAGGGCGTGCTCGCCCGCGTGCGCGCCCGGTTTCAGGGCGGCGACAAGGAGTGGGACCGCGTCGAGCGCCGCATCCGGTCGTTGTGGCGCATCTGCGGGACCGAACGCCGCCACCTCGCGGACGAGTCCGACGAGGCGCTCGGCGTCCACGCCGCCGCCGTCGCCGAGCTGGCGCTCGCCGAGGCGGGGCTCGCCGCGCGCGACCTCGACCTCGTGCTCTACGGCTCGATCGCCCGCAGCTACTACGAGCCCGCCACGGCCGCCGAGGTCGCGTCGCGGATCGGCGCCGCGCGCGCCATGCCGCTCGACGTCACGAGCGCGTGCGCCGGCGCGGTGCTGGCCGCGCAGGACGTGGTGGGCCGCATGGCGATGGACCCGGCGCTGTCCCACGCGCTCGTGTGCACCGCGACGATGACGGGCCGCCACGTCACCTACGGGCTCCGCGACGCCGACGACGTCGATGTCTACGGGGCGGGGCTCACGCTCGGGCACGCCGCGACCGCGATGTTGCTGACGCGCTCGCCGACGCCCCGCTGCGGGCGCGTCGTGGGCGTGCTCTCGGAGGGCATCCCCGAGCACTGGGCGCTCTGCAGGGCGCCGGTCGAGGGCGTGTTCGAGAGCGACGGCGTGCGCATCTTCGCGCTCTCGCGCCACGTGCCGGCGCACGCGCGCCGCCTCTGCGACCGCGTGGGGTGGCGGATCCCGGACGTGGACCTGTTCGTCGCGCACCAGCCCAGCAACCGCGTGCTGCAGGACATGGCGCGGGGGCTCGAGGTCGACGCGTCGCGTGTCCCGCAGCTCCACGGGCTCTTCGGGAACACCGCGGACAGCGCCGTTCCCCTCGCGCTCCGGCACCTCGTCGACGCGGGCGTCGTGCGGCCCGGCATGAAGATGATCCTGTCCACGGCGGCCAGCGGCTTCGTGATGGCGAGCCTCGCGGTGGTCTGGGAGCGATAGACTCCCGCGCGATGCTCGGTCGCCTCCTGCTGGTCTGGCGCGTCCTCCGGCGCACCTTCGGCTTCACGTTCGCGCCGCTCGTCGTGGGCTTCGCGTTCCTCTCGCTGCGCGCCGGGCTCGCCGTCGCGATGGCGCTGGACAACGTCGTGTTCCCGTCGCTGCGGCGCGCGCGGGTGCGGGCGCCCATCGTGATCGTGGGCAACCCGCGCACGGGCACCACGTTCCTGCAGCGCTTCCTCTGCGACCACGACTTCGGCGCGGGGCTGCAGCTCTTCCGCATGGTGTACTCGTCGCTGCTCGTGCAGAAGCTGATCGCGCCGATCGTGCCGAAGCTCGAGGCCATCAGCCCGGCGCGCCACCACAAGACGGCCGCGCACGACACCGACCTGCAATCGGTCGAGACCGACGACGTCAGCGTGCTCTTCCGCTTCTTCGACGGCTTCTTCCTGTACGGCTTCTTCCTCGCCCACGCCGACGACGACCCCGTCGCGATGTTCGACCCGTCGGTGCGCGACACGTCCGCGCGCGACTTCGACTGGCTCGAGAAGCTGTGGCGGCGGAGCCTCGCGTTCACGGGCAAGTCGCGGATCGTCGCGAAGCTGTTCTCGACGGGCGTGCGCATGCAGCCCTTCCTCGACCGCTTCCCGGACGCGAAAATCCTGTACATGGCGCGCGACCCGGTGGCGGTCATCCCGTCCACGATGTCGCTCGTCACCGGCGTGCTCGACAGCGCGCTCGGCTTCTGGCGCCTCCCGGAGGAGAAGCGCCGCCGCTACCTCGACCGGCTCTACCTCGCGCTCGTGGATTTGCTCCGCCGCTTCCACGACGACTGGACGAGCGGGAAGATCGACCGGAGCCGCGTGTACGTGGTGCGGTACGACCGCCTCATGGCCGACTTCGACGGCGTCATGGGCGAGATCTGCGCCTTCGTGGGGCACGAGCCCACCGAGGCCCAGAAGGCCGCCATCGCGAAGGTCGCCGCGAAGCAGCGCGCCTACAAGTCCGAGCACACCTACGACCTCGCGAAGTTCGGCCTCGACGCCGACCGGATCCGGCGCGACACGGCGTTCTTCACGGAGACCTTCCTCGCGAAGGCCGCGAGTTAGCAGGCCCGCAGGGCCGGCTGCGCCTCGATCGGCTTCTGGTCGTCCGGCAGCGCCTCGGCGAAGCGGCGGTGGACGTCGGCGAGGATGTCGTCGATGCGATCGAGCGACCAGTCGTCGGTGGGGATGGGGTCGAGCACGCGGATGCCCACGTTCGTGGGGTGCAGGAGGATCGAGTTCTTCTGCCACGCGCGGTGCGCGCCGGTGACGACGACGGGCACGACGGGCAAGCGCGTCGCGATCGCGAGGTGCACGAAGCCCTTCTTGAGCGGGCGCAGGCGCCCGTCCTTGCTGCGGGTGCCCTCGGGCCAGAGCCAGACGCCGATGCGGTACTTGCGGATCAGCTCGGCGACGTCGCGCAGGGCCTCGACGGCCTGCCCGCGATCGGCGCGATCGAGCATGAGGTGCCCGGAGATCGCGTAGAGCTGCCCGAAGAAGGGGTACCAGACCACCTGCTTCTTCGCGACGCCGCAGGTGTCGAGCGGCGCGAGCCAGATGCCGACGAAGATGTCGAGCGCGGACGTGTGGTTCGACACGTAGATCGCGGGGTGCGCGGCGTCGGCGAAGCGCTTCACGCTCGGGTCGATGGTGGCCCCGGCGAGCCAGAGGCACACGCGCCCCGTGACGTGCCCGAACACGTTGCAGGCGCGGATGCGGAGCCTGCGGCTCGGCAGGAGCACGACGCACACGACCGCGAAGACCGCGACCGCGACCGCCATGTACGCGAGGCCGACGAGGAGGCGGAGGAGGCTGGAGAGGACGGCCACGGAGGGGTCGTATCAACCCGCTGTCATGCGGCTGTCACGGCGATCCGGAGCTATGGGCCCCCGCCCTCTCGAACAAGGCACGATTGCCGACGTGGCCCGGCTCCACCGCGGTCATCGCCGCAGCGCGGGCCAGACCATGTCGCCGATCGCGCCACACGCCCTCGAACAAGGCACGATTGCCGACGTGGCCCGTCTCCACCGCGGTCATCGCCGCAGCGCTCGACCGGGCCATGTCGGCAATCGGGCCCTCGCTACTTTTTGGCTTCCTTTTCCTTCTGCTTCTTTTCTTCGGCCTTGAGGATGCTCTTCAGGTCGTGCGTCGTCGCGTACGCGAGGCGCTCCTTCTTCCAGTCGAACACCTCGTACTTCATGCCCGCCGCGTCCATGAGCGGCTGGATCACGTCGACCGGGCCGACCGCGGTGACCACCTCGTGGCCCACGCACTTCTCGAGCATCGGCTGCATCTGGGCGATGGTCACGTTGCCGAGCGCCTTGCGGTACTTCTCGAACCAGTCGAGGCCCCAGCCCTGGCGGTACAGCCACCCGAGGCGCGCCAGCATCTGGCTCGTGGACTGGTGGCCCAGCACGTACTGCTGCGCGACCGAGTACTTGCGCACCGCGACCACCTTCGGATCGAGCTTGCCGGCCTTCGCCTTCTCGCCGATCTCGAGGAACGACTTCACGGCGAGGGGCACGGCGTCGTTCTGGACGAGGCTGCCCATGCCGAGCGACGCCGTCCCGCCGGGCTGGAACGCGGTCCACGCGCCGGCGCCGTAGGAGGCGCCGGTCTGCTCGCGCAGGGCGAGCCACGCCTCGGAGTCGAGCGAGGCGCGCAGCACCTGGGACACGGGGAGGGTGTCCGCGTTGATCTCGCCGATCTGGCAGGCGTAGGAGATCTGCGTCTGGCTCGCGTTCTCCTTGTTGAACAGGAGGACCTGCCGCTCGGGCGGCGCCGGCGGCGGCGGGTACGTGTTCTTCAGGTCGAGCTGCGCGGCGCCGTTCTTCCAGCCGGCCCAGCCGCCGAAGTAGGTCTTGGCCGCCGCCTGGACCTCCTCGACCGTCACGTTGCCGACGACGAGGAGCGTCGCCTTCTCGGGCCGGTAGACCGATGCCCAGTACTTCTCCACGTCGGCGATGGAGAGCTTGCCCATCGCGTCGATGTCGGCGTGGTTGTACCAGCGCGAGACGGGGTGGTTCGGGAACAGGCGCTGGGACTGGACGCGGCTCGCCCAGTCGAACGGGTCCTTCATCCACGCGTTGACGTCGGCCTTCCGGTCCGACTGCCAGTCGAGGCGGCCGTCGGTGGACGGGTACATCTGCTCGATGCGCTCGCGGAGCAGGTAGAGCGCCTCGTTGGGGTTGCCCGCCGCGGCGTCCACCGAGAGGTAGGTGTGGAACGCCTCGCTGCCGGCGTCCTCGAAGCCGGCGAGGCGCAGGGGATCGAGGTAGTAGCTGCGGTTGGCCGTCGCGACGCGCGCGAAGTACCCGAGGGGGCCGTCCGTACCTTCGTAGCCCTCGGCGAACAGCAGCTCCGCGCGCAGGAGCGGCCCCTGCGTGTAGGGCATGACCACGAGCTTCATGCCGTTGTCGAGCTTGATCTCCTTCACCTTCGACACGTCGGGCGGGATGACGGTCTTCGCGATGAACTCCGGGGTGAGCTGCTCCTCCGTCATGATCGAGCTGATCGCGTCCTCGCGCCGCGCGCCGCGGTACTGCGCGTCGGACGAGTCGGTCGCGATGTCGCCGTCCTCGTAGGGCTCCATGACGACGGCGACGGCCCGGCTGCGGTTCAGGTACTTCTGCGCGAAGGCCTGCATCTCGGGCTGGGTGAACTTGTTCACCCACTCGAAGCTGCGGGAGAAGTACTGCAGGTCGCCGGTGTAGTGGGCGAACATCGCCGCCTCGGTCACGCGATCGGTGAACAGCGACGCGATGAGGTCCACCTGGTTGAGCGTCGAGGCCTGCGCGTACAGCCGGGAGGTCTCGAAGATGTTCTTCATGTACCGGCGCTCGATGTCGCTCTCCGCGTTGGACCACGCGCGGTAGAGGCCGTCGATCGCCTGCTGGGCCACCTTCACGCCGTCCTGGCCGGACTTCAGCTCGATCGAGCAGATGACGAAGCCGCCCTGGGTGCCCGGCTGGGCGCCGCAGCCGATGTTCTCGAGCGCCTGGTCCGTGCCGAAGGACCAGGACGGATTCAGCTCGGAGGCGATGGCGATGTAGGCGGCGAACGCGGCCGCGTCCGCGAGCAGGTCGGTCTCGCGCCAGCCGGAGGGGATGGACCAGCCGAGGGCCACGAACGGCTTCTCGACGGGGCCGCGGACCTTCGCGACGGTGGCCTCCGACACCACGCCCTTGATCTCGGCCGGCGCGACCGGCGGGGGCGGCTCGATGGCCGGGCCGGTGACGCGGGGCTTCGGCTCCACCAGCGTGACCGGGGCGTCGGGCGCCTTCGGGTCGGCCATCAGGTCGTAGCCGATCTCGGCGAGGTACTCGTTGGCCTTCTCCACCGAGAAGTCGCCCGTCACCATGATGGTGGTGTTGGCGGCCGTGTAGTTGTCCTTGAAGAACTTGTGGATGTCGGCGAGCGTGATGGCGTTGAGCGAGTCGTGGCTGCCGATGCCGGCGTAGGCGGCCTTCCCGTACGGGTGGTCCTTCGGGTAGAGGCGCGTCAGGACGTGCCCCCACACGGCGCCCACGTCGTTCTCGTAGCGCATGCGGAGCTCGTTGCGGACGACCTCGCGCTCGATGAGCAGCACCTCGTTCGCGATGCCCGCGGACCCGTCGCGCATGCGGAGGCCCTCGAGGCGCAGGAGCGGGACGAGGTTGTGGGCCGGCGCGACGGTCATGTAGACCGTCTGGTCGTCGGCGGTGAAGGCGTTGAGGTTGGCGCCCATTTCCTCGAGGAGGTCCCACACCTTCGGGAGGGGCTTGCCGTCGGCGTCCTTGTGGATCGAGCGGAACCACATGTGCTCGACGACGTGGGCGATGCCCTCGAGCCCGGGCGGGTCGGACGTGGAGCCGCGATCGGTGACGGACGTGATGGAGACCAGCGGCTGCGAGTGGTCCTCCTGGAGGATGACGCGGAGCCCGGACGGGAACGTGAAGTCCCGCATGTTCACCGAGTACTCCTTGAGCTTCATCTCCATCTTGGCGCGGGGGTACGCGTCGCCGGCGGCGAAGACGGGCAGGGAGGCGAGGAGGAGCAAGTACGGGATTCGCGAGGACGTCATCGGCTCACCGGGTGAGAGAGGGGGCGCAGTTTAGCAGCGCGCCGCGCGGGACGGGAGTTGCGGACCGGTTGCGGGGCCGGCCGGAGCGGGGCAAGGTACCCCCGTCGTGCGGAAAGTGCTCATCGGTGCCGGCGCCGCCTTGCTCCTCGGGGGCGGCGGCGCGTTCGCGTGGATGCAGGCGCGCGCGCCCGAGCCCCCTCCTCCGCCCCCCGCCGAAGAGCGGGGCTACGGCGACATCCCGCGCGACGAGTATCAGGAGTGGATGCAGGACCTCGGCTACACCGAATAGCTTCCGGCGTCCGTGCGCTCGCTCCCCTTCTCCCTCCTCACCCTCACCTGCTTCCTCGTGCTGCTCGGCGTGCGCTTCGCGCTCGAGCCGCTCGCCGAGCGCGTCGCCGACGTGGTGCGCGACGAGGCCGTGGCCGAGTCGGTGATGATGATGCCGCCCAAGCCGGAGGGCCTCGGCGAGCCCGCCGCGGGTGAAGGCGACGGCGAGGGCGAGGGCACGCGCCTCACGCGCGAGGCCTGCCAGACGATGGCGCCCGCGCTGCGCGACGTCTGCTGGCAGGCGCTCGCCCGCCAGTCGGGCGCGCGCGACCCCGAGGGCGCGCTC
>JBMOQZ010000216.1:0-14985 GCA_049322475.1 Myxococcota bacterium | reverse complement strand
GCGGGCGCCTCACATGGGCGGGCACCCGTCCGGGAGCCCGACGGCTTCGGGCTACAGGCTGCAGGCTTCGGGCTTCGGGGCGGGCGAGGACGCCCGCCCCCACGAAGGGGGGCGTGTGCGAGGGGCGGGCGAGGACGCCCGCCCCCACGAAGGGTGAGCTCGGAGGCTCGACTCGCGTCGGCGAGCGCGTCGAATGCTCGTGGGGGCGGGCGTCCCGCCCGCCCCACGGGGATCCCGGAGCCGGGCCTGAAGCCCGAAGCCCGAAGCCCGAAGCCCGTCCTCCCGGCGCAGTCCATCGTCACGCGCGCCTCGCCATCGCGCCCAGCCTGCGCCCGAGCCACGCCACGCCGAACAGGCCGATCGTGCCCGCGGCGACGAACACGCCGTGGGCGAGCGGGGAGGGCTCGACGAGGCCCTCCATCCGCTCGGGCATGGGGAAGCGGCCGTCGCGGCGCTCCCACCAGCGCGCGGGGCGCACCGTCACCGACGGCTCGCGGCCGGCCTCCTCGCGCTGCCACGCGCCGTGGCGGTTGTCGCGGAGGCGCCCCTCCCGCACGCGCGCGAGCGAGCTCGCGGTGACGACGAGATCGCCCGAGACCCGCACCTCCGTGGCGTAGTACGCCTCGTCGTCCGGGTAGTTGCCGTTGCGCAGCGCGACCGTGCCCGCGGTCCGGGGCAGCGCGGCGCGACGGACGACGCGGAGGTCGAGGAAGTCCTCCTCGCCCTCCTTCGCGGGCTCGGCGACCTCGACGCGCTCGAGCGGCAGGGGGGCGCCGTCCCAGGTGACCTGCAGCCCGGTGCCCAGCTCCTCGAGCTTGGCGGTGACGTAGTCCCCGCCGGCTCCGGCGCGGCGCGCCTCGCCGTAGAGCGTGATCGCCGGGATCTCGCAGACGTAGTCGAGCTCCACGGCGCCCGGGTCGACGGTCAGGATCGCGCGGTGGCCGATCGCGAGCCTCGCGGGCCCGCCGCCCGCCGTACGCGCGCCCGGGTGGGCGAGGGCGAGCGCGACGACGACGGCGACGAGCGGCACGCGTGAGCCTGACTCGCAGCGCTCCGTCACGCAAGGGAAGTAGCCGAGGGCGACGCGCGTCCCTACGAGATAGAGCAGGGGAACCCCGCATGCAGGGACTGCCACCGACCCCGAGCCTCGGCGCGAACTGGACGCCCCTGACGCGGAACGTCCTCGTCGGGTTGTTCGCCCTCTACGTCGTCCAGCTCCTGTCCAACGGCGTCGTGGCCGCGTGGCTGGCGTGGTGGCCGGGCGCGACCTTCGGGCCCTGGCAGCCGTTCACGTCGTTCATCCTCCCCGGGCCACGTCCCCTGGACGCGATCTTCGACCTGATCCTGATCTACTTCACGCTCGCGCCGCTCGACTCCATCCTCGGGCGGCGGCAGCTGGCCTACGCGCTCGGCGCGTCCTGGGCCACCGCGGCGCTGCTGGGCATCCTCGCGACGGGCCTCGGCTTCCTCCCGCACCTCGCGCCCGCGTACGGGCTCACGGCGATCTGCGCCGCGCTCGTCATGCTGCTCGGCTCGATGATGCCCGGGGCCACGTTCCTCGCGTTCTTCGTGCTCCCGGTCAAGGCGATCTGGCTCGCCTGGGGCACGGGGCTCCTGTGCCTGCTGAACCTCGTGTACTACCGGGAGCTCGGCGCGGCGCTGCCCTTCTTCGCGTGGCTCGGCGCCTGGGGCTACGTCACCGTACGCGGCGGCTCGTTCCGGCGGCTGTCGCTGCGCTGGAAGAAGCACCAGATCGAGCGCAAGCTCGCGAAGTTCGAGGTCATCGAGGGCGGGCGGACCGGCGGGAAGACGACCTCCCGCAAGTCAGGCACGTCCGACGACTGGATTCACTGAGGCGCGGATCTCCTCGACGGGACGACCCGTCGCGAGGGCCAGCTCGTCGGCGAGCAGCCGCGCCGCGTGATCGGCGACCTTCACCTCGCCGTCGGTGAGCGCGCGCTCGGCGGCCGCGCCGCGCAGCCACAACAGCACGTCGGCGATCTCCTCGGGGTCGCCGCCGCGGATGCGGTCGGCGAAGGCGCGGTACCGCACCTCCCACGGCAGGCGCAGCGCCTCCGCCGGGCCCCCGACGCGCGCGAGCAAGGCGTCGGCCTCGTCGCGCGACACGACCGGGCGCACCGACGGCTTCGGCACCTTCACCTTCGGGATGTCGGCCACCTGGACGAGCCAGGCGCCCTCCGCGGCGTTCTCGCCGACGATGGTGCCGACGCCGTAGGGCGACGCGAACACCTTCGCGCCCGGCTCCAGCGCGCCCTCGTGCGCGACCGCGCTGCGGCGCGCGGGCAGCTGGAGGAGCTCGTGGGTCTGGACGAGCGCGTCGGGGTCGATCCCCACGGCGCGGGCGAGCGCGTCGCCGGGGACGTCGAGCGCCCCGGCGTCGAGTCCGAGGAGCTCGGCGGCGCGCGCCGGATCGCCGACCGAACGCGTGCCCGCGGCGTCGGCGACGCGCGCGGCGACGAGGCGCCCCTCGGTGTAGAGCGACCAGCCCTCGGCGCCGTCGCCGCGCCAGGTGAGCAGCGTGGCGCCCACGCGCCGCGAGGCCGCCCGCGCCCACAACCCGCCCGCGGCGAGCACGCCCTTGAGCTCGGCCTGCGCCCACGCGCCGGAGATCGACCAGTCCAGCGCGATGGGTGTCTCCTCGACGTCCATGCGGGCGCGCAGGTCCTCGAAGAGGGCGCCGGGGTCGCCGTCGGTGGCCTTCCACGCGAACGCGGCGGCGGTGAGCCTGACCTCGACCTCGTCGAAGGGGTCCTTCGGCTCGGGGGTGACCGCGGGCGCGGCGCGCGGCGGTCCCGTCTCCTCGGTGGGCGGCTCGCGCGACGGCTGCATCGGCGAGGCCGGCGGCAGCGCGGTCGGCGGCATGGTGGGCATGCCCCCGGGCGACGGCGCGCTCGGCGGCCGCGGCGGCGGCAGCGCGGCGGTGCGGGCGGCGGGGGCGGCCGAGCTCTGGCAGGCGGCGAGGAGCAGGATCCACATCCGCCGCTGTTATCCGGGCGGGGGCGCCCCTGTGCGCGCGCCGGTTAGGCTCGCGGTCACCGTTGGAGGCGAGGATGCCGTTGAGGGACCGGGTGGTGATCGTGACCGGCGCGAGCCGCGGCGTCGGCGCCGCCGTGGCGGTGGCGTGCGCGAAGCAGGGCGCGAAGCTCGTGCTGGCCGCCAAGACCGTCGATCCCGACCCCCGCCTGCCCGGCACGCTGGGCGAGACGGCGCGTGCCTGCGAGGAGGCCGGCACCGAGGCCCTCGTGGTGCCCTTCGACGCGCGGGACGCGGCGCAGTGCGACATGGTCGTCGAGCGGGCGGTCGGCCGCTTCGGGCGGGTCGACGTGCTCGTCAACAACGCGGGCGCCATCCACTGGGCGCCCGTCGCCGAATGGACGATGAAGAAGTTCGACCTCGTGGTGTCCGTGAACGTCCGCGCCAGCTTCGCGCTCGCCCGCGCGGCGCTGCCGCACATGCGCAGGGGCGGCTGGGGCCACGTGCTGATGATGTCGCCGCCGATCGTGCCGGCGGCCATCGTCGGCAAGGCGCCCTACCTCGTGTCGAAGTGGGGCATGACGGCGCTGGCGCAGGCGATCGACGCGGAGGAGAAGGACAACGGCATCGCCGCGCACGCGCTCTGGCCGGTGACGGCCATCAAGACGGCCGCGACCGTGAACCTCGGCATGGGCTCCGACGAGCAGTGGCGCACGCCCGCCATCCTCGCGGACGCCTCCGTGGCGCTGCTCGCCCGCGACCCGCGCGAGTCGCGGTTCCGCGCCTGGCTCGACGAGGAGGTGCTCGCCGAGGCCGGCGTCACGGACCTCTCGCGCTACCGCTGCGTCGCGGGCGTGGAGCCCTCGCCGATGTCGATCGAGCTCGTCGACCCGGGCTGGGGCGCCCGGCACGGGAGGGCGTGATGGGGCTCTGGGCGATCGCGCTCGCGGGCGAGCTCGCGTACTACCACCCCGGGGACGTGGCGAAGAAGAGCGCCCGCTTCGCGGCGGTGTCCGAGAAGATGGCGCCCGCGTACGAGGACGTGCAGGGCGCCGTCGCCCGCGCCGACGCCGCGCTGCTCGATCTGGAGTACGGCGTCGCGCTCCTGGGGGACGCCGCGCCGGCGGCGCTCGCGACGTGGGCGGCCGACACGCGCAAGCAGGTCAAGGGCGAGATGGCGCGCGTGCAGAAGCACGCCGATCTGCTCGGCGAGGACTACGACCGCGTCTTCACGGCGGCGATGGAGCGCGCCCTGCCCGCCGCCACGAAGGGCTACGACGTCAAGGAGTGCGGCGCCACCGGCGTCGCCGCGATGATGGGCCGCACGACGTGCCAGGGGAAGGACCTCAACGGCGCCATCGCGGCCGCGATGGACCAGGACGCCGCGCTGCAGAAGGAGCTCGACGACATCGCGCGCGTCGAGTGGCCCACGGTGACGCTCCCGAAGAAGGCCCAGGGACCGGTCGCGCTCACGGGCACCGCGCGCTGGGTCGACGGCGGCGCGCTCGCGCGGCAACTGCCCGGGCTCGAGCGGCTGCGGAAGGCCTCCCAGGAGGAGATCGGCGCGGCGCTCGAGGACGACGAGGACCCGAAGCGGGTCGAGAAGGCCCAGAAGCTGCACGCCGCCTGGCTCGCGGCGCTGGGCGAGCAGGGCGCGACCCTGCGGGCGGCGGCGAAGGCCTCGCTCGAGCGCGGCGCGAAGAAGGGCGGTCCGGCGGAGGTGGGCTGGTGCGGCAACCCGCGGGCGTTGGGCGGGTGCGAGGGGGAGGACGCCACCAAGGCGGTGATCGAGGCGTTGAAGGCGGACAAGAAGTTCTGGAAGGACGTCGGCGCGCTCGGCGAGTAGGGGGGACGTCAGCCGCGGCGGCGCCGTAGCAGCGCGAGGGCCGCGACGCCGAGCGCCACGCCCGCGCCGGTCCCGCCGCCGCCGGTGGCGCAGCCGCAGCCCTCGCCGGCGCTCACGGCGTAGTCGGGGTCCTCGGCGCCGGGGGTGTCGGGGCGCCAGTCGACGTCGGTGTCGCGGGTGTCGGGCCCCGTGTCCTCGGGGAAGGGGCCGGTGTCGATGGGCACGCCGGTGTCGTCGGTGGGGCCGGTGTCGACGCGGACGCAGTCCTCGTCGTCGCGGCCGTCGCAGTCCTCGTCGCCGCCGCCGCAGTCGTCGGTGGAGTTGGAGGGGGCCTTCGCCGCGGTGGTGTCGTCGCAGTCGCCGCCGCCCCATGCCTCGGCGCGGGCGCCGTCGCCGTCCTGGTCGTAGTCGTCCGCGAGGTCGCAGTCGCTGTCGATCCCGTCGTACCAGGCGTCGGTGGCGCCGGGGTTCACGGTGGCGTCGGTGTCGTCGCAGTCGCTCGTCGCGTCGTAGCCGTCGCCGTCGCAGTCGTCGCAGGTCTCGACGTCGGCGCCGTCGCAGTCCTGGTCGACGCCGTCGTCGGGCACCTCGGTGGCGCCGGGCGAGATCGACGCGTCGGTCTCGTCGCAGTCGGTGTCGATGCCGTAGCCGTCGCCGTCGGCGTCGTCGTCGGAGTCGCCCGCGCAGTCGGCGTCGACGCCGTCGTAGAGCGCGTCGGTCGCGCCCGGGTAGACGGTGGCGTCGGCGTCGTCGCAGTCGTCGCCGCCGTACCAGTCGGCGTCGTGGCCGTCGCCGTCCTGGTCGTACTCGCTCGCGCCGTCGCAGTCCTGGTCGATGCCGTCGTAGGGGAAGTCGGTGGCGCTGGACCAGATGGTGGCGTCGTCGTCGGCGCAGTCGGCCCCGCCCCAGGCGTCGCCGTCCTCGCCGTCGGCGTCGCAGTCGAAGTCGCTGGCGCCGTCGCAGTCCTGGTCGAGGCCGTCGTAGCAGGTGTCGGCCGCGCCCGGGTTGATCGTCGCGTCCGTGTCGTCGCAGTCGTCGCCGCCGGACTCGACGCCGTCGTAGCCGTCGAGGTCGTCGTCGTACTCGGCCATGCCGTCGCAGTTGGTGTCGAGGCCGTCGCCGAGCACGTCGGACGCGTCGGGGTTGACCGCGTCGTCGGTGTCGTCGCAGTCCTCGCCGCCGTACAGATCCCAGGCGTACCCGTCGCCGTCGCAGTCGTAGTCGTCGCCGCCGTCGCAGTCCTGGTCGACGCCGTCCCAGCAGGTCTCGCCCGAGGCGCCCGGGTAGACGAGGGGCAGCTCGTCGTCGCAGTCCTCGCCGCCCCACGCCACGGCGTCGAAGCCGTCTCCGTCCTGGTCGTAGTCGGAGGTGGTCTCGCCCGAGCAGTCGGAGTCGACGCCGTCGTACCAGGTCTCGGTGGCGTCGGGGCTCACCGCCGCGTCGCCGTCGTCGCAGTCGGTGCCGCCGCCGCCGGCGTCCGTGGGGAAGCCGTCGCCGTCGGCGTCGAAGTCGTCGTTGCCGGCGCAGTCGCTGTCGACCCCGTCGTACCAGGCGTCGGTGGCGTCCGGGCTCACGGTCGCGTCGTCGTCGTCGCAGTCGTCGCCGCCCCAGGCGTCGCTCGCGTGGCCGTCGCCGTCGGCGTCGTAGTCGGAGAGCCCGTCGCAGTCGGCGTCGACGCCGTCGTACCACGTCTCGGTGGCGTCGGGGCTCACCGTGGCGTCGCCGTCGTCGCAGTCGTCGGCCAGCTGGACGCCGTCGCCGTCGGCGTCGTAGTCGTCGTCGCCCGCGCAGTCGGAGTCGGTGCCGTCGTACCAGGTCTCGGTCGCCTCGGGGCTCACCGTCGCGTCGGCGTCGTCGCAGTCGCCCTCGGCCTCGGTGAGGCCGTCGCCGTCGGCGTCGTCGAGCCCGAGCGCCGAGCAGGTGAGGTCGTCGACGGCCCAGGCGTCGCCGGCGGGGCCCGTGATCGTGACCGCGTCGACCGGGAGGTCGAACACGAGCCCGACGAACTGGCGCTCGGAGGTGGGCGTGACCGTCACGGAGTAGGCCGCGACGCCGCCGACGGTGGCGTCGATCGTGAAGGCGCCGTCGCCGTCGAGCAGGGTCAACGCGATCGCCGGCTGGTCCTCCTCGAAGAGGATCTCGGTGACGTCGGCCGAATTGGAGGCGGCGACGAGGTCGTTGGGGGCGGTGCCGTCGACGTCGGTGTCGCCCGCGAGCGCGCCGTCGAAGTCGGCGCCGAGGTCGCGGTACTGGGTGGTGACGACCTCGCCGGCGCCGACGTCCTCGAAGTCGATCACCTGGGAGGTGATGCCCGCGTCGGCGCTCCAGAGCCCGCTGTCGGTGTAGGTGGTCGCGTCGCCCGCGTCGATCACGCCGTCGCAGTCGTCGTCCACGCCGTTGGCGAGCGTCTCGGCGACGCCCGGGTTGACGGCGAATTCCGTGTCGTCGCAGTCGCCCTCGGCGTCGGTGTACCCGTCGAGGTCGCGGTCGGTGTCGCTGGCGAGGACGAGCACCACGTCGTCGATGCCGAAGCCGTCGGTCGTGGACGCCGCGGTCAGCGTGATCTGGGTGACCTCCTCGGCGAACACGAAGCCGAGGTACTCGCCGCCCGCGCGGTCGTCGGCGTCGAGCGAGAAGGTGTAGCCGGGCACCGCCAGCGAGGAGGGGCCGATGGCGGTGAGCGTGAAGGTGCCCTCGGGATCGAGCACGCGGATCGCGAGCGCGTCGACGTTCTGGGCGAACGTGAGGGACAGCTCGTTGGTGGAGCCGCCGACGAGGCGCGCGCCCACGTCGCCCTCGGGGAACGCGCCGTAGACGCGGTCGTCGGCGTAGATCGCGCCGCCCAGCGTCAGGTCGCCGTAGGTGGAGAGGAGGGTGCCGTCGGCGTAGACCTCGAAGTCGTACGTCGTCGTGGTGGTGACGCCGAGGTCGTCGAGGTCGTACGTCCATCCCGTCACGTCCTCGCGGACGCGGATCACGCCGTCGATCCAGCCGTCGCAGTCGCCGTCGACGCTGTCGCCGGAGGTGTCGGTGCCGCCCGGGTAGGCGGTGGCGTCGGTGTCGTCGCAGTCGTTGCCGCCGGCGTCGGCGTCGACGAAGCCGTCGGCGTCCTCGTCGGTGAAGTCGGCGCGGTAGGTCCACTGCCACAGCGCGCCCTCGTCGGTGTACGCCACGGAGTCGTAGGGCGCCGTGGCGGCGAGCGTGACGGTGCCGTCGGCGTTCGTCGCGGGGGCGAGCGCGGTGGCGAAGGCGCCGCCCGCGGAGGTCCCGCGCAGCTCGTGGTGGGCGTCGGAGGCCGAGAGCGTGCCGCTGGGCGCGGTCGTGAAGACGTAGGCGACGCCGGCGCCGGTGGCGGCCTCGGTCATGTTGGGCGCGCCGAGCGCGAGGTCGTCGACGCCGTCGCCGTCGAGGTCGGCGATCGCGGCGGAGCCGCCGAGGTTGGCGGAGGCGGCGGTGCCGTACACGATGGCGTCGACCGCCGCGGGCGAGGCCGGGCAGCCGGCGGTGACGTAGTCGAGCACGAGCGAGGCGGCGCCGCCGTCGGCGTAGGTGCCGTCGTAGGTGCTCGCGCCGATCACGAAGTCGAGGAGGCCCGTGCCGTCGACGTCGCCGACGGCGAGGGCGTCGCCGAAGCGGGCGCCGCCGGCGTCGCTCGTGAGCTCGCACTCGGACATGCTCGCGAGCGTCCACGAGCCCGCCGTGCGCTGGCCGGGGAGGACGTACACCGAGCCCGAGTCGATCCCGCCGCCGTCCTCGTAGAGCGCGGTCGCGAGCAGGTCCGCCGCGCCGTCGCCGTCGAGGTCGCCCATCGCGAGGTCGGTGCCGAGCTGGTCGCCGGCGGCCGTGCCCTGGACGGTGACGTCGGCGCCGGTCGACGGGTGGGTGCCGCCGGCGACGGGGCCGCCGTACACGATGTAGACGGCGCCGGCGTTGGTGGTGGAGACGTCGGCCGTGGGCGCGCCGAGGACGAGGTCGGCGTTGCCGTCGCCGTCGAAGTCGCCGACCGCGAGCGCGCCGCCGAGGCCGCCGGAGGAGGGGCCGGTCCACGTGTCGTCGGCGTCGGCGTACGTGAAGGCGCCGCCCCAGGACGTGTCCGAGAAGACGTAGGTGTTGCCGACGAACACGCCGGCGTCGGGCGCGCCGACGACGATCTCCTCGTAGCCGTCGCCGTCCACGTCGCCCATGGCGAGCGCGGCGCCGAAGTCGTCGCCGGAGGTCTGGCCGGTGAAGGTGGCGTCGGCGTCGGCGAACGTGCCGGCGACGTCCGGGCGGTAGATCAGGTAGGCCGTGCCGGCGCCGCCGTCGCGGTTGCCGACGAGCAGGTCGGAGGCGCCGTCGCCGTTGGCGTCGGAGGCGGCGAGCGCGCGGCCCGCGTAGTCGAAGTCGGCGGTGCCGGTCCAGGGCGCGTCGAGCTCGTCGGTGCGCACGACCGAGCGCGCGGGGCGGGCGTCCTCCGTCCCGTACCAGACGCTGGTGCCGTCGGCGACGCCGCCGGTGCACGCGTACGGGACGCCCCCCGAGGTGTCCGTGACGCCGATGACCGCGGTGGCGCCGCCGTCGTAGGCGGGGTCGCCGAAGGTGGTGTCGTCGAGCGCGATCACCGCCTCGTTCCGGCCCTCGAGCAGCCAGACCTGCACGCGCGCGGCCCCGCCGGCGGTGGCGTGGGCGACGCCGTCCCAGGAGATCACGAACGTGCGCTGGGGCCAGTAGCCGAAGGTGTCGGTGTACACCGTGCTCGCGGCGAGGTCGTCCCAGTACGCGGCGATCCCCGCCCAGCTGGCCGGGCCCGCGGGGCACGTGCCCGTCGCCGACGTGGTGGCGCCCGAGAAGAACACCACGCCGTTGCTCGAGACCTGCACCTCGTCGTACGCGACGCCGTAGAACTCGAACGAGAAGGGGAGCGCGACCGTGGAGAGCGCGTCGTCGCCGAGCGCGTGGGCGTCGCCGCCCGATGCGTCGAGCCACGCGTGCGAGGGCCCGTCGGCCTCCAGCGAGTCGGTGAAGACCATGCCCCCCGCGTCGGGACCACCCGTGGCGGCCAGGACGAGCGGAGAGGCGCACAGGGGGAGGGTCAGGAGGAGGAGGCGACGCACGCGCGTCATCGTAGCAGGCTTCGGGCTTCGGGTTCGGGTCGGGCCCGGCGGCCCCGGCAGGGGGGCGGGGGCCGGCACGCGGCCGACCCCCGCCGCGGAGTCAGCCGCCCTCGCAGCACCCTTCGCAGGTCGCGTCGCAGGACGCCTCGCAGCGATCCTCGCAGGACTCCTCGCAGGCGCCGTCTCGCCCGGTGGGCTCGTCGCCCGCGCAGGTGGTCTCGCACCGGTCCTCGCAGTCGTCGTCGCAGAACGCTTCGCAGGCGTCCTCGCAGCCCTCGGGCCCCGTCGGCCAGTCCCGGGACGCGCAGGTCTCGGGCGTCTCGACGTCGCCGCTGTCGTCGCCGCCGCCGGGCCCGCCGCTCGGTGGGCCCCGGCCACCCGGGAGGGGCCGGGTGCCCTCTTCCGCGGACGGGTCCGACCCGGCGCCCGAGGAGGACGCGTCCGCGTGCGGGCGGTCGGCGCAGCCGATCGCGGACACGAGCATCAGGATCGCGATCATGGCTCCACCTCCGTCGTCTCTTCGTGTTCGTCGTCCTCGTCGACCCGCACCATCGCGTCGCGGGCCGCGTTCAACGCGTGGACGGCCAACTGGACGGTCGCGTCGCGCTCCACCCCGTCGTCCGTCGCCTTCGCCGTGCGGAGGAAGGACTCCGCCATGTCGAGGAACACCCGCGCGTCCGCGTGGACGTCCGCGGTGAGCAGCACGGCGCGCGCGTCCTCGACCTCGAGGAGGGCCGCCGAGAGGTGCGGCGCGGCCGAAGACGCGTCGAGCCCCAGCGCGTCGGTGGCGGCGCGCTCGACGAGATCGACGTTGTCGAGGGCGTTGAGCACGGAGAGGAACGCGACGAGGTTCGCGTTCTGCTCCGCGTCGAGGTGGATCTCCCCCTGCTCGGCGGCGGCCGGGGACTGGTTGAACGCGTCCGAGGAGTAGAACTCCACGGCCTCGAGCAGCGTCGCCGAGACGTTGTTGTGGAAGAAGGGGGCGGTGTCCGCCGCCTCGATCACCGACGTGACGTTGAAGGTGCCGTCCCCGAAGCTGGGGGCGAAGTCGACGCACGAGACGGGCGGCGTTCGGTTGGCCTGTCCGGTGTCGGGCGCGGTCTCGAGGCCCGTGTCGAGGTCGCCGGGGAGGTCCTCGCAGGGCTCGGTCCCGAAGCCGCCGTCGGCCACCGCCAGCGCGACGAGCTCGTCGCGGGCCGGGACGGGCGCGTCCTCCACGCCGGTGTTGAAGTTGAGGTTGCCGAAGGCGAAGCGCCCGCCGAAGCGGTGCTCGTCCTCGTCGTTGGCGCCGCCGTTCCGATGGCACTCGTCGCAGCGGCCCGGGCCCTCGAAGACCTCGGCCCCTTCCGCCACGAACGGGTCCACGAACTCGAGGCGGTCGAGGTCGAGCTCCTCCTGCCGGCCCTGGGCGAGCTGGTAGGCCTCGAGCGCGTCGAGCTCCTCGTCCGTCGGGAGGTCGAAGTCGCAGTCCCCGTCGTCGGCGTCCTCGCCGGGCTCGTCGCACGCGGTCCGACCCAGCGTCCGCGTGAAGTGCTGGGCGATCGCCCCGAGCGCGAAGTCGCGCAGCGCGCCGTCGCAGGGCGCGATGCCGCCCGCGTTCGTGCACGGCGACCCGTCCCCGGCCCACCCGATGGCCTCGACGACCTCGCCGGAGGCCGCCTCCTCGGGGTCGAAGAAGAAGACGTCGAGCGACTGGGTCATGCCCAGGATGTGCGGCACGCCGCGCAGGTTGAACCGCGTGGCGAGCTCGTCGGTCCCGTCCTGGTTCTCGAGCACGAGCCCGAGCGTCCGCATGGCCTCCGGGAGCTCGAAGTGCGCCGCCAGCGCGGGCTGCGTCTCGGCGGCGAAGAGCGGATCCGAGGGATCGAGCGTCGCGACGAATGGCGCGTCGATCGTGAAGTTGTTCGTCTCGGCGTGGCAGGACTCGCAGGTCCGGCCGTTGCCGTCGAACTCCGCCTCCTCGAACAGCTCCTCGCCCGCCTCCACGAGCAGGTCGAGCTCGGGCAGGTGGTGATCGGCCCACGCCGGCCGCGGCAGGAGCGAGAGGTCGCGCAGGCCCACGCCCGCGAACCGCGCGTCGCCGCCTCGCCGCGCGTCGCGCAGGCGGTGGAACAGGTTGCGGTAGCCGACGAGCACGGGGGTCGCCTCGTCCGGGCGCTCCCCCGCGCGGGTCACCGCGGCGAGGTCGATCTCGAAGCCCTCCGACGCCGGCAGCGGGGCGCCGGCGAGGCGCGCCAGCGCCCCGTCGGGGCGCAGCGTGCCGACGAGGACCATCTCGTCCCCGGCCTCGGGCTTGACGCTGCGCTTCGGCCCAGGCCGGTTGTCCACCAGCCAGAGGTCGAACGACTCGCCCGGCGCCCGCGCCACGGCGGCGTCGACGCGCCCCTCGACGAGGTCGAGGCGCACCTGGCCCCAGGCCTCGGTGGGCCCTCCGGTCAGGGCGTGCGACCACTGGAGGCGCAATGTCCGCGCGCGATCGCCGCCGGCCGCTTCGTAGGCCGACTCCCACCGTTGATAGGCGCGCGTCAGCGCGCGCACGTGTCGAGGCCCCACGGCCGAGCCCCCGGCCGGCTTCGCCGGCGCCGTCGGCTCCGTCCACTCTCCCAGGCCCGCCCACGTCGCCGACGCGGCGAGGAGACAGACCACACCCGTACCTGCTCGTCTCACGACCGACCCCCCCCTCGAGCCGCTGGCAATCCAGCGCTCCCCTGGTGGATAGCCGCTCGAACCCGCCCGTCAAGAATGGGAAAAATCGCCGCGGATCAGCCTCAGTCGAAACGGTCGAGCACGATCGCGACGACCATGTCCGCCAGCACGTTCACGCCCGAACGCACGCGGGCGATGATCCAGTCGACGGGGACGATGAGGGGCACGGCGACGGCGACGGCCGCCTCGGGGACACCCGCGGCGCCGAGCACGAGCGGGAGGATGATGAGCCCCGCCTCGGGGATGCCGGCGATGCCCACCCCCGCCATGATCGCCGCGAGCACGACCGTGAGTTGGTGGAAGAAGTCGAGCTGGTAGCCGAGCGCCTGACAGAGAAACAACGTCGCCATCGCCTCGTAGAGCATGATGCCGTCGTTGTTGAAGTTGGTGCCGACACAGGCGGACAGCCGCGCCGACGTCTCGCGGACGCCGAGGTCGCGCAGGCAGCGCAACGTCACGGGCATCGTCGCGAGGCTGGAGTTGCACGAGAGCGCGGTGATCACCGCGTCGAGCGCCCCGCGCAGGTACCGCGCCGGCGAGATCCGGCCGACGGCCCACGCGAGCAGCGGGTAGTACACGAGCGCGTGGGCGAGGAGCCCCGCGAGGATCGTCGCGAGGAAGACCCAGAGGACCGAGAACACCTCGATCCCCGCCTTGCCGACGACGTCGGCGACGATGAACGCCACCGCGAACGGCATCGTCTCCGCCACCCACAGCAACATCGTCGTGAGCGTGGTGTAGCCGGCCTCGACGAGGCGCCCGACGGTCTCGAAGGCGGCGACGGCCTCGCCCGTGGCGTGGTCGCGCGACCAGCGCAGCGCGGCGCCGCCGAGCACGGCGAGGAGCACGACCGAGATCACGAGGTTCTTCGAGAACGGGTCGACGACGCTCTCGGGCACGAAGCCCGCGAGGTTCTTGAGCGGGGAAAGCGTCGCGTTGGGCGTCGGGGTGGTGGTCGTCGCGGCGAACTCCCCGAGGGCGTCGAGCTTGCCCACCCACGCCTCGCCGGGGTCGAGCGCGTCGAGCACGAAGAGCCCGATCGCCATCGCGACCGTGACGTTGGCGGCGCAGACGAGCAGCAGGCGCGCGCCGCTCCGGGCCGACACCGAGGTCTTCAGGAACGCGTCGAGCACCGCGAACAGGATGAGCGGCGTCGCGAGCGCCTTGAGCATGCGGATGACGAGCATCCCCAGCATGCCGAGGTCGGCGGTGCCGAGCCCGCCCACGATCGGGCCCGTCCGGAACGTGACGCCGACCGCCACGCCGATCCCGACGCCGGCGAGCACGCGCGCGTAGAGCGGGAACGTCCGCTTCGCGGGGAGGGGGGCCTGCGCGAGGGGCTCCACGCCGCGGAGGGTACGTCAGGCCGCCGGGGGGTGGTAGGTGGGCGGCTCGCCGGCGAGCCCCCAGCGGTGGACCGCGAGGAAGACCGAGCGCCCGGCGATCTCGACGGCGTCGCGCGCCGGGGAGCGCGCCAGCGCGCCGGTCACGCGGCCGAGCTCGCGCAGCCCGCGGAGGGCCGGGGCCATCCGGCGGCGCGCGCGCGGGACCTCGAGGAGGTCGGCGACGCGCTCGGGCAACAGGTGGCGCATCAGGGCCGGCGGGAGGTCGCCGGCGAGCGGCGGCGGCAGGAGCTCGTCGAGCAGCGAGAGCAACGCCCGCGTCAGCGCGACGCCGGCGGGCGAGGCCGCGTGCTGCCGCGCCCAGATCCCGTCGCGCGCGGCGCGGGCGTCGGCGAGCCCCTCGAGCGCGACGTCGACGCCGAGGAGCTCGCCGGCGACGCGCCAGGCGTAGAGGTAGTCCTCCGCGTCGGCGTCGGGGACCTCCATCCCGAGCGCGGGCAACGCGTCCACGACCGCGAGGCCGAACGCGAGCAGCGTCCCGAGGAGGTCCTCCTGGTTGATCGGGGGCCCGAGCTCAGGGTGGTAGTGCGGGTGCCGCCGGATCGCCCGGCGGGCGAGGGCGTGGACGAGCCGCACGCGGCGCGCCTCCTCGACGGCGCGCCCGCCCGGGACGAGCGCGCCGGGCTCCATCACCGCGATCACGAAGCGCGCGGTCTCCATGAAGCGGCGGCGGGGCGCCTCGTAGGAACGGCCTGCCAGGAGGAGCTGCGTCGCGCCGTGGGCGCCCGCGTAGCAGCCGGGCAGGCCCGCGCAGAAGAGCGCGAGGATGGCCTGCACGCCGACGCGCCCGAAGAACGCCTGCCCGGCGCGCGCGCGGGCCTCGTCGAAGGCCGGGACCGGGAGCGCGGCCACGCCGTCGGGCGACGCCCCGCGGTCGCCGATCCACTCCCGCAGGGCCACGCCGCCGTCGCGGGCGAGCTCGCCGGCGACGATCGCGTCGGCG
>JBMOQZ010000215.1:0-15023 GCA_049322475.1 Myxococcota bacterium | reverse complement strand
GACGCCCCGCGCGACGGCGTGCTGCACGTCTGGGCGACGTGGTGCGCGCCCTGCCGCGACGAGCTCCCCGGGCTGCTCGCCGCCGCCGAGGCCGAGGGCGTCGCGCTCGTGGCGCTCTCCGTGGACGAGAGCGCCGACGCCGTCGCGGTCTTCTTCGGCGGCCGGGTCCCGCCCCAGGTCGTCCGCGACCCCCGCGGCGTGCCCGGCGTCCGCGAGCTCCCCGCGACCCTGCGCGTCCGGGGCGGCGAGCTCGTCGAGCGGGTGCAGGGCGCGCGCGACTGGTCCTCGCCCGAGGCCCGCGCGTGGCTGCGGCGACCTTGAGTCAGGCCCGCCGGGCGGACTCGGCGAGCGCGACCACCGCGGGGTGCCGGAGCCGCCGTTCGAGCGAGATCGCGTAGAAGCGCTCGCGCACCTCGTCGGTCCGTCCGATCACGCCCACGCCGAACGCGCGCGTGACCTCCCCCTCGATGAGCGTCGGCGCCGCGAACACGCCGGCGCCGTGCTCGCCGAAGGCCTTCATGAGCGCGCTGTCGTCGAACTCGCCGACGACCTTCGGGCGTACGGCGAGCCCCTCGAGCCACGCGTCGAGGTCGCGGCGCACGGCCGTCGCCTCGCCCTGCACGAGCATCGGCGCCCCGTGCAGCGAGCCGGGGAAGCCGGCGCGGAGCGGCGCGTAGCGGTCGGCGCCGAAGAAGCTCACGCCGCTCTCGGCGAGGAGGTGGCTGTACGCGCGCACGCGGACGTTCGGGTCGGCGGGTTCGTCGGCGAGCACGACGTCGACGTGGTGCTGGGCGAGCCCGGCGAGCAGATCGGCGACGCGGCCCTCGCGGCACACCACGCGGACGTCCGGCGAGGAGGCCATGGCGGGCCGGAGGAGCCACTCCGCGACGAGCTTCGGGATGACCTGCGACACCCCCACCGCGAAGCGGACGGGCTCGTGGGGCGACCACCGCGCGAGCGTGTCCTGCAGCTCGCGCCCCAGCGCGAAGATCTGGTCGGCGTACCGGAACACCACGCGCCCCTTCTCGGTGAGCACGAGGTTGCGCCCGCGCCGCGCGAAGAGCTCGTGCCCGAGCGCCACCTCGAGGGCGCGGATCTGCGTGCTGACGCTCGGCTGGGCCACGCCGAGGTGCGCCGCCGCCCGCGTGATCGTGCCCTCGCGCGCGACCGCCCAGAAGTAGTGGAGGTGGTGGTAGTTCATAGGGCCTGCCTATGTGTCGATTCACATTCTTATCGTGGACCGACACCTTCGCGCCCCTTAGCTGCGGGGCATGCTCGAGACCGTCGCATCGCCCGGAATGTGGGTCGGCTTCGCCGCCCTCGTGCTCGTCACGCTCGCCATCGACCTCGGCCTGTTCAACCGCAAGGCCCACGAGCCCACGTTCCGCGAGGCGCTGGCGTGGAGCGGCGTCTGGGTGTCGCTCGCGATGGCCTTCTGCTCGTGGCTCTGGCTCGAGAGCCCGCAGCGCGGGATGGAGTTCCTCACCGGCTACGTCGTGGAGTACGCGCTCTCCGTCGACAACGTCTTCATCTTCCTCGTCATCTTCTCCACGTTCGCGGTCCCCCGCGCCTACCAGCACCGCGTGCTCTTCTGGGGCGTGCTCGGCGCGGTGGGCCTGCGCGCGGCGATGATCTTCGGCGGCACGCTGCTGCTCGCCCGCTTCCACTGGCTCATCTACGTGTTCGGCGCCTTCCTGATCGCCACGGGCGCGAAGATGCTCGCGCAGCGCGACGTCGAGCCCCACCCCGAGCGGAGCTTCGCGTTCCGGCTCCTTCGCCGGATCGTCCCGACGACCTCGAGCTACCACGGCGACGCCTTCGTCGTGGTCGAGCACGGCCGGCGCGTGGCGACCCCCCTCTTCCTCGTGCTCGTCCTCGTCGAGCTCACCGACGTGGTGTTCGCGCTCGACTCGATCCCCGCGATCTTCGCGGTGACCAACGACCCGTTCGTGGTCCTCACGTCGAACGTCTTCGCGATCCTCGGTCTCCGCTCGCTGTTCTTCGTGCTGGGGACCGTGATCCACCGCTTCGCGTACCTGAAGGTGGGGCTCGCGCTCACGCTCGTGTTCATCGGCGCCAAGATGGCCGCGGCCGAGGTCGTGAAGGTGCCGATCGCGGTCTCGCTCGCGGTGATCGCGACGCTCATCGGCGGGTCCATCGCCTACTCGGCGTGGCGGACTCGGTCGATCGTCGCGCGAAGTGCCGACGCCGGCCCGGAGACGGTGGATACCTGACGGGTACCGATGGCCGACTCCGGGCCGCCCCCCGCCACCGAAGCCTGGCACACGCTCACCGCCGAAGCGGCGCTCGCCCGTCTGGGCACGTCGCCGCAGGCCGGGCTCGACCCCGCCGAGGCCGTCCGTCGCCTCGCGGAGGTAGGCCCCAACGCGCTCGCCGAGGGCAAGCGGCGCGGCCCCTGGCGGATGCTGCTCGATCAGCTCAGCGACTTCATGGTGCTGGTGCTGATCGCCGCGGCCGTGCTCTCCGGGCTGCTCGGCGACCCTGAGGACACCGTCGCCATCGTGGTGATCGTGGTCCTCAACGCGGTGCTCGGCTTCGTGCAGGAGTACCGGGCGGAGAAGGCGATGCACGCGCTGCAGGCGCTCGCGGCCCCGCAGGCGCGGGTGCGTCGCGGCGGACAGGTCGCCGTCGTCCCCTCGGCCGAGCTGGTCCCGGGCGACCTCGTCCTGCTCGAGGCCGGCAACCTGCTCCCCGCCGACGTGCGGCTCGTGGAGGCCGCGCAGCTGCGCGTCGAGGAGGCCGCGCTCACCGGCGAGTCCCACGCGGTGGAGAAGGCGGTCGACGCCGTCCCGGCGGCGGACGCGCCGCTGGGAGACCGGCGGAACGTGGCCTTCAAGGGCACGATGGTCACCTACGGGCGCGGCGTGGGGCTCGTCGTGGCGACCGGCATGGCGACGGAGCTCGGGCGCATCGCCGCCCTGCTGCGCGAGGAGGACGCGGGCAAGACGCCGCTCCAGCGCCGCCTCGCGAAGTTCGGCCAGCGCCTCGCCCTCGCGGTGCTCGCCCTGTGCACGCTGCTCTTCGTCATCGGGCTTTTGCGCGGCGAGGAGCCGGTGCTGATGTTCCTCACCGCGCTGTCGCTCGCGGTCGCGGCCATCCCGGAGGCGCTGCCGGCCGTCGTGACCGTCGCGCTCGCCCTCGGCGCGCGCAAGATGGTCGCGCAGGACGCGCTCATCCGGCGCCTCCCCGCGGTCGAGACCCTCGGCTCCGTCACCTACATCTGCTCGGACAAGACCGGCACGCTCACCGAGAACCGGATGCGCGTCGAGGAGGTGCGCGGCGGGCCCGACCTCTTCCGCGCGATCGCCCATTGCAACGACGCCGAGCGAGGCGCCGACGGGGCGGTCCAGGGCGATCCCACCGAGGTGGCGCTGCTCGAGGCCGCCGAGCGCGCGGGCGTCCGGCCGGACCTGCCGCGGATCGCCGAGGTCCCCTTCGACTCGGACCGGGCGCGCATGTCGACGGTCCACCGCCGCGAGGGCGGCGTGACGGTGTTCACGAAGGGCGCGCCCGAGCGCGTGCTCGAGGTGTGCCGCGAGGTCGATCGCGACGCCGTGCTCGCCGAGGCCGAGGCCATGGCGGGCGAGGGGCTCCGCGTGCTCGCCGTCGCCACGCGCTCGCTCGACGCCTTGCCCGACGACGCGGAGCGCGACCTCGAGTACCTCGGCCTCGTGGGGCTCATGGACCCGCCCCGCGCCGAGGCCGCCGAGGCCGTGCGCCTCTGCCAGACCGCGGGCATCCACGCGGTGATGATCACGGGCGACCACCCGGCGACCGCCGCCGCCATCGCCCGCAAGCTCGGGATCATCGACGACGGCGGCGTCGTGATGACCGGCCGCGAGCTCGACGCGATGCCCGAGGACCGCTTCGTCGAGCGCGTCGACGAGGTCCGCGTCTACGCGCGCGTCGCGCCGGAGCAGAAGATCCGCATCGTGAAGGCGCTGCAGGCCCGCGGCGAGTTCGTCGCGATGACGGGCGACGGCGTCAACGACGCGCCGGCGCTGCGCCGCGCGGACATCGGCGTCGCGATGGGGAAGGGGGGCACCGACGTCGCGCGCGAGGCCGCGCACATGGTGCTGCTCGACGACGACTTCGCGACCATCGTGACCGCGGTGAAGCAGGGCCGTCGCATCTACGACAACATCCGCAAGTTCATCCGCTACGCGCTCACCGGGAACGCCGGCGAGATCTGGGCGCTCGTGCTGGCGCCCATGGTGATGTTGCCCATCCCTCTGTTGCCCATCCACATCCTGTGGGTGAACCTCGTGACCGACGGGCTCCCCGGGCTCGCGCTCTCGGTCGAGCCCGCCGAGCGCGGCATCATGCGGCGCCCGCCGCGCCCGCCGAACGAGAGCATCTTCGCGCACGGGCTCTGGCAACACGCCGTGTGGGTGGGCCTGCTCATCGGCGGCGTCACGCTCGCGGTGCAGGCCTGGGCCTGGACGACCGGCCACGCGCACTGGCAGAGCATGGCGTTCACCACGCTGACGCTCGCGCAGATGGCGCACGTGCTGGCGATCCGCTCCGAGCGCGACTCGTTCTTCACGCTGGGGCCGCTGTCGAACCGCTGGCTCCTCGGCGCCGTCGCGCTGACGTTCGCGCTCCAGATGGCGACGCTCTACGTGCCGTTCCTCAACCCGGTCTTCGAGACGGCGCCCCTGACGCCCGCCGAGCTCGCGATCTGCTGCGGCGCCGCCATGCTCGTGTTCGTGGGCGTGGAGATCGAGAAGTGGATGATCCGCCGGGGCTGGTTGTACGGCGAGCCGGCGAGCCAGCAACGCTGACGGTTCGCGACGATCCGCACGGAATCTGGGCCACCACGCGGGCGTTCGGAGAGCCCGTCTGGAGGAGACCCGTGATCGCGCTGCCGCTCTTCGCCGCCTGCACCCTCTCCGCGCACGACGCCGACGACGCGACGCGTCGCGCGGTCGCCCACCTCGACTACGTCGCCGGCGACTACGCCGGCGCGGTGAAGAAGGGCCGCGTCGTCGACGCCCACGAGTACGAGGAGGCGCTCGAGCTCCTGGCCGAGACGAAGGCGCTCGCCGCGGAGAGCGCGACGCCCGCCGCCGTCAGGGCCGTCGAGGCGGTCGCCGTCGCGGTGGAGGCGAAGGCGCCCGCCGCGGAGGTGAAGCGCCTCGTCGCCGACGCGCGCGGCTTTCTGCTCGCGAAGGCCGACATCGCGCCGCCGGAGGGCCTCTCGAAGGCCCGCGCCGCCGCAACCTTCGCGGCCCGGTGCGCCGGCTGTCACGGCGCCGACGGCGCGCCCGGGACGGCCGCCGCCACGCTCGACCCGCCGCCGCGCGACTTCCGCGACCCCGCGGTGATGGATGCGTTCACGCCGCTCCGCGCCTACTCCGCGATCACCGACGGGCTCGAGGGCACGGCCATGTCCGCCTTCCCGGACCTCTCGGAGGCCGAGCGCTGGGAGCTCGCGTTCTGGGTCGTCGGGCTACGGCACGGCGAGGGCGTCGCCCCGGCCGAGCCGCTCACGGCCGAGAAGCTCGCCGACGCGAGCGACGCCGCGCTGCGCGCGAGGTACACGACCGACGCGCTTGCCTGGCTCCGGCGCGAGGCGCCCTACGGCCCCTGAAAGCCGAACGCCTCGACCATCCGCCGCAGCTTGAGCAACGCCTCGTCGTGCTCGCCGCGCGGCGAGGAGTCGAGCACGACGCCGCCGCCGCCGTGCAGGTGGACCGTGCCGTCCGCGACGATCGCGGTGCGGATGGCGACGTTGAGGTCGGCCCGCCCGTCGCGGCCGACGTAGCCGACGGCGCCGGTGTACACCCCGCGCCGCACGGGCTCGAGCTCGTCGGCGATCTCCATCGCGCGGATCTTGGGCGCGCCGGTGATCGACCCGCCGGGGAGCGAGGCGCGGAGCACGTCCCAGACCGAGCGGCCGCGCGCGAGCCGGCCCCGGATCGTCGCGACGAGATGGTGCACGGTCGCGTACGTCTCGGCCTCGGGGAAGGCGACGACCTCGACGAGGTCGCACACGCGCCCCAGGTCGTTGCGCAAGAGGTCCACGATCATCGTGAGCTCGGCGAGGTCCTTCTCGCTGGCGAGCAGGCGGCGCAGCGCGGCGGCGTCCTCCGCGGGGGTCGCCCCGCGCGGCGCCGTCCCCTTGATCGGCCGCGTCGTGACCCACCCGCCGCCGACCTCCACGAACCGCTCGGGCGACGCGCTGGCCACGACGACGTCGCCGAACCGCAGGAACGCGGCGTACGGCGACGGGTTGACCCGGAGCAACGCGCGGAAGCAGTCCCAGGGGTCGCGCTCGCCGAGCGGCGCGTGCAGGCGCTGCGTGAGGTTCACCTGGTACACGTCGCCGGCGAGCACGTACTCGCGGACGCGCGCGACGGCGGCCTCGTAGTCCTCGCGCGCGAAGTCGGCGGTCACGCGCGCCGGCGCCCAGGCGGGGATCGGGGGGACGTCCGCCTCGTCGCCGGGGGGCTCGCCGACGACCGTCACGCGCCCGGTCACGTGGTCGAGCAGGAGCACGTCGTCGTAGAGCCCCATCGCGACGTCCGGGGTGCTCGCCCCGGGCTTGTCCGGCAGGTCGGGCAGCTCGAGCCGCCGCCCCGCCTCGTACCCGATCCAGCCCGCCCAGCCGCCGGAAAAAGGCACGTCGGGGCGCGCCTCCGCGTGGCCGAGGCGCGCCTCCAGCACGTCGAACGGCGAGCCCGTGACGCGCTCCTCGCGCCCGTCCGCGTGGCGGATGGTCACGGCGTCGCCGCGCGCGGTCACCACCTCGCGGGGCTCGCAGCACGCGATCGACCAGCGTCCGAGGCCCTCGCCGCTGGCGAGGAGCACGAAGCCGTCGCGCCGCTGGAGCGCCTGCACGCGACGCCAGAAGTCGCTCACGCGTAGACCTCGAAGAAGCGGCGGAGCAGGTGGGGACCCCAGGGCGTGCGGAACGACTCGGGGTGGAACTGAACGCCCTCGATCGCGAGCGCGCGGTGCCGGAGCCCCATCACCTCGCCCTCCTCGCTCCACGCCGTGACCTCGAGGCCCTCGCCGAGCCGCGCCGGGTCGGCGACGAGCGAGTGGTAGCGGCAGACCTCGATCTCGGTGGGCGCCCCCGCGAAGATCGTGCGCCCGTCGGTGCGGACGCGGCTCGTCTTGCCGTGGAGCGGCCGCGTCGCCCGCGCGGTGGCGCCGCCGAACGCCTCGTTGACGCACTGGTGGCCGAGGCAGACGCCGAGGATCGGGATCCGGCCCGCGAACGCCCGCACCGCCGCGAGCGAGACGCCGGCGGCCGACGGCCCGCGCGGGCCGGGCGAGATCACGAGGTGGCTCGGCGCGATCGCCGCGATCTGCTCGACGGTGACGCGGTCGTTGCGCATCACCTCCACGCGCCCGACGAGCGGCGCGATCGCCCGGACGAGGTTCCACGTGAACGAGTCGTAGTTGTCGAGCAGCAGCACCACGGCCCGCTGCGTAACCGCTGCCGCGTGTTGGCCCGTCGCCGCCGGGGCGCCGACGCCGCACCGGACGCCCGCGCCGCCGTCGCGCGCTGGCCCGCCGCTTGCAGAGGTCGCGCGCGGAGGTCCTCCGTGTTGCTCCCGCTCCTCGTCGCCTGCACCGAGTACGGCTACTCCGACGGCAAGGACCACGCCGGCGGCGACGGCGACGGCGACGGCGCGGGCACCGACACCGGCGGGACCGGCGACGGGGGCCCGGGCGACGGCGACGGCGACGACGGCGACGACCGCTGCTACGAGCCCGAGCACGGCTACGAGCAGAACCCCGCCGCGCGCCTCTTCACGACCGACGCGACCACGCCCGTGACGGTCACCTTCACCTTCTCGGACACGGACTACCAGGACGACCTGTACCTCGACGCGCCCGCCACCGCGCTGCTCGCGCGCGCCTACGTCGATCCCGTGGGCACGACCGTGACGGTGGGCCCCTTCGGCGAGGGCGAGGAGCTGATCTTCGGCATCGACGTGCTGACGACCGGCGCGCACTACCAGTCCGGGCCTGCGTCCCGCAACGACGACGGCGTGGTGCACGTCGCCGCCACCTACGAGGGCGGGTGCGCCTGGGCCATCGGCTTCGAGGACCTGCCGGGCGGCGGCGATCTCGACTTCAACGACGTCGTGCTGCGCGTCGAGGGGATGCTCCGCCAGGAGGATTAGGCGATACTCGGCGACATGCTGCTGTGGCTCCTCGCGTGCGCCGGCCCGGACGACGGCAAGCCGGGCGACCCCGACCCCGCCGACGACACGTCGGGCGGCGACGACGGGCCCGACGGCGACGGCGACGGCTGGCCCGCCGACGTCGACTGCGACGACGCCGACCCCGACGTGAGCCCCGGCGAGCCCGAGACCTGCGACGGCGTCGACCAGGACTGCGACGGCTACGTCGACGACTTCGCCACCGACTGGAAGGCGTGGTCGACCGACCTCGACGGCGACGGCTACGGCGGCGACGGCGACGCCGTCTACGTGGGGTGCGACCCCCCGGAAGGCTACGGCGAGGACGGCGACTGCGACGACACCGACGCCGACGTCTCGCCCGAGGCCCGCGAGGTCGCCGGCGACGGCGTCGACCAGGACTGCGACGGCGTCGACACGCCCGACGAGTGCGCGAGCGCCACCGTGCTCGCCGGCGACTGGGTGCTCTCCGGCGCCGGCGCCGACGCCACCGCGGCGACGATGTGCGCGGGCGGGCTCGCCCAGGTCGAGGGCGGGGTGGAGATCGGCGGCACGTCCTGGACGGACCTGTCCGCGCTCTCGTGCATCTGCCGCGTGGGCACGACGCTCCACGTGCACGACAACCCCTCGCTCGCGAGCTTCGACGGGATGACGTCGCTGAAGTGGCTCGACGGGCTCACGATCAAGGACAACGGCAACCTCGCCTCGCTCACCGGCCTCCTCGACGCGCGCATCACGGGCTCGGTGGACGTCGAGTACGAGGACGGGCTCACGACGCTCGAGGGCCTGTGGTTCGCCGACGACATCGGCGACCTCACCGTCTACAACTGCGACTCGCTCACGACGTTCGGCGGCGGCACCGGGCTCGAGGGCATCACCGGCACGCTGGCGATTCAGGAGAACGACGTGCTCACGTCGCTGGCGGGGCTCGAGGAGCTCGCCACCGTCGGCGCGATCGCGCTGCAGGGCAACCGCCAGCTCCAGAGCCTCGCGGGGCTCGACGGCGTCACGACCGTCGCCGGGACGCTCTCGCTCACGCGCACGAAGCTCACGAGCCTCGACGGGCTCGCCGGCGTCACCAGCATCGGCGCCGTCGCGATCTCCGACGACACCACGCTCCCGGACCTCGCGGGGCTCGCGTCGCTCGACACGCTGGGGGGGCTCTCGCTGAGCAACACCAGCATGACGACGCTCGCCGGGCTCGACGACGTCGCCGTCGGCGGCGACGTGAGCCTCGTCGACAACGAGGACCTCGTGTCCGTCGACCTCGCCGGCGCCCAGACCGTCACGACGCTCACCGTGACGGGCAACACGTCGCTCCAGACGCTCGCGCTCACGGACCTCCGCGCGGTCTACGGCGACGCGCTGATCCAGAACAACGACGCGCTGACGACGATCGACGCGTCGAGGCTCGCGACGGTGACCGGCACGCTCACGCTGGACGAGAACGACGCGATGACCTCCGCGGGGGACTTCGCGTCGCTCTCGTCGGTGTACGGCTTCGCGCTCACCAGCAACGACCGGCTCGAGACGGTGGACGGGCTCGAGGCGCTGCGCACCGACGTCGGGGAGCTGCGCATCGAGCGGAACACCCGGCTCGTGGACGTCACCGCGCTGCACGGCGTCGAGAGCGTCGGGACCTGGCTCTACGTGCGCTACAACACCTCGCTCGCGGCGGCCGACGCGCAGGCGCTGGTCAACGCGATCGACCGGATCGGGTCGGGCTCGGTCGTGGAGAACAACGGCCCTTGAGGTTGGCTTGCTGACGCTCCCGCTCCTCTTCGCGACGGCCCGGGCCGAGGACGGCCGCACGCCCGTGCTCGTCTCGTCGCTGCAGGCCCAGAACCCCGAGGCGGCGGGCCTCGCCGGCATCATCGAGGCCGTGCTCGCCCGCGAGCTCGGCGCCACGCCGGACATCGCGGCGATCACCGTCGACGACGCGCCCGCGTTCGACGAGTACGCCGCCCGCACCTACATGGACGCGTGCCCGCCGGGCGAGATCGTCGGCTGCACGCTGGTGCTCGGCAGCCGCGCGAACGCCACGCTCGCCGTGACGGGCACGGTGCTCGCCCTGCCGACGGGCGCCCGCGTCCAGATCTCGATCCTCGACGTCGCGGGCGCGCGCGTGATGCTCTCGTTCAAGTCGGACCTCGCCCCGGGCAAGGACGCGGACTTCGCCGCCGGCGTCGCCGCCGTGCTCGTCGCGGCCGCCCACGGCGACATCGGCGGTCTCGACGACATCCGTGACGAGGCGGAGGACGTCGAGGAGCGGCCGTCCAACGACGAGATCGCGGCGCAGCTCGCGGAGCTGTCCGACGAGCTCGGCGAGATCAGCGAGGTGCTCGACCAGCCCCGCGAGGAGATCAAGGCGCCCGCGCTGACCGCCGAGGACCTCGAGAAGCAGGCGAAGCGCGAGGGGATCAAGGCCTGGGAGCGCCTCGGGCTCACGCAGGAGCAGTACCTCCGCTACCGCAACTCGGGCCTCGATCTCCCGACGTGGCGCAAGCGCGCGACCGGGCGCGCGATGCAGCTCCACCTCCGCGCGTTCGGCGGGTACTGGCTCGGCCCCACCGACGCCACCTACTACAACCGCTACGCCTACGACGCGTCGCTCGTCGTCGAGGACAGCTACACGGCGCGGGCCGTGCGCAACGCGAGCGGCGTCAGCGGCGGCCTCGAGGTCGCGTTCGGGCTCACGCCGTTCCTCGACCTCGGCGCGGCCGGCGGCCTCGCGCTCGGGCGCCTCACCGTCGACATCTCCAGCGTGGAGTCGCCCACGAGCCCCGTGGTGCTCGAGCAGACCGTCGCGTGGCTGGGCCCGCGCGTCGCCGTCACCTTCCTGCCGACGTCGGCGGTGCGCCCCACGGTGGGCGGCGGCGTCACGTTCGTGAACGTGCCCGCGCCCGGCGGCACGGTGCAGGTGCCCGAGCAGGCCTACGCGTTCCCGGCGACGTGGCTCGTCTACGGGCAGGCCTTCGCGGGCGCCGAGGTCCGCCTCGACGACCGCGTCGACCTCTTCGCGCGCTTCCCCGTCGACGTGAAGATCGCCGGGAGCACGCTCGCCGAGCACCAGGACACCACCAACGCCGCGCCGGAGGTCGCCGACGCCGCCGCCGCGGGCCCCGAGCACGGCGCCCCCCTCGGCTTCAGCGCGGTGGTCGGCGTCCAGGTCCGCCTGTTCGGCCGCCGCCCCCCCGAGATCGAACGCGAATTCTAGAGGAAACGGGCCTGAAGCCTGAAGCCCGAAGCCTCCTACCAGACCCCGTTCGTGATCTCGAGCTCGTAGTACTCGCAGCTGTACGTGCTCGTCTTGCGGATGACGTGGATGTAGTAGTCGCTGCTGAGGTCGTCGCAGAGGTTGTAGGACGAGCCCGTGCCACACGCGCGGGTGTCGGAAGGGACGGAGTGGCTGCCCTCGCCCTGGTCCTCGGCGAAGACCTCGTACTCGGTGTAGCCGGAGCCCTCGGGATCGGTGCTCGAGCCCGAGCTGCACTCGAGGTAGGACGAGCTGCAGCCGCCCTCGTAGACGACGAACGCGTACTCGCTCGACCCGTGTGTCATCTCGACGTGGAACCGGTAGTAGTTGACGTTGCCGGTCACGGTGTCGCTGGTCTGCACGAGGTACCAGTCCTCGTCGCCGGAGTCGGGCAGGTTGCCCGTGACGGTGAGGGTGGTGCTGCCCGCGTCGGACAACACCGACCAGTCGAGGATCGGGTCGGTGCAGTCGTCGCCGTAGCCGAGCGAGTCCTCGTAGTCGTCGATGGGGTCGCACACCTCGGTGGTGACCGTGTTGGAGGCGCCGCTGACGTTGCCCTCGCTGTCCTCGGCCGTGGCGTAGAACGAGTAGGACTCGCCGCGCGTGAGGCCCGTCAGCGAGAACGTGAACGCGCCGGCGCCGTTGGCGGTGGTGGTCGAGGTGGTCGTGCCGCTGCTGTTCACGATGTAGAGCGTCACGTCGAGCGACGCGTCGGTCGTGCCCGTGATCACCGCGGTGTCCTCGTTGCGGTAGGGCGTCAGGCTGGTGAGGACGGGCGGGTCCGGAGCCGTGTAGTCGTCGACGTACACGGAGTCGGTGCCCGCGGTGCCGGACACCGTGCCGTCGGACGGCGTGACGGAGCACTCCCAGGTCTCGTTGTTCGAGGTGCTCGCCCGCGGCACGGTGGACGACGTGATCGCCGAGCGCACGCCGTTCTTCTTCCAGGAGTAGGTGTAGCTGATCGAGTCGCCGTCGGCGTCGGTGCTGTCGGTGAGGATCAGGCACTCGAGGTTGTCGTCGTCCTCGGGCAGCTCCGGGTCGATGGCGACGACGGGCGCGGTGGGCGGGCTGTTCTCGATCAGGCGCGACCCGGAGGTCAGCGCGGTGCCGGTGTCGGTGCCGTCCCAGGGCGTGACGGTGACGGTGACGCTGTCGCCCTTCACGAAGAAGGTGCCGGCGAGCGTCGGGTCCTCCGCGCCGGAGATCACCGAGCCGTTGAGCGACCACGCGTACCGGTAGGCCTCGGTGTCGCCGTCGGGATCGGACCAGCCGGTCACCACCGCGGTGAGCGTGGAGTCCGTGTAGGCCGTGGTCGGGTCGATCGTCACCGACGTCGCGGAGGGCGCGCCGTTCTGGATGATCGTCGAGTCGGTCCCGAACGTGCCCTCGCCGTAGCCGTCGGAGGGGTAGACGCGGACCTCCCAGGTCTCGCCCTTCGCGTGGTTCGCCGCGGTGATCGAGCTCGTCGCGTACGCGGTGACGACGCCGTCCTTGTACCACTCGTAGCGATAGGTCACGGAGTCGCCGTCCGGGTCGCTCGAGCTGGACGTGATCGTGGCGGTGATCGAGTCCGACGACGGCGACGGGTCGGGCGTGATCTCGACCTCCGGCGCGTCGGGGAGGCCGTTGACGTAGATCGTCGCGCGGTCGACCGCGCTGAAGCCGTCGGTGTCGGTGGCGGTGACGGAGAGGGTGTGCGTGCCGCGGGAGAGGCCGTCGTAGGTGAACGTGGCCTCGCCGGAGGAGTTGGCCCCCTGCACGGAGAAGACGCCGTCCAGATCGCTCTCCCAGGACAACGTGAGGTCGGTGGGGCGGTCCTCGACGTCGCTGACGGTCGCGGTGAACGTGACGGTGTCGCCCTCGTTGTAGGTCTCGCCGTTGAGCGGCGACTCCAACGTCACGTCCGGGAGGTTGCCGACGGAGACGAGGATCGCGTCCGTGCAGAGCGCGCCCTGGTCGTCGGCCACGGTGAGCGTGACGGCGTGGGTGTTCTGCGAGAGCGTGCTGGTGGCGAGGAAGAACTCGCCGCCGCTGTCGGGGGTGGAGGTGCCGAGGTCGCCGTCCTTGTCGCTCGTCCACGTCGCGGTGAGCTGGTTGGCGGCGATGTCCTCGTCGGCGGCGACGCCCTCGAACAGGACGGTGTCGCCCTCGGCGGCGAAGTAGCCCGTCTGCGGGTTGGTGATCTCGCACGTCGGGGTGTGGTTGACGGGCGTGACGACGACGTCGGAGGTGGCCGAGGCGGAGAGGCCCTCGGGGTTCGTGACCGTGAGCGTGATCGTGTGCTCGCCGTCCTCGAACGAGTAGTCGCAGAGCGTGTACCCGTTGGCGTCCACCACGGCGTCCTCGCAGACGCGCCCCTCGTCGACGGCCCAGACGGCCGAGAGCGAGTCGAGCTGATCGGCGAAGTCCTCGTCGATCACGCGCCCGCTCATGGGGATCTCGACGCCCTCGTCGAACGTGGAGCCCGAGACGGGGTTCTCGATCGAGACCACGGGCGCCTGCGACACCTTCGCCAGCTCGGTCTGCTGGCAGGCGGCGATCAGCACCGCGAAGGAGATGAGCGGTCGGATGGGGCACCTCGGCGCGGCGTGGGGCCCACAGATGATACGGGAATCCGCGCGGGAACTCAATCGTCCGATGCGCCCATGACCGCCTTCGTCCTCGCCGCCGTCGCGTTCGCCGGCGACGAGCCCCGGGACGCCCTCGCGTCGACCGGCGAGACGCTCCCCGGCGCGGTGGTCGAGCGCGTGGAGACCCACCCGGAGTACCACCGCTACTGGCTGCGCTACGCCGACGGGGGCGCGCTCGTCCCCGCGGAGGTGACCCTCTCTCGCGAGGGCCACACCGGCCAGTGCGAGGCGCACGGCGCGACGTTGTACGCGCGCGTCGAGCTCGCCGAGGGCTCGCCCCCGAAGGACGTGCTCGCGCCGGTGCGGACGTTGTGCGAGCGGCTCGCCGGGGGCGCCCCCGCCTTCGACGGGCCCGCCGCGGCGCGAGGCCCGAGGCCCGAGGGCGCGGAGGAGGTCCCCCGCGCGCGGGTGTACCCGCTGCACGCCGCGGTCGTGGCGTGGCTCACGGCGGGGATCCTTGCGATCGCCGGGCCCGGACGGAGAGCCTTCGCCGCGCTCGCGACGGCGGAGCGACGGGAGCTCGCCGCGGTCCTGCTCGTCTCGATCGTGGCGCGGCTCGGCTCGCCGGTGGGCATCTTCAACGGCGGCGGCGGCGCGTGGGAGAAGCTCGTGCTCGCCTGGGGCGCCGACGACGCGCCCCCCTACGGGCAGGGCTGGCCCGCGCTCATGGGGCCCGTGCTCGAGGCCTTCGGGCGCCACCCCGACGTCGTGTTCGCGACCGTGCGCGTCTGGGCGATCGCGGCGCCGCCTCTGCTCTGGGTCGTGGCGCGGTCGGTCGCGGGGGCCCACGCTCGCGTGGCGGCGCTGGCCTCGGGGCTCGCGCTCGCGCTCCTGCCGATCCACCTCGGCGTCTCGGCCAGCGAGGCGATGCACGTCCCGGTGCTCACGCTCGAGCTCGTCGCGATGGCGGCGGCGCTCGGCGGCGCGCCCGTCCTCGCGGCGCTCTCCGCCGGCCTC
>JBMOQZ010000214.1:0-15066 GCA_049322475.1 Myxococcota bacterium | reverse complement strand
GTCATCGTCCCAGTCGTCGTCGTCGTCGTCGTCCCAGTCGTCGTCGTCCCGGCTCTCGCCCGGGTTGTCCTCGTCGTAGCCGTCGGGGTCGTTGCCGTGGCCCGCGTCGTCGTCCTGCCAGGCGTCGACGTCGTGCTCGCCCGACAGCGCGAGCGGCGTACGCGTGGCGACCATGCCGGTGGCCAGGATCGCGGCCAAGCCGAGCGTGCGAAGAAGTTTCATCCGTACCTCCCCCGAAGGGAAAATTGACCGCGCGTCCGTACGCGGCAGGGACAAGCGTGGAACGCGACGGACCGCTCACACTTCCGCGGGTCGCACCTCTGCTACGCTCCGTGCATGGGCGCGCACCAGCCTCCGCTCGCGCGATACGCGGCGCGCTACCTGCGCGAGGGGCTGGAGAGCCGCCTCGTCACGAAGAAGCCGCTGTTCTTGACCGTGTTCGTCACGGCGCGCTGCGGGCTGTCGTGCGGGCACTGCTTCTACCGCGACGAGCTGCTCGCGGGCACCGCGAAGGACGAGCTCACCCTCGCCGAGTGGGACCGCTTCACGTCGAAGTGCCCGCCGTTCCCCAAGCTCATCGTGACCGGCGGCGAGCCGTTCCTGCGCGCCGATCTCGCCGACATCGTGACGCGCTTCTACGAGAACGCGTCGCGCGCGCGCCAGATCACCATCCCCACCGCCGGCGCCCACACCGATCGCGTCGTCGACCTCGTCGAGCGCCTCCTCCCTGCGCGGCCCGATCTCATCCTCGAGCTACAGCTGTCCATCGACGGCGTGGGCGAGGACCACGACGCGATCCGGGGCAAGGGCTCGTTCGAGAAGCTGATGCGCACGTACCGAGCCCTGCGCCCGATCCAGGACGCCAACGCCGGGCTGCGGATCCGCTTCAACTACACCTTCTCGCGCAAGACCCAGGACCACTTCGTGCGCACCTTCGACTTCGTCACGAAGGAGCTCGGGAACCCGCACTTCGACATGGTGCTCGTCCGCCGCGCGACCATCGACGACGACTTCTGGGGACAGGTCGACGTCGACAAGTACCGCCGCGCCACGGATCTGCTGCAGTCCGCCGAGCTCGCGAAGGCCGACTCGCCGCTGAAGCGCATGCTCGCCCAGCGCGTCGTCGTGGAGCGCGAGATCATCGCCGAGCACCACCAGGGCCGCCGCGTGATGGAGGGCTGCCAGGCCGGCACGCTCACCGCGATCGTGGGCGAGACGGGCGACGTCCGGCCGTGCGAGATCCTCGACACGACGTTCGGCAACCTCCGCGAGGTCGACTACGACTTCATGGCGCTCTGGACGAACGAGCGCGCCGAGGCCCACCGCCGCTTCGTCGCGGAGACGAAGTGCTTCTGCACGTTCGAGACGTGCGTGCGCACGACGATGAGCTTCCAGCCGAAGTGGTACGGCCGGATGGCGCGCAAGGCCGTCGGCCTGTAGCGGGCGAGGCCGCTACAGACGTCGCGAGTGCAACGGAATGGGGCGACAGAGCGGGTGAATGCAACACCGGCGCCGGAGTCGCACCCGGCGCGACGGACGAACGCCGCACATTCTGAATCGCCGATCGCCCGGGCCGGGAGAGCCTTGCAGTCAGCCCGTCTGTCGGGCGCCGACCTTGCAGTCGAGCGCTCTGTACAGCCTCACGGCCCTCCCGCCGCCATCTCCCACGTGTCCATCGCGACCACCTCCTTGCCCTGGAAGTCGATGGTGGACTTCGCCGTGCCCTTCACGAGCTTCCCCTCGGGCGAGAGCTGGCCCTCGAGCGTGATGCGCGAGGCGCACCCGTCCACCGTGAGCCACACGCGCGCGCCCTGCAGCCGCCCGCGCGCCCCGCACGTCTGGGTGCCGTCGGGGCCCTCCACCCTGAACGTGCCGCTCACCGCGTGCCCCTCCCCCTTCAGGTCGGCGACGACGGTGCTCGGGCCGAGGGTCCCCTTCCAGGTGCCCGACGTGAACGCCGGCGGCGGATCCGCGCGGCGAGCCTCCGCCGTGCGCTTCGCCGACGCGGGCGACACCGGCGTGGGGATCGTCGGCAGCGGCTCGAGCGGCGGCGACGCCGGGATGTTCTCCGTCGCCTCGACGATCACCTGCCGGGCGGGCATCAGCGACACGACGATCACGAGGATCGCGCCCACCGACACACCCACCGCGCTCACGATCGAGGCGGTGCGCAGCCAGGGGTCGGGCTTCCAGCGCCGGGGGGCCTGCGCGAGGAAGCCCGCCAGCTCGTGCGTGGCGTCGGGCGAGCCCACGCGCTCCACGAGGGCGCGGTGCCCCGGGGAGGACCCCATCATCTTCAGCTCGCGCCCGGCGTCGGCGAGGCGCAGGGCCTGCCGCTCCAGCGCCTCGAGCTCGCCGAGCACCTCGACCCGCGCCTGCACCGCCTCCGACTCGAGCTGCCGCGCGTGCGCGAGGTGCTCGGCGACGCGGCCCTCCGAGGCGCGCTCGCGGAAGAGCCACGCCCCGAGCCCGAGCCCGAGCCCGATCGCGAGGCCGAGGCCCGCCCAGCGGATCGCCCCCTCGTCGCCGCCGTCGAGCGCCCAGCCGGCGCTCGAGCCCACGGTCGTCCCGACGAACACGCAGAACGCGAGGGTCCACGTCGCGAGCCGGCGATCGTTCTCGCGGTTCTCCTCGAGCGCCGCGAGCTTCGCGTCCATCAGGCGGACGTCCTGCCGCACGATGCGGCACACCTCCTCGAACGCGCCCACGGCCTCCTGCGCCGCGGCGCGGTTCTTCGCGATCTCGTCGGACAGCGCCGTCTGCGCGGCGTCCACGCCGGCGAGGAGCGCGGCCATCTCGGCCTGCGCGTCGGCGGTGCGCCCCTCGGCGAGCGCGTCGTCCACCCCGACGAGCCGCGCCCGCGCGTCCTCGCGCCACGCGGCGAGCGGACCCTCGGGCGTCGCCCGCTCCATCCACCCGACCACGCGCTCGCGCTGGGCGATCGCCTCGTCGAAGCGCTGGAGCGCGGCGACCGCCTCGCGCAGGGCCACGAGCGCGGCCTCGGCGTCGTCGCCGGCGTCGGCCTCGACCGCGGGGAGCTCGCCGGCCTTCGCGGCGAGCCCCTCGGCCTCGGTGACCTGCGCCCGCGCGGCGTCGATCGACGCGGAGAACGGCGAGCGCCAATGGCGCAGGAACGCCACCGCCTCCCAGTAGGTGTCGTAGCCGCTCAAAGATAGGCCCGGAGCCGCTCGGCGAGGCTCCGCAGGTAGGTGACGTGCTCGTTCTCGATGACGTCGCAGGCCTGGGTCACCTGGCCCTGCACCTGCTCGAACCAGCCCGAGTACTCGGTGTAGCGGGCGTCGCGCCAGCTCGACGCGCCCATGTCGTTGAGCTCGGCGTTGAGCTTCTGGACGCGGTCCCGCGTCTCGGAGACGAAGGCGTCGAGGTGACGGGCGAACTCTTCGAGCTCGTCGGGGTTCGCGATGATGTCGGCCATGTCCTACTCCATCCCCAGCCGCGCGCGGAGCCAGCGCAGGCTCTGTTTGCCGTAGCAGCGGATCTTCTCGACCCGCTCGTGATCTTCGTCGGTCGCGAGCAGCGCGGAGCCGCGCCGCAGGCTCACGTGCGCGGGCGCCGCGTTGCCCAGCACCCGCAGCGCGTCGCCGCCGGTGAGCGCGAGCCGCCCGCCGAGCTCGGCGACCTCCTGCGGGGCGAGCACGCGCGTGACCGCGGACATCGTGTCCGCCCACAGGATCGCGTGGAGGCCGACGTCCGGCCCGTCGGTCACCAGCGCGGCGAGCTGCGTCGTGACCGGCGGGACCTTCAGCCCCTGCTTGTCGAACACGCGCCCGCGCTGCAGGCCGAACACGACGAGGAGCTCGGGCGGGGGCAGCGCCTCGCCAGCGACCTGGCCCGCCGCGGCCTCCCGCCGCGCCTTGCGCGTGGCGTCGAGCTCGCCGAGCATCGCCTCGGCTTGGGCGGCGCGCCCCACCTCGGCGCCGAGCGCGGCGAGCACGGCGAACGACTCGTGCAGCGGGTCGTCCACGTTCGTGAGGTTCAGGACCCGCACCTTTCCGCGCGCCGACTGCGCGACGAACGCGGCGACCGCCGCGGCGACGGTGACGAAGGCGGTCTCCTCGTCGTTGCCGACGATCAGCAGGTTCCCGCGGGCCTGGCGGCGCAGGCGCCACGCGACGTGGCCCTCCACGAGGCGCGTCGGCTCGCCGACCCACACGTCCATCCCGCGCGGCACGACGGTGGCGGGCGCGTCGAGCCACCGCCCGAGCGCGACGTTCGCGCCGAGGTCCGCGGGGCGGTTGCCGTCGAACACGACCGGGTGGCCGGTCCCGAGCTCGACGACGCGGTGCTCGCGCTCCTCGCGCGGGAGGAACGCGGCCTGGAAGCGCACGTTGTGGCCGGGCAGGCCGCCGGCGTCGTTGAAGATGGCCTCGCCCGGGCGCTCGAGGTGGCGCGCGGCGTCGTTGTCCTTGCCGAGCACTTTGTAGCTGTCGTTCTCGCTCATCTGGAGCGCGACGCGCACGCCGATCTGCGAGAGCGTGCGCGCGTCCAGATCCATCGCGGAGAGCGTCTGGCTGGCGAGCACGACGTGGATGCCGAAGCTGCGGCCGCGGCTGGTGAGGTCGGCGAGGTGGGCGCGCGCGTGGTTCGACATCGCGTCGTTGCCCTCGAACAGGACCTGGAACTCGTCCACGACGAGCACCACGCGCGGGAGGCGCTCGCCCGCGCGGCGCCAGCCGGCGTAGTCCTCGAGCCCGCGCGCGCGGAAGCGCTCGCCACGGCGCTCCAGCTCGGCGCGCAGCCCCTCGAGCACGGAGAGGCCGAACTCGCGCTCGGACTGGACGGCGACCACGCGGGCGTGTGGCAGCGTGCGGTACGCCTGGAACTCGACGCCCTCCTTGAAGTCGACGAGCCAGAGCTCGAGCTCCTCGGGCGAGTACCGCCACGCGAGCGAGACGATCAGCGCGTGCAGCAGCATCGTCTTGCCGGAGCCCGTGCGCCCGCCGACCAGGGCGTGGTGCGCGGTGCCGGCGTGGCCCACGCGCACGTCGAGCGTCTCGCGCGCGCCGCGGCGGCCGACCGGGGCCACGAGGCCGTCGGTGGCGTCGCCGGTCCACCGCTCGGCGTCGAGCAGGCCCCCGAACGACACGCGCACCTCGTCCGCGCGCGCGGCGTCCGGGGCGAGCCCGGCGACCAGCGCGTCCACGATCTCCCGCGGCGGGCGGGGATCGAGCGTGACGGTGGCCGGGCGATCGCGCCACTCCCACGCGCCGCTCCGGTGGCGCAGGACGGTCGCGTGGCGGAGGAGCTCGTTCGTCTGGAAGCCCTGCGGCACGCTTGCGCCGGCGTCCAGCGAGAGCAACACGTGCACGCCGAGCGGCGGCCCGTTCTTCGCGATGGACAACAGCCGCTCGGCGACCTCCGGGCGGAACCCGGCGGGGAAGCCGCCCACGAGCAGGATCCGGTACGGCTCGGCGACCTCGCCGGCGATGCGGTTGTAGGCGTCGATGCTCGCGAAGTCGCTCTTCAGGTACTTCTGGATGACCATCGACATGTGCGACGAGAGCTCGACGAGCGCCTCGGCGACCTCGCGCTCCTCGTGCCAGACCTTCGGCCCGCGGAGCACCTCGGGGAGGTGCAGCACGTCGGCGAAGCTGGAGCCGAGGCCCGCGGCGTCGATCGCGGTGACGCGCAGCTTCCCGGGGGGCACGGCCGCGAGGAGCCGGAAGAGCACGGACTGCAGCGCGTCGTTCGCGCGCTCGAGCGCGGCGCCGCTGCCCTCCAGCACGAGGTTGCCGCGACACACCAGCGGCACGAGCGCGGGCACCTCCCACGCGGGTCCGCCCTCGACCGCCATCGACTCCAGCGTGCCGACGCGGACGAGCGAGCCGGTGCCCTCGCGCGCGGCGGAGGGCGTCGTGTCGGCCCACTCGCCCCAGGGGGCCATCGCCCGCGTCCACAGCGGCGAGCCCGCCGCCGTCATGCCGGGGTTGGCCTCCTCCAGCGCGCGCCGGGCGGCCTCGATCGCGGGGCGGAACCCCGCGGCGACCTCGGCGCGGAGCCGCTCGACGCGCGCCACGTGCGCGCCCGCGAACGCCGCGCGGGCGGCGGCCACGTCGTGGAGCAGGCGCGTTCGGGCGTCGTCGAGCGGGGGCACGAAGGCGAGTCTATACCGCCCCTCACGGGCAGACGGCCGCCCATTCGACGACGAGGTCGTCGACCGCCTCCGAGTCGCCCGTGTAGAGCGCCACCTCGGCGATGTCGCCGCTCACGGTCAACACGCCGGTGGGGTCGCCCGCGTCGGCGTCGATGACGATCTCGTCCTCGTCCACCAGCGCGCCGTCGGCGTCGCGGGCCTGCATCGTCGCGAGGTCGCGCTCGCCGGCGCCGCCGCCGCTGTAGACGCGCACGCTCAGGGCCTCCGCGGGCACGTCGAGCCACGCGGCGAACCCGGGCGAGCCCTCGAGGTTGAAGCCGTCGTTCGACCACGCGCAGAGGACGTTCGGCGAGGAGAGCACGTCGCTCCCCATGCAGTCCTCGGCGAGGACCGCCACGTCCGTGTCGTAGCCCTGGCCGGGCGAGCCGCCGCCCGCGACGTGGATGCCGCGGTCCGCGTACTGCTCGGACACGCGGGTGCCCGACGCGAGCTCGTCGAAGTCGAGCACCACGCGGGAGCCGTCGCAGTCGCCGTCGCCGTCCGCGTCGTCGCAGCCGCCGCCGAGCGCGCGGGCGACCTCCGGGGCCCAGGGGTCGTCGCTGGCGAGCCGCAGCGTGCCCGACGGGGCGCCGATCGCGGGGTCCCAGGTGAGCGTGACGGCGATCCACTCGTCGGGCTGCAGCGTGACGGGCAACGCGGTCGCCGCGAGCGACACGGCGGGGTCGGCGACCACCACGTCGTCGACGGTCAGGGCCTCGTCGCCGACGTCGTGCACGAAGACCTCGAGATCCACGGGCTCGCAGGCGGTCGCGATCGGGAAGGCGAGGTCCTCGGGCCAGAGCTGCAGGCGCGCGGCGCCGTCGGTGGGGTCGTGGCCGCGCGCGGGGTCCCAGTCCTCGCCCTTGCCGACGGGGCTCCCCATCGTCGCGAGGCCGAACGTGCAGGCGGAGAAGAGGAGCATCATCCCTCCTCCCAGATCACGAAGCAGGCGAGCGTCATCATCCCGCTGCCGTCGGGCTGCGGGTGGGCGCCGACCCACAGCGTCTGCCCCCGGTACGCGGAGAGGTCGAGCTCCATCGTCCAGCCGGGCTCGGTGCAGGTGACGCGCTCGACGTAGTCGAGGTGGTCCCATGCGTTCATGCCCTGCTCCTCCCACCCCTGGCAGCGGGGGACGCCGTCGGACATCACGGGGCCGGTGTTCGTGGCGATGTAGGCGACGCCCCCGGTCGCCTCGGTGCACTGCAGGCCGTAGCGCACGGAGGGGTCGGGGACGTCGAAGGGGTCGTCGTCGCACACCTCGCTGCCGTTGCGCGCGCCGGACTCGCACACCCACTCGCCGGCGGGCGGCGGGGGCTCGCCCGTGTCCTCGGGCGGCGGCGGCGGGGTCGTGTCGTCGGCAGGGGGCGGCTCGGTGGTGTCCGCGTCGTCGGGGACCGTCGTGTCCTCGCCGAGCTCCGCGAGGTGGCGGCGCGCGGCCTCGCCCGGGCCGTCGGCGACCGGGTCGTCCGCGCTGCAGGCGAGGAGCCACCACATGCCCGGAGGGGTTGCAAGCGGCGTACCGCTGCGAAAGCCGCTTTCTTTCGAGGAGCTGGGGCGCGGGTGCCCCGGGGGTGGGGTGGGGGTGCCGGGGCGGAGTCTACAGGGGTCCGAAGTAGAAGCTCAGACCCTCTGGCCCTTCGACGATCAGGTCCGGGAAGCCGTCGCCGGTGACATCGGCGCTGCCCGGCGACGACCCTTCGAGGCGCAGGAAGTCCTCGGAGATCTCCACCGTGCCGGTCGAGGGCAGCGCGCTGCCCGGCAGCAAGAGGGTGCCCTTGATTCCACGAACTGCGTTGCTGTCCGAGAGCGCGAGGTCGTCGCGGTCGTCTCCGTCGAGGTCGTAGGCACGGCGGGCGTACGCGTAGTCGTGTCCGTCGAGATCGCCCGGATGCACGATGGTGACGCCCTCCACCTCAGGCCCGTGAAAAATCGTGAGCGCATCGTCACCACGGACCTGACCGAGAATGATCTCTTCGTACCCGTCTCCGTCAGTGTCACCTGCCGCAGCAGCTGGAGAGGAATAGGACGTGATCAGGTCTACGCGAACGGCGCCTAGATCATCGAGCGACTGGCTTGTCCCCAGCGCTTCCCCGACCGCGTCGCCAGGAATGAGAATGACCTGTTCACGTGCCTGGATGGCCATGTCGCCGCGCCCATCCGCGTCCCAATCTGCAGTTGCGGAGGTGTATTGCCCGACGCCGACCTCGAACGTCAGAGCGGAGTCCGCAGTCGACACGGTTCGTCGCGCTGAGAGCAATGATCCACTCGAGAAGATGTCGATTCTGCCTGGGTAACTGCGCGTGAAGACCTCCTCCCCCCCGTCCCCGTCTAGGTCGCCCAAACCGCCGCCAAAGACCGGCAACACTTCATCGCACCACTGACCCTCGAAGAGGACATCGGCATCATCAGAGGTGAGTGCAGTGGAGGCGTCGAGGGTACCGTCCAGGAACATCCACATCGAGCCCTCACCACAATACGGCTCCCAGTCGACGTACCAGCGATTGGAGAAGCCAACGTCGGCCTTCCCGTTCCCATCGATGTCCGCGCTCCCCACGACCTCTGCCTCGTAGTCTTCCCCGGATACAGACCCCGCCGTGAAAACGACCTCGGCCTGCTCCACCACGCTCTCACCGTCGGCGATGAGGGCTCCTCCCACGAGAAACGCGGTCATCTCGCTGCGCAGCGGGTCCTCGGCAACGAGATCCTGCCGACCGTCGTCGTCGTAGTCGAACCCCAGCGCAACGACTTCCATGACAGGCGTCGTCGCGGCACCGACTTGCAGGTCGCACTCGGTTACTTCACCGTCGCAGTTTTGGTCGACACCCAAGAGGCAGGACTCCATCGCACCGGGATGGACCTGAGCGCTGGAATCGTCGCAATCTTGTTCGGACGCGTAACCGTCTCCGTCGGCGTCGGGAACGGGCTCCGTGCCGGTGTCATGCCGCGTGCCGGTCTCAACGGGCTGGTCGTCACTTGGTGTGAAGGATTCCTCCCCCTTCGGTCCACCTGGGCCGTCGGCACAACCGATGGCTACGAACAGTCCGAGCAGCATCGCTCGAATCCTCCGGCTGGGTCGGTACACAGCGCTGCGCTCGAAGGAACGTTGGACGTTGGACCTACCGGGCCCACGGGGCCCTCCCGGGCGAGCGTGCGCTCTGCACTGATCGCACGCGCTTGGCCTCGTGCAGAGGTGCTGGCGTCTACCCAGCCCTCCTTCGTACGCTCCGCCCCCGACCGACGATCGGCCTCCGACACACGCCCCGGCTCCCTCGGCGCGGGCCGCCGGGCACCTTCTGCGGGCTCAACTCCGGCGCGATCCTCAGACATACCGGCCGCACACCTTCGGTCGATGCAAGGTGCCAGCCATGGCATGAGGTCGAGGAGTCCACGAGGCTGGTCACCCACCTCAGGCGGCCGAAGCGGCCCGTCAGGATTGCAGGCGCCTTCGACGCTGGTCCAAGCCGACGTATAGTCGTAGCATACGTCCGCGGAATCCCCGTCTGCGACACGAAGCCCGGTGAAGTACACACGGACCCCTGCGCTCGTGCCAAACCCGGAAAGGGTCAGGAACGCGTCCGGGTCGCTCGGCGTGAATTGGCGATTCGTCTCGGCCAGGTCGGTTGCCGTCGCTTCGTAGACCTGGTCCTTGTACCTCCCGTTGGCCGGATCGACCTGCATGTTGACGACGAACGTCTTCCCGAACAGCGCCTCGACAGTCACCGGCCCGGCCCGGGTCTCGAAGGCCAATCTGGCCCCCGTGGGCACCGACATCGCGTGCCAGATTCCGTGAACCCTGGGGACCGGGACGTCGTCGCTGGACGCCGCGATGTTCTGGGTGGGATCCTCGTTCTCCAAGCTCGGCGCGACGGAGAAGAAGAGCGCCATCCTCCCGTCGCCACACTCGACGGGGCAGGGGTCCGCAATGCGCGGGGTCACGAGGGAGTTCACGGGGCCCTGGAAGCCCAGCACGGCGAACCACGTCCAGTAGCGAGAAAGGGACTCGACCGTTCCGACTCCAGCCACGAGAGAGCCGAACTCGCCGATCGCGTTGGGTTCGACCGCCCAGAGGCCCACCTTGCCAAGCAGGTCACCGGACACCGCGCTGTCCTTCGTCCACTGCGACTCGTCCGTGGACCCGGAGCTGTCGAAGAAATCCTTCAGGACCGAAGCCTTGATCCGTTTGACCCAAAGGCCGGGCTGGAGGATCCCGTTCAGGTAGGACACCTCCAGCGCCGAGCTCTTGAGCTGGTCCATGTAGTAGTTCTTGTTTGCGGTCCCATCTCCGGGCGTCAGGACGTCGACGTAGGGCCCCTCGTCAGTACCGTACCCGTGGTCCGGCTCCACGATGTAATAGAGGTAGAGATACTCCTCCCCCTCGTCCTCGGCGAAGGTCGCGCCGGGAACGCCCAGCCAGAAGCGCACCTGTACTTCGGGGACCGCCTCGAGGCTGTCGACCATGAGGTAGGGTCCCGCGACCGTACCCTTGTCGAGGCTGAAATCCGCGTTGTCCGAGACGTAGGCCACCACGTCCGCGATGCACCGGCCGGTGTGCGGGTTGTTCGTGTCGAAGAACCCCGTGGAGTCGGCCTGCGAGCAGCCCTCCGAGCGCTCGTAGCAGGAAGACCAAACGTCCGACGCGATGTCGGACTCGCGGATGCGGTACCTCGCGAGGAACATGATCCATCGGTCCTCTCCGGGGACCTTGATGACGTGTGGATCCTTGTACGTGACGGCGAAGTAGTCCTCGCTCGTCGTGTAGGACGCCGTGCCCCACCGCTGGCCCACGAAGTCCTGTGCCTCCCACCCCGGGGTGAAGCCGTCGATGTAGTCGTACCTCCACTTCACCCGGTCGACCGTGCACTGGCGCTTGGTCGTGGGAATCGATGTCTCGGTCGCCGGGTAGTTCCCGAACGCGGGTGTGGTCCCGGACTCCGCGGTACAGTACCCGTGGCCGTTGTTGTCGGCCACGATGTGGAGGTCGACGTCGTAGAGCGAGGCGTCGAGCGGAGCGGCGTGGTAGCCCGAGTCGACGAAGCCGATGCGCTGCCCGGAGCACTCCTTTTCGTCGCCGAGTAACGTCGGGCGCGTTGGCATGCAGAAGTACTGCGGCGCCACGTAGGCCAGGTACGGGTGGCCGCGGTGGTTGTTCTTGATGCTCGATTGGATGGTGGCCGAGGTGACGTTGAAGGTCCTCGCCCGAGTGGTGGTAGCCCCGTCTGAGGACTCGGTCTGGATCTCGATGGTGGACGTCGAGGTCTGAACGAGGTTGCCGACCCGCATGAACGCCGACAGATCTCCGGGAGACCGCGCCCACTCGTCCAGATCGCAGAGGTAGAGCGTTGCCGCATACCCTTTGTAGTCCCAGGACATCGTCGACCGCCTCCTAGAAACTTAGTCAAAAAGCCACCTTTCGAGCACGCTACCACACGGAGATGCCGCCGTCAGCACGTCGGGGCGCACCCGGCGGCATCCACGAAGGCGCACCACGACGGCACGCCGACTCCTCTCCTAGAACGGCTTGCGCATCTCGTAGACCTCGATGTAGGCCCACTGCTGGTTGCTGGCGACGCCGTCCGTGACCTTGACGATGGGGAGCAGGTACTCGCCCACCACCGACGAGCCGGTGTCGCCAGCGAGGACGCTGGGAAGCGAGGTGCCCGGGTCCTGGGTGTTGATGGGCGTGGTTCCGAGCTGAACGAACGTGGTGCCGTCCGGACCGTGCCAGAGCTCGACGGTGATGCGGGCCGCGCTGCCGGACGTCTGGACCGTCTTCACCATGTACTGCACGACCTTGCAGTTGCGACCCCCGTTCGTGACCGGGAGCTTCACCTGTGCGGCCGTGCCGTTGCTGGCGCTGAACACGCGGCCTTCGAAGATCTTCTTGAAAAGCATGCTCGGATTCCTCCTGCGGACCCCGGCTTCCCGTTGCCCGTGGTGTACACCGGGACCGTCCCGGCGCACCCGCACAGAAGCACGAGCCGTGCCATCGTCCGCATGACGGACGAACGCCGGTTTTTTTTTTCTGTGCGCTGGGCATTCGTCTTCTCGCCGATCTGCTCAACGATTGAGCATCCCGACGGCGAACACGCTACCGTCGATACGATTCGTCGGGAAGCGACTTGCACAGCCGTGCAGGCGCCCGCACGTCAGCTCCCCGACACCACCCTCTTCACCACGTCGTAGTCCTCCTCGCTCACCGACCCCATGCGCGTGCAGCGGATGCGCTGCTCGGGGTCGACGAGGAGGTGGATGGGCAGGACCGCGCTCGCGTCGAGCCCGACGGAGCCGAGCCAGCCGGCGAGGTCCTCGATCTTCGCGAGGCGCATCGTCGGCGGCGCCTCGGGGTGCTTGTCCTTGAAGCGGCTGACCTCCTCGGCCTTCGCGTCGACCGAGAGGAACCAGAACGCGACGTCCACGCCCTCCTTCGCGAGCTTCGCCTGCCAGCGCAACAGCCGCGGCATCTCCTCGATGCAGGGGCCGCACCACGTCGCCCACACGTTCACCCACGTCCAGGCCGTGCCCTTCGCCATCGGCGGGCCGTCGATCTCCGGGAGCGCGAAGGTCTTCGCCTCCTCGGGCTTCGGGAGCTGCTCGCAGAAGTCCTCGACGCGCGCCTCCTTCTTCGGCGCGGCCACGACGGCGTCCACGCGCGACGGCGGCGGCGCGCTCGCCTTCTCGGCCTCCCCGGCGCACGCGATCAGGAGCGCGATCATAGGCGACAGTCGATCCACGCCACGAAGGCGCTCCGGTTGAGCTCCTGCGGCTGGCACTCCTCGCCGCCCGAGCGTTGCCACTTGCAGAACTCGTCGTCCAGCTGCGCGAACTCCTCGCCGAGCCAGAGCAGGCCCACCTCGCGGTCGAGGTCGGCGTCCTGGAAGGTGCTCTTGAGGTGCCCGAGCACCGCCTGCCCACGCTTCTGCGACAGGTCGCGGTTGAAAATCTCCGAGCCCTCCGGCGAGCTGCGGGCGACCACGAAGAAGTAGCTGGCGCCGCGCTGATCGCTGAAGGTGCGGTCGAGCAGCGCGACGTCGGCGGGGTCGAGCTCGCTCGACTCCTTGTCGAACTGGATGATGGAGGCGCGGTCGGCGAGCGGGACGAAGAGCTTGTTGAAGTCGTCGCCCGCGAGGGTCGCGACGTTCTTCGCCTCGAGCGGCTGGCAGCCGCGGACCTCGCCGGAGGTGAGCAGGCCACAGCTCTGGAGCACGCGGCGGAGCACCTTCTTGAGCTCGGCGTTGCAGTAGCCCTCGTCCGCCGCGGCGGCGACGGCGACCTGCGGGCCCTCGCCCGGCTTGGCCTCGCTCTCGGCGAGGCGATCGCCCGCGGAGCTGACCCAGGCGCCGACGAGCGCGGTGGGGACGAGGAGGGCGCCGGCGGCGAGGCCGGCGTGGAGTCCGAGGTTCACGGAGCCTCCGGGGGAGCGAGGAGCCGGGACAACGCGTAGTCCATCCCGAGGTCGGTGTCCGCGTCGCAGAGCTTCTTCCCGTCGACGAAGAACTGCGGCGTCAGGACGGGGAGCTGGTTCGCGACGACCCAGCGCAGCGACTTGTTGAGGCGCGACTTCACGGCGGGCTTGCCGATGCATCCCTTCACCTGCGGGAACGCGGCGCCGACCATCTCGGCGGCGGCGCCGGGGTCCTTCGTCGCGGCCTCGCGGATGGCCTCCTGGTTGGCGAACGCCCACTCGAGCACGGCCTTGCCCTGGCCCTCGGCGCAGAGCACGGCCTCGCTCACGGTGCAGGCGCCGGGGTGCACGGCGCTCCCGACCATCCAGTTGCAGGTGTTGTCGAGCGGGAAGAGCACGGCGTCGCGCGACATGCCCTCGGCGAGCCCGCTGGCGAAGAGCCGCTTCTCGAAGGCGCGGCAGCTCGGGCAGAGCGGGTCGACGACCTCGATGGCCTTGCGGCCGCCGGATCCCACCTCGAGGGGGACCATGACCTTGTTCGGGTCGTCGGTCTTCAGGAGCTCGCCGCAGCCGCCCACGTACTGGTCGTAGCTGGGCATCGCGATGAGGTAGACGAGCGCGGGCACGGCGACGAAGCCGACGCCCTGCCCGAAGGACAGCGCGTGCTCGCGGAGCGGGTTCTCCTCCTCGCGGTCGCCGTCGAAGGCGAGCCCGATGTCGGCGCCGAGCTCGGGCGCGGACTTCGCCTCGCGCCACGCGAGCACCGCGCCGACGAGGCAGAGCGCGCTCGACGCGTAGATGCCGATGCAGAGCTTGCAGGCGGCGTCGAGCTCGGCGAGGGCGATGTACCCCATCACCACGGAGGCGAGCACCGGGACGAGCGACGCGGCGACGAGGAACGTGCGCGGGGCGACCTCGTCGGACCGGCGGTTGACCATCGTGTCGACGCCCCGGAAGAGCAGGAACGCGAACACCGCCATCGCCGGCAGCGAGATCGGCAGCCCGCCCCAGACGTCCTTGCGGAACACCGAGCTGTACGGGCTCATCAGCGTGACGTGGCAGCCCGAGGCGCCGGACGCGTCGGGCGCGGCGAGCCCGGGGATGAACGAGCACGTGATGCTGTGCACCTGCCGGTCGAGGTGCTGGACGAAGTCGTGCGTGGAGAAGCCGGCGAACACGAGGCCGGCGGTCGCCGCGACGCAAAAGAGGATCAGCCAGGGGGAAAAGCGCATGGGTGCGGACTCCCGCAACGTGGGTATGCGCCCAGAATCTGGACGTGTCAAGAGGGGGGTTGAAGGACTGCCGCGACTAACACGCGGGCGCACCCCGAGCGTCCGACGGGATAAACGGCGGGCCCATGTGGCTCTTCCTGGCGTGCGCGGAACCCGAGGACGAAGGCAAGATCCGCCGCGCGCGGCCCGACGGGGCCGACGCGGACACGGACGCGGACGGCGACACCGACACCGACACCGACGCCGACACCGACACGACCCCGCCGGTCGAGGCCACC
>JBMOQZ010000213.1:0-15143 GCA_049322475.1 Myxococcota bacterium | reverse complement strand
GGGGCGGGCGGGACGCCCGCCCCCACGAGGAGGGCCGCCCCTGCCTCGCGGGACGGCTTCTACCGCGGAACCCGGACCTCGGCGATGTCCCCGCAGCCCGTGAGCGCCATCACGAGGCGGTCGACGCCGATGGCGATCCCCGCGCAGCGCGGCATCGTGGCGGAGGCGGCGATGACCCCCTCGTCGACCGGGTGCGGCACGCGCCCGCGGGCCGTCCGCTTCGCAGCCGAGCGGAGGAACCGCGCGCGGAGCTCGTCCGGGTCGCGCAATTCGCTGAACCCGTTCGCGATCTCGAGGCCGCCCAGGTAGGCCTCGACCCGCTCGGCGACCTCGCCCCGGACCTCGGCGAGCGCGGCCTGGCGCGCGGGCCAGTCGACCACGAACGTCGGCTCGGTGAGCGTGGGCTCGATCCGGTCGACCCAGCGGAAGTAGAACTCGTCGTCGGTCTCGGGCACGAGGCCGTCGAACAGCTCGGCCACCGCGCGCACCCGGAACCTCGGCGCGGGTACGCTTAGGGCGGCGGCGGCGGCGGCGCACAACGCCTCGACGACGGGGATCAGGTCGCGGTACCCGGCGTTGCACAGGTACAGCTCGAGCATCGTGAACTCGCGCGCGTGGTGCGGCCCCGCCTCCTCGCCCCGGAAGCAGGGCGCGATCGCGTAGATCCGGGGCAGGCCCAGCGCGAGGACGCGCTTGAGCGCGAACTCGGGGCTCGTGTGGAGGTACCCGTCGGACGTGGCGACCGGCTCGAGGTTCTCCTCGAGCGCGGGCGACGGCACGATCGTGGGCGGGTGGACCTCGAGGAACCCGTCGGCGTGCAACCCGTCGCGGAGCGCGCGGACGACGGCCGCGCGCTGGCGGAGGCGGTCGCTACTGGTTGATGCGGGAGACGTAGGCGCCCCCCTCGCGCGTGTCGACCTTCAGCAGGTCGCCTTCCTTGATGAAGATGGGGACGCGCAGCTCGGCGCCGGTCTCGATGCGGGCCATCTTGGTGAGGTTGTTGGCCGTGTCGCCCTTGACCGCGGGCTCGGCCCACACGACCTTCGACTCGATGAAGTTCGGCAGCGTGATGGACACCGCGCGGCCGTTGTAGAACAGAACGTAGACCTCGAGGTTCTCCTTGAGGAACTTCACGTCGTCGCCGAGCAGCGTCGCCTGGAGCTCCACCTGCTCGTAGGTCTCGGTGTTCATGAACGTGTAGACCTCGCCCTGCGCGTAGAGGTACTGCATGGGCTGCTCCTCCACCGGGGCCTCGTCCACCACGTCGCCGGTGCGGAAGGTGCGCTCGATCACCGCGCCGGTGAGGAGGTTCTTGAGCTTCGTGCGCGTGAACGCGGTTCCCTTGCCCGGCTTCACGAACTGGAAGTACACGATCTGGTAGGGGTTGCCCTCCACCTGGATCTTGAGGCCGTTACGGAATTCGGAGGTCTCGTACGCCATGGGGATGTCTCCAGCGGGGGGAGCCCGGAAAGCCGGCGCCCTCTATCACAACGTTGGTCACGCGCCAGCCGGCGGGCAGGTCGTGGGGCGACCCGAGGCGGTCGAGCGTTGGCCGTGGCTGGGAGAGGCCGACTGGGCGGCCATCGACGCCGCCTTCCCCGTCCGCATCCCGCGCGGATACGTCGCGGGCGAGCACCCCGCCGCGCTGCTCTCCGCCCTGCCCGACGCCCGCGAGCTGACCGGCGACGCCGGCGACGTCGACGATCCGGTGGGCGACGCGCGGATGAGCCCCGTCCCGTGGGTCGTGCGCAAGCACCGCGATCGCGTGCTCCTGCTGCTCACGAAGCGCTGCCACCTGTACTGCCGCTACTGTTTTCGCCGGAACCATCGCCCGGGCGCCGCGCAGGACCCCACGCCCGCCGAGTGGGACGCGATGCTCGCCTACGCGGCGGCGTCCGACGCGCGGGAGGTCATCCTGTCCGGCGGCGACCCGCTCGCGGTCTCCGACGCGAAGGTGTTCGCGGCGATCGACGCGGTGCGGCCGCGCACCATCCGGGTGCACACGCGCGCCCCGATCACCGCGCCCCGCCGCGTCACCGACGCGCTCGTCGAGGGGCTCCGCGCGCGCGCGCCGGTGTGGGTGCTGGTCCACGCCAACCACCCCGCGGAGCTCGGACCCGACGTGGCCGCCGCGCTGGGCCGGCTGGTCGACGCGGGCCTCCCCGTCCTCAACCAGGCCGTCCTGCTCGCCGGCGTCAACGACGACCCCGACGTGCTCGCCGCGCTGTCCGCGCGCCTCGTCGAGCTCCGCGTGTTCCCGTACTACCTGCACCACTGCGACGCCGCGCAGGGCAACGCGCACTTCCGGGTCGACCCGCGCCGCGGCCTCGCCATCTGGCGCGCGCTTCGCGAGCGTACGAGCGGGATCGGGCTGCCGGCGTACGTCGTCGATCGTCCCGACGGCGGCGGGAAGGTGTCCGTCGAGGAGTGGCTCGCGGAGTAGGATGCGCGAATGGCCGTCCGCACCGCCACGCGCCGCTGGTCCGACCTCGCGGCGTTCCTGAACGAGTACCCCACGACGCTGCGCGTCGGCGCCCTCGTCCTGCCGAAGGACGCGCTGGAGGACGAGCCTGCGCCCGAGATGAAGATCGACCTGCTGCTGCCGCTCGTCGGGCGGCACGGCCCCGTCGGGGCGCAGGTGGTCGCCCGCATGCCCGACGGGTCCACCGCGCTGCGCATCCCGGAGATGCCCGAGAAGGTGGCCAACGCCATCCGCGACGTGTTCGCCGCGGTCGAGGACGTGAAGGGCTTCCTCCTCGCGACGAAGCAGGTGGCGCCCCCCGGCGGCGTCGATCCCGCGCAGATCCGCGCGCTCGAGGAGCGTGTCCGGCAGCTCGAGGCCGAGCTCGCCGACGCCCGGGCGGGCGCCCCGCCGCCTTCGCTCCCGGGCGACGACCCCGTCCCCGTGGCGCCTCCCCCGCAGGCGCGCCGAGGGCGCGGGTTCCCGCTGCCCGACGTCTCGCGCGTGCAGCCCGCGCTCTCGGGCACCTTGAGCGATCGCTCCCTGCGCGACGCGTTCATGGCGCTGGCGATCGAGAAGGTGACCGGGCTGCTCGTGGTCAGGTACAAGGACCGCGTCCGCTACGGGTTCTGGTCCAAGGGCGGCCCGGTGGGCTGGCGGACGGACCCCGTCGACGAGCAGGAGGTGCTCGGCGTGCTGATGCTGCGCGCGGGCAACCTGACGAAGGAACAGGTCGCCCAGTCGGTCCAGCTGATGGAGAAGCGCAACTGCCGGCAGGGCGAGGCGCTCATCGAGATGGGCGTCATCAGCTTCCCGCAGCTGGTCATGCTTCTGGCGAAGCAGGCGGAGTTCGTGCTCCAGCGCGTGCTCGCCGATCGCGAGGGGACGTGGGCCTTCTACCCGCTCGAGGACTTGCCCGAGCGCTTCGTCACGCCCCCCATCCGCGTGGCCGCGCTGATGTTCCGCGCCCTGCTCGCCCACGTGAAGGGCATGCCCGCCGAGGACCTCGCCGCGACGCTGCGCCCGTGGCTCGACCGCTACCTCTACCTCGCGCCCGGCACCGAGCAGACGTTCGGCGAGATGAAGCTCAACGCCGACGAGCAGCAGTTCGTGAAGATCGTGGGCGGCACGGTCTTCCGCATGCGCGAGGTGTTCAGCGTCTCGAGCCTGTCGCGCTCGCAGACGGCCGGCTTCGTGTGGGTGCTCCACGAGCTCAACCTCGTGGAGTTCCGCGACGAGGGCACCGCCGAGCGTCGCGACGCCGCCATCGCGAAGGACCTCGAGAAGCGCAAGAAGGTGATGCTGAAGGGCACGCTCTTCGAGCGCCTCGACATCCACTGGATCTGCACCACCGCCGAGGTCGAGGCCGGCTACCGGAAGATCGCCGCCGAGTTCAGGCCGGAGACGGTCGCGAAGCACTGGGGCGAGTCCAACCGCGCCCTCGTCGAGATGATCGCGAAGGCGATCGACGACGCCTACGCGACGCTCAAGGTCGATGCCCGCCGGCGCGAGTACCGGCTCACCATCATCGAGAAGACGATGGTCGAGCAGAGCGCCGAGCTGCTCGCCAAGCAGGGCGAGATGGCGATCATGAAGCAGGCGCGGCGCGACGCCGTCTCCTGCTGGTCCAAGTGCGTGGAGCTCGTGCCGAACAACGCCGAGTACCGCGACGGCCTCAAGCGCGCGGAGGCGATCCCGGCGTCCCCTTCAGGAGCCTGATCCGCTCCCCGACCCCGCGCCCGAACAGGAGCGCGAGCGCCTTCTTGAAGCGCTCGACGTCCTTGCTCGCGTAGGGGTACCACCAGAGCTCGCGGTGAAGCCACGGCAGCAGGTCGTAGTTCACGTGGCGGGCCTCGCACATGTGGCGGAGGCCCTCGTCCGAGTGGGTGTGGCCGATGCCGCTCTGCTTCACGCCGCCCCAGGGCGTCTCGGCCATCGCGTGGCTGGCGATGACGTCGTTGACCATGACCGTGCCCGCGCGGATGCGCTCGGCGACGCGCTGGCCCCGCGCGCCGTCCTTCGTGAACACGTAGGCGAGCAGCCCGAGGTGGGAACGGTTCGCCTCGGCGATCATCGCCTCCTCGTCGCCCATCTTCATCACCGGGATGACGGGGCCGAACGTCTCCTTGTTGACGATGTCCATGTCGGGGGTGACGTCGACGAGCACGGTGGGCTCGTAGAACAGGCCGGGGCCGTCGACGCGCTTGCCGCCACACGCGGCCTTCGCGCCCTTCCGGAGCGCGTCGTTCACGAGGCGCTCGACGATGTCGCGCTGGCGCTCGTTCACCAGCGGGCCGACGTCGATGTCGGCGCCGGCCGCGGCGTCGCCGGTTCGCAGCGCCTTCACCTTCTCGACGAGCCGCGGGACGAGCGCGTCGTAGACCTTCTCGTGGACGAGGAGGCGCTCGACGCTGGCGCAGACCTGGCCGGCGTTGGCGAGCCCGCCCCAGGTGACGGCGTGGAGCGCGCGCTCCACGTTCGCGTCGTGCAACACGAGCGCCGGCGCCTTGCCTCCGAGCTCGAGCACGCACGGGATGAGCCGCTCGGCGCACGCGACGGCCACCTTGCGCCCGGTCGCCACCGAGCCCGTGAACTCGATCATGTCGACCTCGCCGATCAGCGCGGCGCCGACGTCGCCGTAGCCGTAGACGACCTGCACGAGGTCGCGCGGCACGCCGGCGTCCATCCAGATGCGGTGCACGGTCTGCGCGACCAGCGGCGTGAACTCGGAGGGCTTGATGACCGCGGCGTTGCCGGCGAGCAGCGCCATCGCCGCGCCGCCGAAGGGGATGTTGTGCGGGAAGTTCCAGGGCCCGATCAGCCCGACCACGCCACGCGGGGCGTAGTGGAGGTACGACGCCCGGTGCTTGAGCAGGTGCATCGGGATGGGCTGGGGCGCGAGGATCCGCTCGGCCTCCTCGGTGAAGTAGGTGAGGAGCTCGAGCGGCGCCATCACCTCGTGGAGCAGGCCCTCCTGGCGCGGCTTCCCGTTCTCCCGCGCGCAGATGTCCACGATCTCGTCGGCGCGGGCGAGCACCGCGGCCCGGACGTCGCGCAGGACCTCGCAGCGCTGCGCGATCGAACGCTTCGCCCACTCGGCCTGCGCGACGCGCGCCCGCGCGACGGCGGCCCGAACGTCGTCGGGCGAGGAGATCGGCACCTCGCCGACGAAGGCCCCGCTCGCGGGGCTGTGGATGACGAGCTTGTCGGGGGCGGCGGCGCGAGCTTCCATACGCGCCGCCGTAACCCGGTTTCTTACAGCGACTTCAGCGACATGTACGGCGCCACGTGCTCGAGGCTCGTGTCCGCCATGCGCTGCTTGCGCGCCGCCACCGTGGTGGTGGGGGGGATGATCACCTTGTCGCCCGGGCGCCAGTTCGCCGGCGTCGCGATGCCGTGCGCGCTCGCCGCCTGGAGGCTGTCGACGAGGCGCAACACCTCGTCGATGTTCCGGCCGTTCGCCAGCGGGTAGTAGATCATCGCCCGGACGGTGCGGCTCGGGTCGATCACGAAGACCGCGCGCACCGTGACCGTGGAGGACTCGCCCGGGTGGATCATCCCGTAGGCCTGCGCCACCTTCGTGTCGATGTCGGCGATCATCGGAAAGGGGAGCTCGATGCCCATGCGGTCGCGGATCGAGTCGAGCCAGGCGAGGTGGCTGTGGATCGAGTCGATCGAGAGCCCGATGAGCTTGACGTTGCGGCGCTCGAATTCGTCGGCCCGGCGCGCGAACTCGGAGAGCTCGGTCGTGCACACCGGGGTGAAGTCCGCCGGGTGCGAGAAGAACACGACCCACTTGCCGTTCTGCCACTCGGAGAAGCTGAGCGGGCCGTGGGTGGTGTTGGCGGTGAAGTCGGGCGCGGGATCGCCGATGCGGGGGATGCCGGACACTGGAGCCTCCGTCGAAGGACCGACGGCTCTTATCCGGCCTCGAACGCGATCTCACCCCCCGGGAGGAAGTACGCGATCAGCATTCGCCCCCCGGTGACGCAGGGCACGTGTCGCGAGCCCGGCGGGTAGACGAACCAGCCGTCGCCGTGGCCGTCGAAGCGGGCCGCCCCCTCGATCGAGAAGGCGAGATCGAACTCGCCGCGGGGGTGCAGGTGCGGCGCGGGGGCGGCGGCGTTCATGTCGACGACGTCGATGCTGAAGCCGCGTGTCTCGGGCGAGGCCTTCGCGAGCCGGCCGAACCGGATGCCCGCGTTCTCCTTCGGCGTGAGCCAGCCCTCGCCGTGGGCGGCGACGAGCGCGGCGCGGATCGCCGACACGTCCAGAGACGCGAGCGCCGCCCGGGCCTCTGCGGGCCGGGCGGCGTCCGACGTCGCCAGCGTGTCGAGCGCCGGCGCGAGCGCGGCGAGGAGCTCCTCGCGCGTCATGTCAGTGGTGCGCCGCGTGCCCGTCCGCGGACAGCGGGTGGATGTGCACGTCGGACGGGTTGGGGTTCATGAACGGGTCGGTGAACACCACCGGGGGGATCTTCGAGAGAACGGTGGTCACCACCGTGAAGAACGCGCTGACGAAGCCGACCAGCACGCAGATCTCGACGAAGCCGAAGGGGATGCTCTCCTTGAGCCACACCTCGGGCATCACCAGCATGAAGCGCTCGAGGAAGAGGCCGAGCGCGATCACCCCCGAGATCCCGATGAGCGAGCTCGGGATCTTCTTGATGCCGCGCGAGAGCAGCACCGAGAAGGGGATGACGAAGCACATGGCGCCCACCACCCTCGAGAGCGGCGCCCAGGGCTCCGCGTAGAGGCGGAGCAAGAGGTAGCTCGTCTCCTCGGGCATGTTCCCGTACCAGATCGGCAGGAGCTGCGCGAAGAACGTGTACGCCCAGAAGACGCAGAGCGCGAAGATGAGCTTGCCGATGTCGTGGTAGTTCGTCGCCTTCGTCAGGTGGTCGATCGCGAGCCAGTGGCGCGTCGTCACCGAGATGATCACGACCCAGTTCAGCGACAGCCAGAAGCTCGAGACGAAGATCCACGCGGGGAACATGTTCGCGTACCAGTGGGGCGCGAGGCTCATCACCGCGTCCACCGCGAAGATCGTGAAGATGATGGCGTAGCTCACGATCATCACGGGCCCGAGGCGGATGTTGCGCTGGTAGGCCTCCTCGACCTCGACCGCGCGACCCTTCCAGCCGCCGGTGATCCACGCGAGCCAGGAGGGCGGCTGGATCCCGTGCTCCTCCTGCGCCGCGCCGAGGTCGGGTCGCAGGCTGTTGCGCACGAACACGAGCGAGAGCACGGTGAGCAGGCCCATCAGGACGATCTGCCGCGCGACGAAGAAGCCCGGCGCGAGCCAGATCGCCTTGTGCCCGTGCATCGTCTCGTGTTTCCAGTCGTAGATGTCGGTCCCGCCGGCGAGCAGAAAGGCGATCCACAGCAGATACACGATCGGGAGGAAGAAGGCGAACGACTCGGCGATCCGCTTGAAGGGGCGCCCCCAGCGGCCGAGCGTGACGGTCTGCGCGACGGCGAACATCACGCCGCCCTGCGACACGCCGAAGAAGTACACGATGCAGACGAGCAGGATGCCCAGCGTGCGATGGGTGGTGTCGGCGTCGCCGGACACGAGGCCGAGCACGAGCCCGACGAGGCCGATCGCCATGCCGGCGAGCCCGCCCGCGCGCCAGGCGCCCGGGACCTCGCGCGGCGTGGACTTCAGCGTGCGCTCGACGTCCGGGCCGGGACCCACGACGGTGCGGGCGAGGGCGATGAGGTCGGTCGACATCAGGGGGTCCCCTTCGTGTACTGCGCGCCCTCGAGCGTGCGGATGTAGGCGACGACGGCCCACCGCTCCTTGTCCGTCAGCGCGATGCCGTACGCGGGCATGACGGCGCCGCCGTGGCGGATGGTGCCGTAGATGTAGCCGTCGGAGCGGATCGCCGAGACGTTGCCGGCGCCGGACAGGAGCGGCGCGGGCACCGGGTAGCGGGCGATCTTCTTCTCGGGATCGTTGTGGGTCACGGGCCCGCCGCCCTTGCCCTCGGGGCCGTGGCAGGGAGCGCAGCTCGCCGCGAAGCGGGCCTTGCCGATCTCGACGATCGCGGGGTCGGCCGCCCAGGGGTTGGTGAGCGCGTCGCCCTGCGTGAAGCGGTCGATCTTCGCGAAGTAGTCGCCCTGGTAGGCGCCCGCCTCGCCGGGGCGCGGGGCCGACGGCGGCGGCGACGCGCGCTGCACGCTGCCCGCCGGGATGCCCGGCCGCATCTTCCACTCGTACGCCTTGAACATCGTCGAGTCGATCATGTCGATGTCCCAGGGCGACGCCCAGGCGAGCCCCGCGGTGGCGAGCCCCGCGGCGAAGAGCCAGAGAACGCGCTTACGCATGGGGGGCCTCCGAGCCGCCGCCGGTGACCTCGATGGCGCCGGAGTGGGCGAGGATGTGCTTGATCTTCTCCGCGTCCTGGGCGCCCACGTGCTCGAGCACGATGCCGAAGTGGTCGTTGGAGAAGCGGGGGTCCTTCACCTCCTCGGGCAGGTTGCGCGCCGGCAGGCGGCACAACAGCAGCAGGCCGATGAAGGTGAACATCGAGCCCCAGAGGATGGTGCCCTCGAAGGTGATGACGATGAACGGCGGGACCGACACGAGCGGCTTGCCGCCCGGGATGATCATCGGCCAGTTCGCGGACATCAGCGAGGCCATCGTGAAGGCCATCGACGCGCCGAACAGACCGCCGAAGAGCGTGAACCAACGCACCGGGGACGGCTCGCCTTCGTAGAGGATTTCCTCGACCTCGTGACGCGGGAAGGGCGTCATCACCTGCATGTCGGTGAAGCCGGCCTTCTTGAGGTCGTGGATGCCCGTGACGAGGCAGTCCAGGTGCTTGTACACGGCCTTGATGGGGGGGACGGTGGCGACCGCCCCGACAGGCACGGAACTCATTTGGCCGCGGCCTCCTCATCCTGCTTGAGCGGGGGACGGATCTGCTCCTTCACCTCGGCGATCGCCACGGAGGGCATGATCTTCACGAAGAGGAGGAACCAGAGGAAGAACCACGCGAAGCTGCCGAGCATGATCCCCATCTCGATGTAGGTGGGGACGTAGTAGACCCACCCGCCGGGATCGAAGCTGTGCGACAGCGAGCTCGCGATGATGTTGTAGCGCTCGAACCACATCCCGATGTTGATGAAGATGCTGATGACGAACAGCCAGAGGTAGCTCGTCCGCACCTTCTTGAAGTACCAGGGCAAAGGCGCGACGCAGTTGCAGAACACCATCATGTAGAACACCCACCAGTAGTTCCCGGTGGCGCGGTCCACGAAGGTGCCCCACTCGTACATGTTGTCCGAGTACCAGGCGATGAAGTACTCGGTGCCGTACGCATAGGTGAGGATGCCGCCCGTGAAGAGGCACAGCTTCGCGAGGTGCTCGAAGTGCCACACGTGGATGTACGCGTCCAGCTTGAACAGCTTGGTCAGCGGCAACATCAGCGTGATGACCATCGCGCAGCCGGAGAAGATGGCGCCGGCGACGAAGTAGGGCGGGAAGATGGTCGAGTGCCAGCCCGGCGTGTCGGCCATCGCGAAGTCCCAGGACACGACCGAGTGGACCGACAGCACCAGCGGCGTCGCGAGGGCGGCGAAGAAGCCGTAGGCCGCCATGTAGTGGCGCCACTGGCGGTCGGTGCCGCGCCAGCCGAGGCACATCACGTCGTACAGCTTGCTGGTGAAGCCCTTCGTCTGGTCGCGCACCGACGCCATGTCGGGGATGAGACCGATGAAGAAGAAGACCGTCGACACCGTGAAGTACGTCGAGACGGCGAACACGTCCCACATGAGCGGCGACTTGAAGTTGACCCAGAGCTGCCGCTGGTTGGGGTAGGGGAACAGCCAGTACGCGTACCAGGCGCGCCCGACGTGGATGGCCGGGAACAGGGCCGCCGTCATGACCGCGAAGATCGTCATCGCCTCCGCGGCCCGGTAGATGCCGGTGCGCCAGCGGCTGCGCGTGAGGAAGAGGATCGCGGAGATCAGCGTGCCGGCGTGGCCGATGCCGATCCAGAAGACGAAGGTGGTGATGTACACGCCCCAGAAGACGGGGGGGTGGTACCCGGCGACGCCCAGCCCGTAGATGAGCTGGATCGCCCAGCAGTACCCGCCGAAGGCGAGCACGGCGAGGGTCACCGCCAGCGTCGCCATGTAGGCCGCGGTCGGCGTGAACAGGGGCGCGAGGACGTCCCGGTTGACCGCGCTGTAGGTCGGCGCCTTCATCAACCCTCCTTGTGGCCTTCGGCGCCGTGCTTCTGCTCGGTGCCGCCGTGATTTTCAGGGGCGTGGCCGCCGCCCGCGGGGGCCGGGTGGCTCTCGCCGCCGCCGTGCCCGCCGCCGTGGCCGCCGGCCGCGACGTAGTCGTGACGGGCGCGCGCGAGGTAGCGGATGCCCGGCTTGGTGTTGAGCTCGCCGAGCAGCGTGTACGCGCGCGGGCTCGCGAAGTCCTTCGCGACCTTGCCTTCGGCGTCCTTCGCGTTGCCGAAGGTGATGGCGTCCGTCGGGCACGCCGCCGCGCAGGCGGTGAGCTTCTGGAGCGCCGCGTCCGGCACCACCGCGTGGTCCATGTCGCGCCACGCGTCCTTCGCGGCGCGGGTGCGCTGGATGCAGAAGGTGCACTTCTCCATGACGCCCATCTCCCGGGACGTGACGTCCGGGTTGAGCATCAGGTGCATGGACTCCGGCCACTGCCACGTGTGGTAGTTGAAGCGCCGCGCCGTGTACGGGCAGTTGTTCGCGCAGTAGCGCGTGCCGACGCACCGGTTGTAGATCATGGCGTTCAGGCCGTCGAGGTTGTGGTAGGTCGCGAGGACCGGGCACACGCCCTCGCACGGCGCGTGGGCGCAGTGCTGGCACAACGACGGGAGGTGGCGCACGTCCTGGTGCTCGCCCTCGCCCTCCCAGAAGCGGTCCATGCGGATCCACATCATCGTGCGGCCGCGCCGGAACTGGTCGGGGCCGATGAACGGCGTGTTGTTCTCGATCGCGCAGGCCATCTGGCAGGCGCCGCACCCGTTGCACGCGTTCGTGTCGATCGACATCGCGAAGCGGTAGGTCGGGTGCTGGGGCTCGGGGAACATGTCCGTGAGCCCCTTCTCCACGAGCTGCTCGGGGAAGGGCGGGTGGTGGATCGCGACGATGCTGCCGGGCTTGCCCTCGAGGTGCGCCGCGGCGTCGGCCGCGCTCACGAGGACCGCGATCGGCCGCCCGTGCTGCGACATCGAGGGGTTCTCGTGGCCGCTCGCCATGTAGACGCCGCTGCCGGTGCCCGCGCGGGCGACCTGCGCGCGCGCGCCGTAGTACGCGAGCGCGCCGCTCTGCGGGTCCGCGACGGAGTCCAGGAGCGCGATCGGGTTGGCGCCCCGCCCCTCGGCGTAGCGACCCATGCCGGCGTGGCCGTTGCCGAGGATGACGGCGACGGTGTCCTCGCGGACGCCGGGGGAGGCGAAGAACCCGCACTCGATCTCGCCCGCGGCCGTCTTGACGGACACGAGGTCGTCGCGCCCGAGGCCCAACGCGGCGACGGTCTTGGGGTTGAGCTCGGCCCAGGTGCCCCAGTTGTAGGTCGACAGCGGGTCGGGGAGCTCCTGCGCCCAGGGGCGGTTCGCGTGGCGGCCGTCGTAGAGGTGCGGGCCGGGGAAGATAACGAGCGCCTTGTCCTGCGCCGCGGGGGCGGCGCCGGCCTGCGGAAGCGCGGCGAGCGTCACCGCCGCGCCGGTCTTCTCCGGAGGCGCGAAGTGCCCGCCGCGCTGCAGGGCGGCGACCCAACCGGCCTCGCCGTCGGGGAGGACCTCCTTCACCCAGCGCGCCTTCACGTACTCGGCCCAGGTCGCGTGGGCGAAGCCCATCGCGGAGGGCGCGGGCAGCACGTTCGTCAGGGGGGCGCCGCCGTCGGCCGCCTCGGGCGCGGCGGCCACCGGCGCGGCCTCGGCGGCAGGGACGAGCGCCTTGCCGAGGGCGAGCACGAGGTCGCCGACGCCACGCACGTCCTTCATCGGGTTCATCGCCGGCTGCTGCAGGACGTGCACGCCGGCGAACACCTCGGCGTCGCCCCAGCCCTCGAGGCCGGACGTCGTCGCGAGGAAGATGGCCTTCGCGCGCGTGGAGTCGTCGGGCTCGACGCCGAGCTGGACGAGCGTCTCGACCGCGTCGAGGGCGGCGGCGGCGCCGTCGGCGGCCGGGAGGTTGTAGACGGGGTTGACGCCGTCGAGGATCAGGACGCCGATCTTGCCGTCCTTCGCGTCGGCGAGGAGCTGCTTCACGTCGGCGTAGCCGTTCACGCGGCCGGGGCGGGCCTCGCGGCCGAACACGACGGTCTTGCCGACGTTGCCCGCGACCTCGTTGAGCAGCAGCGTCGCGACGGCGAGGGCCGTGGCGTCGGCGCCGGCGTTGGCGTGCCCGCCGGGGAGCACGACCGACGGACCCGTGGCGATCCACCCGGCGACCTCGGCGAGCTTCGCGTCGGACAGGCCCGACGCGCTGGCGGCGGCGGCGACGTCGATGCCGGCGAGCAGGCCCGCGGCGGGGCCGGCGTAGCCGGTCTTCTCGGCGACGAGCTTCGCGAGCGCGAGGGCGACCTGCGCCTCCGTTCCCGGGTTCGGCGCGAGGAAGTTGTCCGCCTGCGAGGACGTCGTGCCGACGCGCGGCTCGATGGCGACGAAGCGCGCGACGAAGCCGCCGTGCGCCGGGTCCTTCGCCGCGGCCCAGCCCTTCGCGAGGTGCATGGCGTCGAACGCGGACCCGAGGAAGTCCATGCCGAACGAGACGACGACGTGCGCGTCGGCGAGCTCGTAGCTCGGCAGCGCGTCCTTCCCGAACACGGCGCGGCTCGCGGCGAGCAGCGTCTCGACGCCGAGCGGCTCCCAGTGGACGCGCCGCAGGTCGCCGCCGCCGGCGAGCTCGTCGAGCGCGCGGGCGAGGCTGCCGGTCCGGTACTGGCCGAGCCAGGCGACGCCCTTGCCGGCCGCCCTGGCCGCCTGCGCGGCGGCGACGATCTTCGCGACCGCCTCGTCCCAGGTCGTCGCCTTGCCGGCGTCCATCGGGGCGTCGGGGCGATCCGGGCTGTAGGTCGCGAGCAGATCCATGTGCCCGCGCGTGCAGAGGCCGGAGCCGTCGGGGTGATCGGGGTTGCCCTCGACCATGACCACGCGGCCCTCGCGGTTGCGGGCGACCAGCCCGCACGCGTTGGCGCAGCCGACGCAGAGCGTGGAGAAGTACGACGCCGTGCCGGGCAGGACGTCCTCGGGCTGCACCACGTAGGGCAGCGCGTTCTCCTTCGGCGTCTTCGGGTCGTACTCGGGGTAGGTGCAGGCGGCCGCGGTCGCCGCGCCGGCGAGGCCGGCGTTGCGCAGGAAGTCGCGACGGTTCAGGTTCGCCATACTCGTCGCTCCGTCTACTTGTGGCAGGTCCAGCAGTCCTTCAGCTCAGCGCGCCGAAGTTCCGCCTTGTCGCCGTAGTTCTCGTCGATCTTCTCGTGCTGCGCGTGGCAGTCGAGGCACCAGCCCATCTTGAGCGAGGACACGCGCTCGGCGACGGTCATCTCCGTCACCTCGCCGTGGCACTCGTTGCACTGGACCCCGCCCAGCACGTGACGCTTGTGGCTGAAGTACACGAAGTCGGGGAGGTCGTGGACCTTCACCCACGGGATGGGCTCGCCGGTCCCGTCCTTGTAGTACTCCTTCAGCTTGTCGAGCTCGGGGCGCCCCTCGGTGGAGACGAGGCCGTGGCAGCCCATGCAGACCTGCGTGGCGGGGATGCCCGCGTGGATGCCCTTGCGCGCGCCCGAGTGGCAGTACTGGCAGTCCATCCCGAGGACCTTCGTGTGCCGGTCGTGCGGGAAGGCGATCGGCTGCGGGAGCGGGTCGGCGGGCGGCTCGCCCACGGCGACCACGAGGTCGTCGGCGAACAGCTCCGGCGGCAGGAGGTTCTTCGACCCGATCGTGAAGGTCTCGGCGGTCGCGCTGTCGGCCTCGGCGCGTGTCGCCCAGATCGCGGGGCCGGCGAGGGCTCCCGCGGCGAGCGCCGACACCAGGAACACGCCTGGCAGCTTCTGCATGGATCATCCTCCGGCCGGTGGGGCCGACAGGGTGGGGGGGTCTCGAAGGGGCGCCACCCTAATGCAGTGTGCTGTGCGCTACAAGAGGGTCCGCGCCGCCTGGCGGAAGGGTCCCGGAAAAGCGGCCCGGCAGGTGCCGAACCGGGACACGCGCGGACGGGTGATCGGCCGCCGTGGCCGCGCTCGCGCGGAGGCGCGGCGCGCGCGCGCACCGGGGCCCCGAAAAACACGGAGGGCGGGCACCGGGCCCGCCCCCCGAAGACGAGCCGGCCTACTTCTTGGCGAACTCGGACTCGATGTAGGCGAGGACCTCCCACGCCTGGTCGTCGGTGAGCCCGAGGGGGGCCATCGCGGTGCCCTGGATGCCGTTCATGGTCACCCAGTGCTTGACGCCCACGGAGGTGAACGCCCAGCGGTCCTTGTCCGTGAAGTCGGCGGGCTTCTGCGGCAGCGCCGCGCCGGCGACGCCGTCGCCCTTGCCGGCCGCGCCGTGGCACGAGGCGCAGCGCGTCTCGTAGTGGGCCTTGCCCGCGGCGATCGCGGCGGCGTCGCCCGACTTGGCGTTGGTCTTCGCGTCGGCGCCGGCGGCCTTCGCCTTCTCGTAGGCGGCCTTCGCCATGTCGTCCGGCGTGTAGGG